>JAPUEM010000025.1 GCA_027492575.1 Propionicimonas sp.
CGCCTGGGTGCGGACGGGCGGCTCGGGGGCGGCGGCAGCCGCCGGGACGGCCGGCTCCCGGGCCCACGGCGACTCGGCGGCGGCGGCCGGTTCCGGCTCGGGCGCCGACCGGCCCGCGACCCCCTCGCGCAGCACGATCCGCGCCTGCGGGTCCGCGGTGCGCACCCCCCGGGCGAGGTTGTGGACGAACTGCAGATAGGTGTGGTGGCCGACCATCGTCCGGCCGCCGAAGAGGCTTCGGGTGGTGAGATACCAGTCGATCCGGCTGGTCAGCCAGGTCCGTCCGCCGCGCACGTCGAACTCCAGGTAGAAGACCATCTGCTTCTTGAACGCGACCTCGAAGTCGGTCACCCGGAACTCGATCTGCCGGTCCGTCACCGGCGACGACACGATCCGGTGCCGGCCGTGCTCGGTGTCACCGGTGCTCTCCAGGGCCGCGCGCTGGGCGAGGTTGCCGAGCTGCTCGACGGTGAGCGCGGTCTCGACGTCGATGCCGTTCCAGGCCAGCTTGTGCGGTTTTGCCACGTTCGGATCCTAGTGGTCGCCGACCGGCCGCTGGGTCTCCGCCAGCGCTCCTGCCAGCGCCCACTCGAGTTCTGCTGCCACCGCTCCGGGCGGACGTTCCCGCAGCCGAAGCCGCCCGCCCGAGCTGCGGACGTCCAGCAGCCGGCCGTCGACGACCGACCACAGCCGGCCCCAGACCCGGCTGGCGGACTCCGCGTCCGGCCACGCTTCCACCCGCACCTGCAGGTTGGCCTCCTCGCCCTGCAGCAGTGCCTCGATGCTCTCCGGGGAGCCGGCGATCTCGGTGCCTCCGCTGCCGGCCACGGCGGGCGCGCGCAGCGCTTCCAACCCAGGCAGGACGGCGGCAATCGCGGGCCAGAGACCGGCCGCGTCCACGAAGGTCAGCTGGACTTCACCGGAGGCGACGATCTGGCCCTCCCGCGGGGAGACCGGCTCAGTCACCAGCAACACCTGGTCGCCACTCAGCATCAGCCGGGTCGCGGCGCCGGTATCGCCGGCGGTCGCCAGCAGCGTCGCGCGCACCGGAGCCTGAACCATGGCCGCGACGGTGGCCTCGACCCCGCGGCTCTCCTCGTCCAGCAGCAGCGAGCCGCGGGCACCCCCGGCCAGCAGGTCCGCCCATTCGGCCGCGGTCAGTCTGATCACCTTGCTCATCGGGCCCTCCCTTCCTCACCGGGGGACGATGCCGTAGTGCTCGCGCACTACCGCGATGCTCGGCGAGCCGTTGAAGCCCAGCTCGGCCAGGCTTGACAGGGTCGAGTCGTCGGTCAGTCGGTAGACCTGCGGCGTGCTCCACGAACCGTCGGCCGAGGCTTCCGCCGCCAGCGCCCGGAGCACCTGCTCGACGATCGGGTAGGCATCGCTCGGTGTGGCCGCGTTCAGGCGCACCTGCTGGCGCTGCCAGCCCCCGCCGAACTGGTTGGAGCACTCCACGTGCACGTCCAGCACTCCCTCGACCGCGGCGATCGTCCGATCAAGGATCGCTTCACAGTCACGAGCACCGCCGCCCAGCAAGGGGATTGCCATGGCGATGCCGCCACCCGCCACGGCGAGCGCGACCAGCCCTGCGATCCATTTCCCGGTTCTCGCCATCTCAGTTCTTCCTGCCGATCTCTACGTCGACCGCGGCGGTGTTGCCGGCATTGCCGCTCAGGAACCCACTGTCACGCAGTCCCTGCTCGTAGGCAAGCAGGCTCTGGTTCTGGCTGTTCGCCACCGACGTCGAATAGTTCTGGTGGGAGTGATTGGTGGCCGGATCCCAGCCGGGGTTGGGAAGGGTGACCGTGGTGTGGTTCGGGCCGCCCTGCACGTACCCGCTCGGGAGCCCTGGCAGCAGCGGATTGCCCGGCAAGAGGCCGGGAAAGGGGCTCGGCACATAGAGCGCGTCTCCCATGTCGAGCCTGGGCACGAGGTCCGAGGCGTGCTGCAGTTCCAGCACGTTCACGCGCGGATCGAAGTGGTCGGAGTCGACCGGCGATCCGAAAGTGACCGCGTTGGTGACGTTGTACTTGGAGACGAAGGCCGGATCGGACGCCAGGTCGGCCACCGTCATGCCCCCCTGGGAGTGCCCGATCAGCAGCACCTGCGCATCCGGCGGGATGTTCGCATTGGCCATCGCCAGTTCGACCGCCTCGGTCATCGTCGACCGCCCTCCCCCGGCGGTGACCAGGTTGCCGGTGAGGTCCATCGGGTTGTCGCCGGCCAGCGGGTTCCAGTTCTCGGTGCCCGGGATGCTCACGATCACCCGCGGCCCGTCGGGGGTGTCGACGGTGGTGACCCGGACGACGCCGTCGCCGGCCTCGTAGGCGTCCGTCACCGATGCCGTCAGCGAGGACAGGTCCGTCGGCGCTGTGATCAGGCCGCTGGCCGGGACCGCCGGGCCGGCGTAGGGCTCGCCATCGTCGAAGAGGTTGAGCTCGACCAGCCCCCCGGTCGCCACGGCCACACCGGCGCTGATCAGCGAGCCATCCCACCGCAGCAGCGAAGCCACCACCTCGGTGGTGCGCGGCCAGCGGCCGTTGAGCAGGGAGCCTCCGGTCGCGTCCCAGAGCTGGCCTCCCGCGTCGAGGAGATTGCCCAACTCGTCGGTGACAGCGTGGGCGCGATCGGAAACCCAGCCCCAGAAGCCGCCGCCATCGGATCCCCCGCCGGCGCCCCCGTCCACCGCGGAGGCCTGCTCCTGCTGGTCGGCGTTGTTGCGCAGGCCCTGCGCCCCGGTGCGCAGCAGGGACGCGGCCGAGGCGATCCGGCCGGCGTGCGCGGAATCCCAGTCGGCGCGGAAGCGGACGGCGTCCGCCCCCTGCCAGGGGCTGCTGCGCACCGACCCGCCGATCGCCATCCGGCAGGTCTCGAGCTGGTCGGCCGCCCGGTCGAATTGGGTTGCGAGCGAGCGCAGGTGCGCGATGTCCGCGCCGTACATGCCAGCCATCGTCCAGCCCTTCAGTCTCGGTAGAGGACCGGCGGCGAGCCGGTCACGCGGGTGTAGCGGCGCTGCCAGGCCAGCCGGACGGCGCCGATCCACAGCACCGGCAACGGGACGAGCAGCAGCGCCAGGCTGAGCAGCACCAGCTGCCAGACCACCATTCCGCCGGGCTGGGCGAGCGAGGTCAACCAGACCCACACCAGCAGCGCCAGCACCCCGGCCAGCAGGCCGAGCCCGACCAGGAACATGGCCAGCGGGGAACGCAACGGGGTGCTCTCGGCCATGCCGTGCCGCGACACCGCGAACGGCTCCCGCAACCCCTGCGGGTCGTCGGGCGAGCGGCCGGTGAGCCAGCCCATCAGGCCGCCCGCAGCAGCGCCTCGAGGGAAGCGTCCAGGCCCGCGTCGTCGGCCGCCAGCTTGGTGGCTTCTCCCCAGAACGGGGAGGCACCCCGGGCCAGCTCCCAGGCCGTGGTCTCACCGCGCCGCAGGAAGAGGGTCGCATCCCAGGACGGCGTCCGCGCGCCCAGGAAGACGGCGCCGCCGGCATGCGTCGCCAGGAAGGCCTCGGCCAGGATCCGCACCGCCTGCACCGAGCTCACCTGGGGATCCTTGAGCAACAGGAACCAGGTGCCCAGCGCGCGGGGCTGCAGCATCGCCACCGCCTGCGGCGCCTGGATCATCACCGCGCCGTCCGCGGTCTCCTCGCGGGAGGCCATCAGGCCGATCTCGGTCCAGTGGGTGCCCGCGACGAAGGCATAGGCCAGCACCGCGGCCGCCCCGTCCAGCACGACCTCATCGCCCTCGACGTGGGCGAAGCCGCGGGCCAGCAGGGAGGAAGCCCCGGAGGCGAACACCGGCTGGCCGGCCCGGGTCAGATCGATCTGCAGCAGGGCGGCCGCCCGGGCCACCGCAGCGGGTTCGTAGCGCGAGAGCAGGTAGGCGATCTCGGCGGAGCCGAAGCCGATCGCGTCCGAGCCGGAGGTCTCGGCAGTCAGGGGGATGCTCATTGTCGCCTCTCTCACCACGGCCAGAGCTTGCTGGCCACGTCACCGATGCCGTTGACCACGTCGCCGGCGAAGTCCACTGTGGCACGGCCCACGTCGGCGGCAAAGTTGCCGACCGCGTTCGCCGCGCCGGTGATGGAATCCCAGTTCTCAGCCGCGAACTCGCCGATGGCGATCGCGGCGCCGACTCCCGCGAAGACCAGGTTGGCCGGCGGCGGCGATACCAGGGCGGCGATGCCGATGCCGGTCTTCACCCCGGCCCAGACGGCGCCGCCCACGTCGCCCTCGGCGATCTCCTGGCCGAGCGAGACGGCGTTGAAGCCGACTCCGGCCCAGCCGAGGAACTTGCCGGCCGTGGCGCCGAAGTTGAGGAACTGCTTGGCCGAGTTGAGGGTCTGGTAGGTCGGCGACCAGGCCAGCGCGGACGCCAGCGAGGACAGCTGGGTGGTGCCGCGCACACTGGTCGCCAGGAAGCCGAGCCCGGCGATGGACGCCGCCAGGCTGACCGGGGCGACCAGCGTCCGGTAGCCGCCCCAGACATCGGTGACGGTGTCCCACCAGCCCCAGGAATTGCCCGGGTCGCTCTGGCCCGGGCCGCCTGGGCCACCGGGACCGCCAGGGCCGCCCGGTCCCGGACCGCCCGGTCCGCCGCCGGGGCCGCCGTCCACCGCCGAGGCGAGTTCCTGCTCATCGGCGTTGGTGCGCAGCCGCTGGGCCCCGTGCCGCAGCGTGGTGGCCGCACCGGCGACCCGCCCGGCATGCGCCGAATCCCATTCGGAGCGGAAGCGGTTGGCGTCCAGACCCTGCCAGGGGCTGCTGCGCACCGCGCTGCCCACGAGCATCCGGCTGCTGTCGAGCTGGTCGGCAGCGCGCTCGAACTGCGCGGCGAGTGCGCGGAGCTGCACGATGTCGGCACCGTACATGGCCATCGATCGGCTTTCCTCTCAGACGCGGGTCGGCTCCGGGGAGCGCAGGGGCAGGGGTCGGTTCAACGAGAGCGGGTGGCGGGCTTGGCCCGCCACCCGCCTCGCAGAGCCGGTCGTCAGTTGGACGAGGTGCTCTCCTGCTGGGAGGCGTTCTGGGTCGCCTTGGTGCCGGCCTCGCGCAGGGCGTTCGCCACGTTGCGCAGGGCGGCGGTGTGCTGGCCGGACCACTCGTTGCGGAAGTTGGTCGCGTCCGGACCCTCCCACTGGGTGCCGTTCAGGGCGTTGGTGAGGGTCGAGAGCAGCGTCTCGATCTCACCCGCCTTCTGGGTGAGCTGCGTGCCGAGCTGCCGGACCTGCTGAACGTCAAGACCCCACATGGGCATGTCGTTTCTCCTTAGGGATAGGTTGCGTTTGCAGGACCCAGGCTAGACGGCCGACGGCTCACGCGCGATGGGGTGGAATCCCCATGCCCCCTCCGCGGCCCTCAGGCCTGGGCCACCTGGACCTTCCGGGCACGTCCGGATTCGATCAGGAAACCCCGCCCGGACGGGAAATCGGCGCGCCGCAGCCGGCCCAGCGGGGTGCCGAGCAGGGTGTCGCCGTCCATCTCCCCCGGCACCAGCAGGAGCCCGCGCCGGCCCGCCTTGAACGGCTGCGCGAGCGTCCACGCCTGCGACCAGGTGGAGGTCTCGGCCTCGCCCACCACGAAGCCGTCGGCCCGGATCGCGGCCTTGATCAGCCGGTCCAGGGCGAACTCGGCCTCACCGGAGGCGAACTCGGTCAGGTGTTCGACGAAGACGGCCACCGGCATCGGGGTGGCTTCCAGTTCGGTGGCGAGCCGATCGGCCAGGACGGCCACCTCGGCGGCGCCCTCGGCGGTGGCCAGCCAGCCCGGACGCTGGGCCAGCGCCGAGCGCCGGGCGCTGAGGAAGACCCGCTTCAGGCCCGGGGCGCCGGATGCGACCGCCGCGGCCAGGGTGTCCAGCGCGGTGGTGCGTCCGCTGCCGGGCGGACCGGCCAGCAGCAGCGTGCCCGAGGGCGCCAGCCCGGCCGCGCCGAGGGTGACGTCGTCCACGCCGAAGACCACCGATTCGGGTGTGCCGGCGGCGAGATCCCGCAACCAGACCTGTTCCGGCAGCCGCCGGATCTCGGCCGCCGGGGCGCGGCCGTTGGCGCGCATGCCCTCGGCGAGGGCCTGGATCGCACGCGACTGGACCGCCACGTTGGGGCTGTCGCCCAGGATGGCGAACTGCACCTCGTTGCCGTCCAGGATGCCGCGCCCGGGCGGCGAGGAGCTCTCCAGGATGTCCTTGGGCACCCCGAGCATCAGGTACTCTTCCGGATCGGCCAGCCGCAGCACGATCCGGCGCTGCACGGTGGACGAGATCGAGTTCGGCACCGCGTTCGGACGGTCGCCGGTCATCACCACGTGGACGCCGACCGGACGGCCGTCCGCGGCGATCTGGGCGAAGGCGGTGAACCAGGCGGCGTTCTGCGCCGAGCCGAACTCGTAGCGCTCCCGGAAGCCGCCGATGCCGTCCACCAGCAGCAGATAGCGGGGTTCGTCAGGAGCCTTGGCGAGCAGCCGGTACTCCGCGATCGTCCCGGCCCGGACGGCGGCGTAACGCGCCGCGCGCTCGTCCACGACATCGCGGATCAGGCGCAGCAGCCGGATCACCCGCTCCTCGTCGTCGCCGTCGATCACCGCACCGACATGGGGCAGATCCTCCAGCATCCGCAGGCCGCCGGAGCCGAAGTCGAGCCCGTAGACATGGATCGGGCCGCCCCGCGCGGTGAAGGCCGAGGCGGTCGCGATCGTCCGCAGCGCGGTCGACTTGCCCGAGCCGCCGGTGCCGAAGATCGCCATGTTGCCGTCCCGGTCGGGCTCGTAGGCGATGGTCGGCTGCGCCTGCGAAGCCGGGTCGTCCAGCACGCCCAGCAGCAGCCGCTCGTCGGTGCGCGGGTTGGGCAGCAGCGCCAGGTTGTAGACCGAGGCGAGCTCCGACAGCCATGGCTTGCGGGGCGCCGGGACGCCGGCCTGCCCGGCCGCGTCCGAGATGGTGGCGACCATCCGGGCGATGTCGGTCGGCCCGGGATCGGCGACGAGGACCGCTTCGGCCTCCGGCACCTCCCAGGTCGCGCCGGCCCCGAAGGCCAGTTCGGCGACGTCGATCCGCGGACGGGGCGGGGCGTCGCTCGTCCAGCCGCCGGCGTAACCGGTCTGGAAGGGCTGCAGCCGGCCCGGGCCCGTCTTGGCGGCGCCGCGTCCGGGGATGGACGGGTCGAAGTGGGCGGCCATCGGGTCGCCCAGGATGTCGACCGAGTCGTCGGTGTCGGCCATCCGCAGCGCGATCCGCAGGTTCGTGTTCGCCCGCAGATTGTCCTTGATCACGCCGGCCGGACGCTGGGTGGCGAGCACCAGGTGCAGGCCGAGCGAGCGGCCGCGCTGGGCGACGTCCACCACCCCGTCGACGAACTCGGGCACCTCCTGCACCAGCGCGGCGAACTCGTCCACCACGATGATCAGGCTGGGCGGGCAATCCGGATCGCCGGTCTTCTCCAGGGAGATCAGATCCTTGGCCTTCTTGCGCTGCAGCAGATGCTCGCGGTGGCGCAATTCGGCGCGCAGCGAGGTGAGCGCCCGGCGCACCAGGTGCGGCGACAGGTCGGTCACCAGACCGACGGTGTGCGGCAGCTTCACGCAGTCGGCGAAGGCGGCACCGCCCTTGTAGTCGACGAAGAGGAAGGTCAGCCGGTCCGGGCTGTGCGCGGCGGCCATGCCCAGCACCCAGGACTGCAGGAATTCCGACTTGCCGGCGCCCGTCGTGCCACCCACCAGCGCGTGCGGGCCGTCACGGCGCAGGTCGAGGAAGAACGGCGCGGACCCGGCATGGCCGACCAGGGCGCGCAGGTTCCCCTCCTTCCTGCGGCGCACCGGCGGGCTGCCGTCCCGCACCACCAGCGAGTTGTTCTCCCGCCACCGGTCGACCACGTGACCGGCCGAGTCGAGGGTCTCCCGTCCGGCCAGAACGGCGTAGGAGACCTGCCGCGGCAGATCGGAGTCGTCGGCCTCGGGGGAGCCGATGTCGACCACCGGCGAGAGCGCACGGGCGAGCCGTTCGGCGCGGTCGGTGGCGACCGGGTCGACCGCGACCGGGTGCACCAGGTCGCCGTCGCGCACCTGGCCGACGACCGCGCCGGCGTCCGTGGTGTCGACGGAAAGATAGGTGCGGCAGGCGGCGGGCAGCCTGGGGACGGCCCCGGCGCACCACACCACATGGACGCCGGCGTCGGCGCCGGTCTCGGCCAGCCGGGTGAGCCGGCCGCGGTCGACCGGGGCGTCGTCCTCGACCAGGACGATCACCGCCGGCAGGGCGGGGCTCTCCTGGGACTGCTCGGGCTTGCGCTCGGCCCCCCGCGGCTTCGGGCCACCCTCGGTGCGCGCATCGATGAGGCCCTCCAGCTGGGAGAGCAGCCCGGAGGCCGCGGCGGGCCCGTCCGCGACGTGCTCGCCCTCCAGCGGGCTGTGCGATGAGGTGGTGTGCGGCACCCAGGTCAGCCACTCCCAGCCGGCCTTGGAGCCCGGCGAGACCAGCGCGGCGAGCACCAGTTCGGCCGGCGAGTGCAGCGCCAGCAGTTGCAGCACCAGCCCGCGCGCCGCGGCCCCGCGGGCGGCGACCGGCCCGGCGATGCCCACCGCGCCGCAGTCGCGCAGATCGGCGAGGATCGGCACCCGGTCGATCTGGGCGAACTCGGCCTGCAGGGCCAGCAGCTGATCCCAGAACTCCGGGTAGGTGTCGTTCGAGCTGGGCAGCGGGACGGTGTTCCGGCTCGCCGCACGGCCGATGCCCAGGTTCAGCCGCAGGAAGTCGCCGTGTTCGGGACGGCGGGTCCACAGCAGCGGGCTCAGCTGCTCGATGGCCTGCTCGGCCGCGGCGGTCGGCGGGGTCTCGGCGAGCCGGGCCCGCCGCTCCACCTCGCGCTCGCGTTCCAGGCGCGCCTGCAGGGCGAGCATGCCGGCGTCGAAGTTCTGCCGCTGGGTCTTGAGCGTCTTGCGGGCGGTCGAACGCTGGTCGAGAAAGGCGCCGATCAGCAGCAGCGGGGTGAGTGCCATGAAGAGCACGCTCATCAGCTGCTGGGTGACCACCCACAGCACGCCGCCCATGATCAGCGGGGCGGCGAGGGCGACCATCGGGAAGCGCTGCGGGGGGATCACCCCGGGCGGCTTGGGCGGGGTGAACTCGCCGCCCGGGTACCGCGGCACCACCCGCGGCGAGCGGACGTGTTCCACCACCGGCCCCGGCGCGCCGCCGGCCTGGCCGAGCGGGAGGACGCAGAGCGAGGTCTCCCCCAGCACCACCACCTCGGAAGGGGTGAGCACCGCCCGCGAGACCGGGTCTCCGGAGAGCAGGACGCCGTTGGCCGAGTTCAGGTCGGTGATCTCGATCTGGGCGCCGACGCTGATCCGGGCGTGCCGCTTGGAGATCAGCGGGTCGGTCAGCCGCAGATCGACGCCGTGATCGCGTCCGATCACCGTGGCGCCGCCGGGCAGCGGGAACTCGCGTCCCGCGTCCGGACCGGAGAGCACCCGCAGCATCGCCTGGGCGTGCCCGCCGCTCTGGCCGGGGAAGGCGCGCACCAGCTCGATCCGGGAGCCGGAGCGGATGCCGGCGTCCAGGATGCTGGTCTCGCCCTCGATCACCCGGCTGGCCTCGGCGCCGGCGAAGACATCGGTCACCCGCAGCGTCAGATCCTCGGGCACGACCCCGGTGGTGGACGGGTCGGCGGCGGCCAGGTGACGGGCGATGTCGGCCACCGAGGCGGTGGCGTCCGCGGTGATGCTGAGGTCGACCTCGTCGGAGGGGCGGCGCAGCGTGACCTTCAGCCTCACGAGAACTCCTCGGCGTTGTCGAGCATCGGCAGATCGGCGCGCGTGACCAGGCGGGCCGCGACGGCGTACTCGACCAGCCGGGCGCGGCGGTTCATGGCATGGTCGTCGATCCGGCCGCGCAGGCCCTTCACGCCGACCCGGTCGAGCTTGTCGCAGACGTTGTCGAGCTTGCGGTTGAACCGGGTGAGCGCCCAGCCCAGCCGTTCGGCGGCCCGCGCCGAGGTCGGGATGTCGCTCATGCCGGTGCCGTCCAGTTGCAGGACGGGTTCGGCCAGGGCCAGCATGAGCAGCTTCTGGGACGGGGTGAAGGCCAGCACCCCGACGGTGGTCTGGCCGTCCGGGGAGGCGGGCTCCACCTGGTCGAAGACCGGTTCGGCGAGGTGGATCGACAGGTCGTAGGTGGTCTGCCCGGCGCTGAAGACCACGACGGTGTGCTCGAAGACCAGCGGCAGCCGGCCGCCGGGCGCCAGCCACGACTGCATCCTTCCGGCGCCGTCGGAGACGGTGACCGCGAGCCGGGAGCCGACGTTCGACAGCACCCACAGCCCGCCGGCGAACTCGATCTCGAGCAGCCGGCGATGCAGGAAGGGGTTGTCGTCGACCACGAGGTCGGCGTCGCGTCCGATCGCGAACGGGCGCGCGGCGTCCACCTGGTGCCACTCCCCGCAGAACTCCACCGCGACGCCGCCCTCCGGGGCGACGAAGGCGGGCTGGATCGGGCCGGTCATGGCGCGCACCCTACCGCCGGACTGTCCGAGGCGCGGCCGTTCGCGCGCCGCAGCAGCACCTCGATGCAGGTGCGTCCGGCTTTCGCCGCCGGGACGGTGACGGTCGGCTCCGTCACCACCTCCGGGTCGTGCTGGACGCCGGGCTCGTCCAGCCGCCACAGGTAGACGTCGCCCTCGTGGGGTTCGGGATTGCGCCAGGTGAAGGTGACCTTCCCCTTCTTCACCTTCCCCGCCAGGTCGGTGACCGCCGGGACCGCGCCGGGCGGGATCGGATCCTGCGGCTCGGCGGACGGCGTCTCGGTCGGGGGCGGCGGGGCGGGAGCGGGCGGGTTGCCCAGCAGCAGGATCGCCAGCCAGACCGCGGCTCCCGCCACGAGCAGGCCGAGCACGGTGAAAAGCGGCCAGCGACGGCGGCGGCGTTCCGGTGCGACCGGGGCCGCAGGTGCGGACGGCGGCCGCAAGGCGGTGTCGGCCACCTGCGGGGCCAGCGGGGCGGCCAGCGGGGCCGGGCTGAACCCGGGCCGGACCGGGGCCGCGGTGTCGGCCACCGGCGGCTGCGACGTCACCGGAGCCGAGGCGCCTTGGGGGTCGATGGTCACCACCGAACGGATCCTGGTGGCGTCCTCTCCCGGGTCGAAGGCGACCGGCTCGGGGGCGTCCTCCATGACGTCCACGCCGGTGGGCTGCATGCCGAGTTCGATCTGCACCCGCTGCAGGGCCCGGGCGAACTCCAGCGCGCTGGCGTAGCGCTGCGCCGGATCCTTGGCCATGGCGGTGGCGAGCACCCGTTCCAGGGAGGGCGAGACGTCGGGGCGTCCGATCGGCGGCAGCGGCAGCGACTGCACCCGGCCCATCAGGTCGACGCTGGTGTTGGCGGCCCCTGGCAGTTCGAACGGGGTCCGGCCGGCCAGCAGGGTGTACAGGGTGGCGGCCAGCGAGTAGACATCGGAGCGCTCGTCGCTGCGTCCGTCGGCGGCCAGCGCCTCCGGCGGCGCCCACGGGACCGACATGCCGGCCTGCGCCGACGAGGAGGCGGTGGCCGCGATTCCGAAGTCGGTCAGCGCGGGGCGTCCGTAGTCGGTGACCAGGATGTTGGCCGGCTTGATGTCGCGGTGCAGCACCCCGGCCCGGTGCACGGTCTCCACCGCCCCGGCGATCTGGACGCCGACCCGCAGCGCCTCGGCCTGCGAGAACCGCTCGGCCCGGTAGCGGGCGTGCAGATTGGGACGCGAGCAGTACTCCATCACCAGGTAGGGGCGGCCGTCCTCGGAGACGCCGGCCTGGTGGACCGAGACGATCGAGGGGTGGTTCGACAACTGGGCCATCAGGTTGGCCTCGTTGGTGAAGTGGGCGATGGCGTCCGGGCCGAGCTTCTCCGAGAGCAGCACCTTCACCGCGACCTGCCGGCCGAGCAGCTGCTCGGAGTAGAGGAAGACGTCGGCGAAGCCGCCCGATCCGAGGTGCCGGATCGGAGTGAAGCCGGGCAGCCGGGGCGGAGCGGCCGGTGGCCGTCGGCTGCTCATCCGGGGTCCCCGCGGCGTTCCTCGGGGATCATTCCAAACCCTCGAAGCTGAGCATCACGCCGTCGCCGAGATCGATCCGGTCGCCGGCGACCAGCATGCTGGGCTCGCCGGGATGCAGCCGGACGGGGTCGCTTCCGGCCCGCAGCAGCACGGTGCCGTTGGTGGAGTTCAGGTCCACCGCGAGCACCGTCCGGGCCTCCACCCGCAGTTCGAGGTGGTTGCGCGAGATCTCGCCGCTGGGCGAGGTGACCGCGACCAGGTGCGGCACGTTCGAGCCCTGCACCCGGCTCAGCTGCGGACGGGTGCCGACGATCGCGCCGCGATCCAGCGCCAGCGGCGGGTGGCCCGGCGCGAGCAGCACCGGCGGGGTGCGCTGCAGCGGCGTGGTGGGCTGCGAGATCCCCACCGCCACCTGGCGCACCTCGTCGCTCAGCACCGTCTCGCCGTCGTGGTCGCCGGCCGGCTGCGGACGGCCCGGCACCCCCTGGATCATCGACGGCGCGGCCACCGGCGGGGCGGGCGCCGGAGCCGGGGCCGGCTCGGCCGCGACGACGGCGGGCGGGACGGGAAGCGGTGCAGGTGCCGGAATGGGGACCGGCTCGTCCGCCGGCGGCTCGGCCTCGGGCTGGCGCACGGCGGCGGCCTCCACCGAGGAGATCACGGTCTCGCCGAAGAGCAGTTCGGCGAAGTCATGGGCCGCGTCGTCGGCCGGCTCCACCCAGGTGGTCTCGGCGGGCACCGGCCGGTCGGCGGGCGCGGGCGGGACAGGGGACGGTTCCTGCTGTCCCGGTTCTGGGGCCCCCAGCGGGACGGGGGACGGTTCCTGCTGTCCCGGTTCTGCCGTCGGGAGCGGGACAGCAGGAACCGTCCCCTGTCCCGGTGCCGCCGGAACCGTTCCCCGAGCCAGCACCTCGACGCTGCCGGCGAGCACGATCCCGTCCGCGATGGGCAGGGTGGGTCCGGCGGCCGCACCCGGCGCGGCCAGGACGGCGGAGGTCACCTGCGTCAGCGCCCGTTCGCTCCAGGTCGTGACGCCGGCTCCGGCGATGACTTCCGGGCCGGCCGAGCCGGCGGTCAGCACGCTGGCGGTGGCGCCGCCGCGGACGGCGAGCCGCAACTCGTCGCCGGAGCCGGTCAGCACCGCGAAGTCGGGCAGCAGGCTGAGACTGGTCCCGAAGGCGCCGACCAGCCCCTCGATCACCGCGCCAAGCCCGTCGCCGCCGCGCAGCGCCGTCCAGACCTGCTCGACGGTCGCCTCGGGCACGGTCGGCGGCAGCAGGGCCGCCCCGGCCGGGGTGACGATCGCGAACCACTGCCCCGGGCTATACCTGGCCATCACCGGCTCCTTCCAGCTTCACGCGCGGCACGGTCTCCGCCTCGTCCACGTCCTGCTCCGGGTCGCCCACCCGGGCGGTCGGATGATCGTCGTCCGGCAGCGCCTGGGCGTCGATCACGATCACCGTCACATTGTCGTGCCCGCCGCGCAGCAACGCCTCATGGACGAGCCTGGTGGCCGCCGCCTGCGGGGCGACCTCCTCGGTCAGCACCCGGGCGATCTGCTCGGCGTCCAGCTCCCGGCTCAGGCCGTCGGAGCAGACCAGCAGCCGGTCGCCGGCGTGGGCGGGCAGCAGCCAGTAATCCGGCTCGGAGCGGGAGCCGGCCCCGATCGCCTTGGTGATGACGTGCCGTTCGGGGTGCTGCTCGGCGTCCTCGGCGGCCAGCCGTCCGGCGTCGATCAGTTCCTGGACGGCGGAGTGGTCGACGCTGATCTGCTCCAGTTCGCCGGCGGCCATCCGGTAGGTGCGGGAATCGCCCAGGTTGAGCACCAGCCAGTAGCCGGCGCCGTCGTGCTCGGCCACCGCGACCCCGGTGAGGGTGGTGCCGGCCGCGGCGGCCCGGGTTCCGATGCCGGCGACCGCGGTGACCGCCTCGGCGAAGGCGCCGGCCAGATCGTCGATCGACACCGTCGGACGCCCCACCAGCGGACGGAAGGCCGCCAGCGCACGTTCGCTGGCCAGCTCGCCGGCCTCGTGGCCGCCCATGCCGTCGGCGACCAGGAAGAGCGGGAACTCGGCGATCAGCGCGTCCTCGTTCACCCGCCGCCGCAGCCCGGTGTCGGTGCTGGCGCCCCAGTTCAGCTCGATGCCCATCAGCGGCCCTTGCGGCGCAGCAGCGAAGCCGGTGCGAAGAAGCGACGCACCCGGGTGCCGAAGCCGGCCTGCCGGGCGATCCGCTGCCGCGCGCTCTCCACGTCGGCCCAGTAGGCCGCGGCGAGCTCGGCGGACGGCTCTCCCGGGGCGAAGACGGCGGCATCCGCGCGGGTCGCGAGTTCGTCCAGGGCGAGGTCGGGATAGGCCTCGGCGAGTTGGACGCCGCCCTCGCGCCGGGTGTTCACCGCGGGCACCCGGAGGCCGGCGTCGGTGGCTGCGTCGGCGACCTCGTCCCAGCCGCCGCTGATCCGGTCCGCGGTCCGTTCGGCCGCCTGCCGGCGGAGCCGGCGGCGCCGCTTGAGGGCCAGCATGACCAGCCCCGGGCCGAGCACCAGCGCCAGGCCGGCCAGCGTGCCGCCGCCGATCCAGGCCAGCCGGTACAGCCAGCTGTAGTCGGGGCCGGGCTCCTCCGGCTCCTCGGGCTCGACCGGCGGGGCGGGCGGCAGCTCGACCGGCTCCTGCGGCGGCGGTGGTGGCTGCGGCACGTCGAAGACCGGCTTCTGCCGCTTGTCCGGCACCTCCTGCTGCGGCTTGCGATCCTCGTCCGGGGTCGGGTCGAAGCGCACCCAGCCGAAGCCCTCGACCGGAACCTCCACCCAGGCGGTGACATCCTTGGCGCGGACGGGGATCGGCTGCCCGTCGGCGACCTGCTGCGGCTCGGGGAGGAAGCCCATGACCACCCGTACCGGCAGCCCGGACTGGGCGGCCATCAGCGCCATCGTGACGGCGTACTGCTCCTGGTCGCCGACCAGTTGCTGGGCCGAGAGCATCTGGGTGAGCCGCCAGTTGCTGTGCCCCGACGGCGACCGGTGCTCGACCTCGGTGCCGTGGCTGAAGTAGCCGGTGCGCAGGAAGGTCTCGATCTTGCGCACCTGCGCCAGGCCGGGCGCGGCGGTGTCGACCTCCTCGGCGTGCAGGTTGACCACGGCGTCGGAGACCAGCTGCGGGGTCGGAGTGCGCAGCTGGGCCAGCTTGGCGTCCTGCAACTGCTCGGCGGTCGGCTCGGCCGGCAGCTGGGCGGTGAAGGTGTAGCTGTCGCCGGCCTGCAGCCCGGCGGTGCTCAGCGCGGTGCCGGTGGCCCGGTTGTAGTGCAGCCCGTCCGACAACCGGCCGGCGCGCTCGCCGTCGAAGGCGAGCCCGGTGAGCCGGCCCGCGTCCGGCAGCCAGACCCCGGTCAGGTCGCCGACCTCGACCCGGACCGTCACCGGTTCGCCGGTCTCGGCTCCGGCGATCGTCCGGCCCACCCGGTCGAAGGTGCCGGCTCCCCCGCCACCCGATCCGGAGACCTTGTAGACCATGCCGTCGTAGAGATCCATGGCGGCCAGCCGCACCGGGGTTCCCTCGGGCAGGCCGGCGACGGTGAAGAGCACCGGGTTGTCGGGGTCGTTGGAGTACTTCCGGAAGGACATCAGCGGGCTGGGGTAGTCGTGCAGTTCCAGCGGCGGCACCAGCACGTCGCGCAGCACGGCGCGATCGGCGGGGGCCTCGATCACGCCCGCCGACACGGTCCCGGCCGCACCGGCGAGGACGGCGAAGGCGGCCGCCCAGGCGAGCCGGCGCAGGCCGCTGCCGAGGGCGGGGACGGCGACCAGTTCGGCCTGAGCCGCGGCGACCCGATCCCGCTCGCGCCGCCAGGCGGCCCAGCCGAGCCCCAGCGCCGCCACGCCGCCGCCGACCAGCGCCGGCTGCAGCCCTTCGTAGGTGCCGAAGGCGATCGAGAAGACCAGCAGCAGGCCCAGCGGGGCGAGCGTCCAGGCCCAGCGCCGCACCCGCAGCGCCAGCCCGGCGGCCAGGGCCGTGACGATCAGGCCGGCGAGGTAGGGCACGATCAGCAGCTGCTCGAAGCCGCTCACCGGCGCGCTCACCGTGAGCAGCTGCCGCCAGGAGAGCACCAGCCCGGCGCCCAGGTCGGCCAGCGCGCCCGGGGTCGGCAGCACACCCCCGATGCTCGCCGAACGGAGCGCGAAGAGGCCGCCGAAGAGGAAGTAGCCGGCCAGCGCCAGGCCCGCGGATTCGGCCGGGCCGGCCTTGAGCCGCCGCGCGAGCAGGGCGGCGCCGCCGCCGACCAGCACCCCGCCGGCCGCGGCGAGCCAGAAGGCGGAATCGCCGTAGGCGGGCTGCAGCGGCACCAGGGCCAGCATCGCGACCACCATCACGAAGGCCAGATCCAGGGCGCTGCGCCACCAGGTCTTCCCGGTCATACCGCGGTCACCACCCGGACGGCGAGCGGCAGATCGGCCAGCGCGGGAACGGTCGCGATCGACAGCTCGCCGATCGCCTGCCGTCCGAGCTCCTCGCCGGCGGCCGCCCGCACCGCGAAGCCGTGCGCGGTCGGCGGCAGCCGCAGCGCCGCCAGCCGCAGCTGCGGGGGCGGGGTCACCGAGCCGGTGACCATCGCGACCACCGAGGCGCCCGGCAGCTCCGTGGCGACCACCCGGGCCCGGTCGGCGAAGGGTTCGGCGGAGGCGATCACCGGCAAAGCCGAGAAGGCGTCCAGCATCCGCGGGGTCGGGGCGGCGGCGATGAGCCGGTCGCTGGTCACCACGGTCACGTCCTTGCCGTCCAGGACGGCGCTGATCGCCAGCGAGGCGGCGATCGAGATGCCGAGCTCGGCCTCGTCCGCGTCGGCGTAGTCGGCCAGCGTCGTCGACACCAGGACGACCAGCTGCGCCCGCCGGGTCTCCTCGAACTGCCGGATCATCAGCCGGCCGGTGCGGGCGGTGGAACGCCAGTGGACGTGGCGCAGGTCGTCGCCCGGCTCGTAGCCGCGCAGCGCGTGGAAGGCGACGTCGTCGTTGGAGATCGAGCGGGTGGTCAGCCCCTCCAGATCGCGCAGCAGCCCGGTGGTGTCATTGGCCAGCCGGACGGTGACCGGATGGACGAAGAGGTCCTCGGGCCGGGTCCACTCCACCTGGCGCCGCAGCAGGCCGAGCGGATCGGCGCGGACCGACCGCACCGGGCCCAGGGTCAGCACCGCGCGGCGCTGGGTCGGGATCGTGAACAGCTCGTCATGCTCGGCGCCGGCGGCCAGCCGGGGCACCACGAAGGTGGCGGTGGCCGGACCGACCGGCAGTTCGACCAGGCCCGCCGCCGAAGCCCGGCCGGCGCCGCGGATCCGTAGCTCGCCGACGGCGCGCTCCCCCACCACGACCCGGGCGCTGGCCACGGCCACCTCCACCGCGTAGCCGGGCCGGCCCAGGACGAAGACCACGGCCAGCAGCAGGGCGGCCAGCAGCACCAGCGCCACCGCGCCGGCCTCGACCCAGCCGAGGCCGGCCCAGGCGGCCAGCCCGGCCGCCGCGACGGCGAGCGCACCCCAGGCCAGCGGGGTCACCGTCCGCAACCCTCGCTGGAGGAACGCCGCCGCCCGCGGCCCGAACTCGGTCATCGTGGCTCAGGCCACCTGGCTGCGGGTCTGCGGGGCGGGGATCTCCGCGAGCACCCGGGCGATCACGGTCTCCCCGGTGGTGCCGCGGAACTCGGCCTCCGGGTCGAGCACGATGCGGTGATGCCAGACCGGGTGCGCGAGCGCCTTGATGTCGTCGGGCAGGACGAAGGTGCGGCCCTCGGTGGCCGCCCAGACCTTCGCGGCCCGGACGATCGCCAGCGTGCCGCGCACCGACACGCCCAGCCGCGCGCCCGGATCGGCGCGACTCTCCTCGGCCAGTTGCGCGGTGTAGCGCAGCACCGCCGGATCGATGTGCACCCCGGTCACCAGGTCGGCCATGTCCGCGATCGCCGAGGTGGTGATCACCGGATGCACCAGCGACGAACGGTCACGGGTCGCGGCTCCGGAAAGGATCGCCTCGGTCGCCGCCAGATCGGGGTAGCCGATGCTGGTCTTGATCAGGAACCGGTCCAGCTGGGCCTCCGGCAGCCGGTAGGTGCCGGCCTGCTCGATCGGGTTCTGGGTCGCGATCACCATGAACGGACGGCCCACCGCGTGGTTGACACCGTCGACGGTGACCCGGCCCTCCTCCATCACCTCCAGCAGCGCCGACTGGGTCTTCGGCGAGGCCCGGTTGATCTCGTCGGCCAGCAGGATGGACGCGAAGACCGGCCCCTTGTGGAACTCGAACTTGTGCGCCGCCTGGTCGTAGATGGTGACCCCGGTCACATCCGAGGGCAGCAGATCCGGGGTGAACTGGATCCGGCTGTGGGTGCCCTGCACGGTCGCCGCCAGCGCCTTGGCCAGCTGGGTCTTGCCGGTGCCCGGCGCGTCCTCCAGCAGGATGTGGCCCTCGGCCAGCAGCGCGGTGAGCACCAGCCGGATCACACCGGCCTTGCCCAACACCGCCTGACCGACGTTGTCGGTGAGCCGCTGGAAGGTCTCGGCGAACCAGGTCGCCTGATCCTGGGTGATGGTCATCTCACGTCCTTCTCCGCAGGGTTGCGGCTCGGTTGGCTGGTTGCCCGGATCATGACGGCATCGATCCCGACCAGGTGACGCCGCCGCACCGGACGACGAGCGGGTTGTAGTTGATCGCGAAGTAGGGGCCGTAGCCGGCACCGTTCCGGAAGGCCTTCCGATCGTTCGCGCCGTAGCTGATGTTGTAGTTGCTGTTGCCATCGACCGTGCAGGTCACGCTCCCGCTGAAGTCCCTGGTCTGGATGCCCACCCAGTAGCAGCGGGCGTTCGGATTGGTGTCGCACTGATCGGCGTAGCCCGCGTTGTAGATCGAGATCGACGGCTGCGGGTTGTTCGCGCTGCCCGTCCAGCTCTCGCTGGTCGTCCCGGCGGCATTGGTGAAGCTCGCGTTCAAGGTGTAGCTCTGCCCCGGCGACAGCCCCGTCCGGGTATAGCTGCCGTTGTTGTTGGGGCTGGCGTCGGTGATCGGCCGACCGTTCTCGTTCACGCTCCAGCGGAAGCGCACGGCGTTGTCCAGCGAATCGATGCCCGCCAAGGTCACGATCGGCCTGCCGAAGGGCACCGCCGCCCCGGTCGTCGCGGAAGCCCCCGGCTCCACGCCCTCGACGTCCGAGGTCGCCCAGATCTCCACCCGGTAGGAGGTGCCGTTGGTCAGGCCGGTGATATTGCCGCCGCCGTCCGGCAGGGTGCCGGTGGCGCCGCCCGGGCTCACCCGGTAGCGCCAGGTGAGCTGTCCGGCGCTGTTGCCGTTCAGGGCACCGCGCGTGAAGTCGACGGTCACCCGGCGGTCACCCGGCTCGATCGACAGATCGGTGGGCGCTCCCGGTGGATTGGCCGCCTGCCGGGGCGCCGAGGCCGGGCTCGGATCGGAGGAGCCGGCCTTGTTCCGCGCGGTGACGGTGAAGGTGTACGGCGTCGAGTTGGTGTCCACCGTCACGTTCTGGCTGGTGCCGGAGATGCCGGTGACGGTCCGGATCGTCTGCCCGCCCCGCCGGACGATCAGCGTGTAGTCGGCCACCCGGTCGCCGTTATCGCTGGACGGCGGATCCCAGTTCACCGAGATCTGCGCCTGCGAGCCGACCGGACGCGATGGCGTGGTGGTCGGACGCCCCGGCGGTTCCGGCTCCCGCGCCGGCACCTCGGGCGCCGAGAACTGGCTCCACTCGCTGCCACCGGCCAGGTTGTGGGCCTGCACCTGCAATTGGTACGCCTGACCGTTCGTCAACCCCTCCCAGACGAAGGAGGTCCCGCCCTGGACGACCTGCTCGGTGCGTCCGTTCGGGGCGGCGGGCGAGATCCGCAGGATGTACGAGCTGACTGGCGATCCCCGGCTGGTCGGCCTGTCCCAGTCGATGTCGAGGCTGCGGTCGCCGAACTTCAGGGTCGGCGCGTCCGGGGTATCCGGGATGACGTCCGGACGGGCGATCGCCGAGGGCGGCGACGGATCCGAGGTGCCGACCTCGTTGGTGGCGGTGACCGCGAACCGGTACTCCTTGTTGTTGCTGAGCCCGTTGAGGGTGCAGGTGGTCGTGCTGCACTCCTTGCTGTACTTCGGCCCGCTCACCGAGGTGACGGTGTAGCCGGTGATCGGACGGCCGTTGTGCGCCGGCGGCGTCCACGACAGGACGGCCTCCTCGTCGCCGACCGAGTTCACCAGGGGCCGGGCGACCCGGTCGGGACGGCCCTGCACGACCACCGTGAGGGTGCCCTCCGCCTGCCGCTCGGGAATCGCCATGGCGTCCTGGATGGTGTACGAGACGACGATCGTGCCGTGGAAGTCGGCGCTCGGCTTCACGGTGATCCGCTTGCCGTCGTGGCTGACCTCGGCCCCCGGGTCGCCGCTCAGCCGGCTGGCGTCGACGATGGTGAGCGGCTTGCCCTCGGCGCGGAACGGGTTGCCGTCGTTGGCCAGCACGTCGTAGCTCTCCGCCACCCCCTGGTCGGCGCGGTCGATGTAGTCGTTGGTGACGGTGGGCAGTTCGCGCAGCGAGGAGGTGACCTGGACGGAGACCGTCCCCTCCCCCTCGGCGCGCTGCGGGTCGGTCACCCGCACCCGGACGGCGGCCACCGAGTTCTCCTCGAAGCCGGGCTCGGCGGCCACCGACAGCACATGGCCGTTGACCGAGGCGCGGATCCCGGAGGGGGCGTCCGCCACCGCGTAGGTGAGCTGTTCGGTGTCCCCGCGATCCGGGTCGGAGGCCAGCCGGCGCAGGTTCACCTCGACCGGCTCGCCACCCGGCTCGACCCGCACCGAGGTGTTCCGCAGGGTCGGCGGCTGGTTCTCGGCCGGCACCACGATGACCGGGATGGAAAGGTGCGCCGACAGCCCCTCGGGGTCGTCCGGCCCGGTTCCGTCGGTGACCAGGACGCCCATCGCGTCCGGTCCGTAGTAGTCGGCTGCCGCGGTGTAGGTCAGGGTGGTCCCGGCGCTGTCCACGTCGGTCGCCTCGGCGTGCGCGGTCTCGATGTCGGCCACGGCCAGGCGCGGTTCGCGTCCGGGGCGGACGGCGACGTACTCGGCCAGCGGCACCTGGGCGGTCTCGCCGGCCACCACCTCGATCGGTTCGATCACCCGCAGCGTGGGCAGCAGGGTCTCGGTGCCGGGGACGAAGACGAAGGCGCTGCCGGTCATGCCGTCCAGGTCGGTGATCGAGTAGAGCACGATCCGGGCCCGCGGGGTCAGCTCGATCCGCAGCTGGCCGTTGGTGAGCACCTCGACCCCCGCGTCCTCGCTGCTCAGCGTGAGGTCGTCGACGACCCCGTCCGGATCCTCGTCGTTCTCCAGCACCGCGACGTCGATGCTCGCGCCGTCGCCCAGGGTCGCGGGCTGCACCCGGTCGTCCCGGGCGATCGGCACCCGTCCCTCGGCGTCCGGGTCGACGGTCACGATCAGGTCGCCGCCGGCGGTCGCCCCGAAGACGTCCACCGCGGTGTAGCCGATCGGGTAGCTCGCCTCTTCCTGCGGGGCGCGGACCAGCACGCGGTCCTTCACCACCTCGGCCGAGACCCCGTCGGGCACCGAGGACAGTTCGGCGAGCAGCCCGATGTCGTCCCCGTCCGGGTCGGAGTCGTTGACCAGCACCGGCACCGACACCCGTCGGCCGGGCTTGACCACCACTTCGTCGGTGGCGGTGTAGGGGGCCTGGTTCTGGGCCGCCGGGACGGCGATGCCCACCACGATGCTGCCGGTGGCCGAGGCGCCGTTGCGGTCGCGGACGACGTACTCGAAGCTGTCCATGCCGACCGCGTCGGGGTAGGCCTCGTACTCCAGCCAGGCGTCCCCGACCATCACCCGGCCGAGCTTGGGCGCCGTGCCGGTGCCCACCAGTTCGACCGAATCGCCGTCGGGGTCGATGCCGTCGATCGGGATCGGGATCCGCACCACGCTGCCCTGCAGCGCCCGGGCGGTGACCGGCAGCGGGCGGGGCGCGGAGTTGCTGTCTTCGTCCAGGGCGAAGACCTGGATCGTCACCGTGGCGGAGTTCACGTTCAACTGCGAATCGACCACCCGGTAGACCGCGCGGACGGTGCCCGGCTTGTCGCCGGCCCGGAAACGCAGCCGGCCCTCGGCGACGAACATCTCGCCAGCCGTGGCGGGCGGCGCCTCGGCCAGTTCCGGCATGAGTTCGATGGTGTCGCCGTCGGGGTGGTAGTCGTTGGCCAGCACGTCCATGGTGACCACGTCGCCGGCGCGCACCACGGCCCGGTCGGCCACCGCCACCGGGGCCTGCAGCTTGTCGGGCAGGTCGACCGCGAGCACCCGCACCTCGCCGGTCGCCGAGCGCAGACCGTTGGAGACGGTGTAGCTGATCGTGACGGGAGCGGTCAGCCCGCCGACATCGCGGATCCGCAGGATGCGGTGCTCCAGCACCTCGGCCGAGATCGCCTGCGCGGCCTCCGGGACGCTGACGCTCTGCACGACCAGGATGCCGCCGGCCGGATCGATGTCGTTGGCCAGCACGTCCACCAGCACCTCGCGCCGTTCCGGCACCAGCGCGGTGTCGCGTCCGGCGATCGGGTCGAGGCCGTCCGGGTCGCGGGCGACCACGTCCACCCGGATCAGGCCGGTCGCCGCGCTCGGCCCGTTCGAGACCAGGTACTGCAGGTAGTAGGTGCCCGGGTTGGTCGCCTGGAAGATCAGGGTGCCGGCCTTGTAGTCGGGGGTGACGGTGACGCCGGCGCCGATGTCGAGCTGGAAGTTGGCCAGCTGCAGCGCCGATCCGCTCGGGCTCAGGTCGTTGGTCAGCGGGGTGAGGGTGATCGGCACCCCGGCGGTCGCGGAGTACCGGTCGGCGTTCGGCACCGGCGGCTGGGAGCCCTTCGGCTTCACCAGGACGGTCAGCGTCCCCTGCTGTTCGGAACGGCCGTCGGTGACCAGCAGGTTGACGGTGCGGACGCCTTCCTCGCGCAGCGCGTCGGTGAACTCGATGACGCCGTTGCTGCGGAAGCTGACCCGGTCCTCGTCGTCGCTCCAGGCGCGCTTGAGGTAGATGTCGTCGCCGTCCGGATCGACCCAGCCGGGCAGCACGTCGTAGGTGATCGTGGCGCCCACCTCGGCGACCAGGGCCCGCTGGTTCGGCTTCTGCTGCGGCGGACGGTTGTCGCCCTCGTCGGTGAGGACGGTGAGGGTGACGGTGGCCCGGTCGGTGCCGGCCGGACGTCCGTCATTGGCCTGGTAGCTGAAGCTCAGGGTGCCCTTGGCGTTCGGATTGACCTCGACCTGCAGCGCGGAGCCGCCCCGGATCGGGGTGACCGTGGTGAACGCCGGCGGCTCGCCGACCAGGGAGGCGATCAGCAGGTCGCCGTCGGGGTCGGTGTCGTTGTCGAGCACCGGAAGCACCGTGGTGAGGCCGGCCCGCACCCCGTAGTTGTCGTTCACCGCGTTGGGCGGATGGTTCTCCTTCTCCCGCTCCGGCATGGTGAACTGCTGATCGGGATCCTGGCTCTCCTCGTCCTCCTCCTCGATGCTCGGCGGCGGGAGGACGTCCTTCCAGTTGTCGACCTTCTGCATGTCCTGGGAGATCAGCCAGACCGTGCCGGAGGCGACGTCGTTGACCACCACGACGTTGCGGTTCTGCCGCAGCACGAGTTCGGTGCGGCCCAGGTGGTCGGGCACCACGTCGTTGCGGTCGTCGGCGTCTCCGAGGCAGTCGCGGACGTACTGGCCGCTGCCCGACCAGACCGCGTAGGCGCAGCCGGCCAGCCAGACCGGCTCGCTCGGATCGCCCTCGGGGACGGTGGTGACGCCGGGCTCGCCGCCATCCAGCGGCTGGACGACCAGCGCCGTCCGGGTGGCGATCACCACCGCGTCCGAGGCCGGACCGGCCTGCTGCAGGCGTCCGCCCTTGCCACCGGCCACCGGAATGCTGCGATCGGCGGTGTACAGCACGCCATTGGCGGTGTCGTAGGCGACGGCGGTCTCGCCCACCGCGGTCAGCTGCAGCAGGGCGTTGGCGGGGATCTCGGCGAACCCGGTGACCGTGGGTTCGGCGCCCAGCGCGGCCAGCGTGACCAGTTCGCCCTTGCGACCCAGGGCGAGCACCGTCCCTTCGGTGGTGACGGTCACGTCGGAGCCGGTGCCGAGTTCGGCCAGCGGATCCTGGCCTTCCACGCTCAGCCCCTGCACCCCCTGCAGGGAGGCGGCGTAGAGCCCGTGGTTGGAGGTGTCGATCAGCCCCAGCATCTGGTGGCGGAAGGCGACCGCGGAATGGGGGGTGAAGCGTCCGGCGCCGACCAGTTCGCTGCGCGCCGGGTCGACGACGTTCAGCACGCCCTGGCCCTGGTCGACCAGCAGCACCCCGTCGCCGTCCTGCAGCAGATCGGCCGTCGGCGAGGTCGTCCGCGCGTAGGAGTCGATCACCCGGCTGGGATGGTTGAGGTGCCCGACCATCAGCTCGCTCGAGGCGGTCACCCACACCCCGCCGTCGTTCAGATCGAGATCGGGCTTGGTGAACCCCTGGTAGAGCACCGCGAGGGTGGCCGCGACCAGAGCGACCGCGGTCAGGATCGCGGTGGAGACCACGGTTCGCCGCTTCAGCCTCAGCCTCAGCGCAGCCAAGCCTCGCAAGAGCGTCCTCCGTCGAATCGGGTGTGGCTCGGAGCGGGCTCCGAGCGATGGGGGTGGAATCCCCGGTGACCCTGCCGAAGCTACCAGACGGAGGTCAACCCGATTGTCTTCGTTTCATTCGGTCATCAGGCCATCAGGGCCAGCAGCACGCCGCCGGCGACCACGGAGGCGACCTGGCCGGCGGCGTTGGCGCCCATGGCGTGCATCAGGACGAAGTTGGAGTGATCCTCGCGGGCGGCCTCCTTCTGGACGACGCGCGCCGCCATCGGGAAGGCGGAGATGCCGGCCGCGCCGATCAGCGGGTTGAACTTCCCACCGCTGAACAGGTTCATCAGCTTGCCGAAGACCACCCCGGCGGCGGTGTCGAGCACGAAAGCCAGCAGCCCCAGCGCCAGGATCGCCAGAGTGGCCGGACGCAGGAAGGCCTCGCCACCCATGGTCGAGCCGATCGCCAGGCCGAGGAAGAGGGTGACGATGTTCGCCAGTTCGTTGGAGGCCGCGTGGGTCAGGCGCTCGACCACTCGGGATTCGCGCATCAGGTTGCCCAGCATCAGGCAGCCGATCAGCGGCGTCGCGAAGGGCACCAGAATGCCCACCCCGATGGTCACCACGATGGGGAACAGGATGCGGGTGCGCCGGCTGATCTGCCGCTGGCTGTACGGCATCTTGATCGACCGCTCGGCCTTGGTGGTGAGCAACCGCATCACCGGCGGCATGATGATCGGCACCAGCGCCATGTAGCTGTAGGCGGCGACCGTGATCGGGCCGAGCAGGTGCGGCGCGAGGATGCCCGAGACGTAGATGGAGGTCGGCCCGTCGATCGCCCCGATGATGCCGATGGACGCCGCCTCCTCGCGGCTGAAGCCGAGCAGCAGCGCCAGAATCAGCGTCAGGAAGATGCCGAACTGGCCGGCCGCCCCGAGCAGCACCATCTTGGGGTTCTCCAGCAGCGGCCCGAAGTCGGTCAGCGCCCCGATGCCGATGAAGATCAGCAGCGGGAAGAGCTCGTTGCCGACGCCGACCTCGTAGAGGATGCTCAGCAGCCCGTCCTCCCCCACCAGTGGCGAGAGCGGCAGATTGGTGAGGATCGCCCCCGCCCCGATCGGCAGCAGCAGCAGCGGCTCGTACTCCCGCGAGACCGCCAGCCAGATCAGCAGGCAGCCGATCGCGATCATCACCAGCGACTGCCAGGTGACGTTGGTGAGGCCGGCGAGCAGCTGGCCCCAGCTCTCCTCGGTCATCGCGGTTCACCGCCGCCGGGCACCAGCCAACGTAGCGGTTTTTCGGCTTCTCGCTCGGGAGACCGAAAAGCCGCTACGTTCGACGGAGGACGGGTCACCCCTCAGCCCTCGTAGGCGATCAGCGGGTCGCCGTGTTTCACCTGGTCGCCAGCGGAAACCGAGACCGAGGCGATCACGCCGTCGCGTTCAGCGTGGAGATCGTTCTTCATCTTCATCGCCTCCAGCACCAGCAGCAGCTGGCCGCGGGTGACGACCGCCCCGGGGGCGACCTCGACCGACAGCACCACGCCGGGCATCGGGGCGGCGACGACATTGCGTGCGGCGCCGGGACCGTCCGCGATCTCGTCCGGCGCCACGTCCGCATGGTCGACCAGGGTGACGTTCACCACCCGGTCGCCGAGGTGGACGACGAACTGGTCGCGCGCGGCCTCCTCGACGTCCAGCGTGTAGTCGGTCTCGTTGATCCGGACGGTGTAGCGGCGCATCTCAGCCTCGGCTCCGCCGTTGGTGCTGGATGCTGCGGGCGGTGCTGACCCAGCCGCTGACCAGCGGAGAGCGACCCGCCTCGACGACCCCCAGATCGGGAGCCGCCAGGTGCCGCTGTGCCCGCGCGTGAGCGACCACCGCGACCGTGACAGCGGCGAGTTCGTCCTCGGTGAGGCCGCCTGGGTCGATCACCAGGCCGCTCGGCCCGGTGGCGGCCGGCTCGACGGGCTTCCGGTCCAGCCGTCCCAGCAGTTGCAGCACGAGCATCAGCACCAGCAGCAGCCCGAAGACCGTCCCCATCCCCATCACGGTCAGCCACAGCCCGAAGTCGAGGTTCGTCATGGCTTCACCGGGGAGGATCCGAGGGTTGGCTGGGTCGGCTGCGTGCGCACGGTCGCACCCGGCCCGGACGGGCCGGTCGGGATGGGTGAGCTGGGTCGGCTGCGCACGCACGACTGCGCCGTCGGTCGAAGGGCTGGGTTCCGGTGGCGCGCCATCGTCCTCACTCCTCGCGGTCTGCTTCGCAAGCTGCTTCCACCATCGCAGGTTCTGGTCGCGCGTGGGCCGAGTTCCGAAGATTCCCCGGCTCAGTGGGTGGTCGGTTTGACCTTGTCACGATGACAGGGTTTCTACTGGTCTCCATGACTGCGCAGGAACCGAGCCCGGAGCGTCTCACCCGGGCACTCACGGCGGAATCGGAATCGACCCGGCTGCAGGCCGCGCTCTACGCCGGAACCCACCCCGGCATCGTGGACGCCGGGCTGCTGCTCGAGCGCTGCGCCGTCGAGACCGACTTCTTCGTCCGCGACACGCTCAGCTGGGCGCTGACCTGCTACGACCGGGAGACCACCTACGACCGGGTGCTGCTCGAACTGCACTCCCCCATCGCGCAGGCCCGCAGCCAGGCCCTGCACACCCTCTCCAAGCTCGGCGACAAACGGGCCTGGCCCTCGGTGATCGGCTTCCTGCAGGACGCCGACGACCAGATCGCCCGCACCGCCTGGCGGGCCGCCGCCGCGCTGGTCTCCGAAGGCCAGGAGGCCGGGCTCGCCGAGACCCTGTCCACCCAGTTCGGACGCGGCGACCACGACATCCAGCGCAGCCTGACCCGCGCCCTGGCCGCCCTCGGCCCCGCCGCCGAGCCCGTGATCGAGCGCGCCAAGACCCACCCCGAGCTCCGCGTCCGGGCCCACGCGCTCGCCACCGAACGCCTGCTGAACGATCCGGACGAGCAGTTCGCCGCCGCCATCGCCGAGGCCAACCGGAT
>JAPUEM010000026.1 GCA_027492575.1 Propionicimonas sp.
CGACGGGTCGGGGCAGCGGAACTCGATGCGCTTGGCCTTCGGGTTCGAGCCGGTCACCGGAATCCGGATGCAGGCCGAACGGTTGCGGGCCGAGTAGACCAGGTTCACCGGAGCCTCGAAGCCCGGCACCAGGCGGTGGTAGGAGTTCACCGTCGGGTTGGTGAAGGCCAGCAGCGACGGGGCGTGGTGCAGCAGGCCGCCGATGTAGTGCCGCGCCATGTCCGAGAGCTTGCCGTAGCCGTTCTCGTCGTAGAACAGCGGGACGCCCTCGTTCCAGATGGACTGGTGCATGTGCATGCCCGAGCCGTTGTCGCCGAAGATCGGCTTCGGCATGAAGGTGACGGTCTTGCCCGCCTGCCAGGCGGTGTTCTTGATGATGTACTTGTACTTCTGCACATCGTCGGCCGCGGCCAGCATGGTGTTGAACCGGTAGTTGATCTCGGCCTGGCCGGCGGTGCCCACCTCGTGGTGCGCGCGCTCGACATCGAGGCCGACGGCGGTCAGCTGGTTCACCATCTCGTCGCGCAGGTCGGCGAAGTGGTCGACCGGCGGGACGGGGAAGTAGCCGCCCTTGTACTTCACCTTGTAGCCGCGGTTCAGGGCGCCGTCGCTGTCGGTCTCGGCGCCGGAGTTCCAGGCGCCGGCCTCGGAGTCGATGTAGTAGTAGGACGAGTGCTGGTTGGTGTCGAACCGGGCGGAATCGAAGATGTAGAACTCGGCCTCGGGGGCGAAGAAGGCGGTGTCGCCGATGCCGGTCGAAGCCAGGTAGGCCTCGGCCTTGCGGGCGATATTGCGCGGGTCGCGGCTGTAGGCCTCGTGGGTGATCGGATCGTGCACGAAGAAGTTCAGCGCCAGCGTCTTGTTGACCCGGTAGGGGTCGATGAACGCCGTGGTCGGATCCGGCAGCAGGGTCATGTCGGATTCGTGGATCTTCTGGAAGCCACGGATGGAGGAGCCGTCGAAGGCCATCCCGACCTCGAACACCTCCTCGCCGAACGCGTAAGCCGGAACGGTCAGGTGCTGCATCACACCGGGCAGATCACAGAACCGGATGTCGACGAACTCGACGCCCTCGTTCTTGATGTAGGCCAACAGCTCGTCGGCGCTCTGGAACATCGTGCCTCCACAGTCATGGGTAACGGACTCCGCCACGGTATAGCAGCCGGCGTGTCCCAACAGTTGCGGCCATGTTTCAGCGATGTAACAGCGCACGCGGCCGGCTGTGCCTCTCCGGGTGGACGGATCTGCCGCTGGATGCCGCACGACCGTGGCAAGCGCGCTCGATTCGGCGATCCACAGGCAGGTCTGTTCGCGGGCCGGGCTGGGCCGCCGGGCGCAGTAGGCTCGGGCACCATGAGCGAGCAGGAGGCGTACCCGGGGCAGAGCATCGGCCTGCCCGAGAGCGGACGCGGTTCGCTGGCGACTTGGCGGGCGCGGATCGCCGCGCTGCTGGTCGACTGGTCCGCCTCGATGGTCGTGGCGGTCTTCGCCTTCGGGGTCGGGGTGCTGCGCGACGGAGGCTGGCGGGCCTGGATGGTGCTGACCGTCTTCTTCCTGCAGAAGGCCATCCTCACCGCCCTGGTCGGCGGCAGCTTCGGCCAGATCCTGGCCCGGGTGACGATCGTCCGATTGGACGGCGAACCGCTCGGCTGGTGGCGGGCGATCGCCCGGACGGCGATGGTCTGCGTCGTCCTGCCGGCCGTGGTGATCGGCGCCGAACGACGCGGCCTGGACGATCTGGTGCTGGGCACGGTGGCCGTCCGGCGCCGCTGAAATCGACCTCTCCCAAGCGTGAAGCGCATAACTGCTCACGATGAATTGCGCGTTTCGGTTGGGGTGTCGCGCGTCCTGCGCTAGGTTCCCCCCATGCTTCATTACGTCGGACGGCGACTGGTGAACTACGCCGTGCTGTTATTCGTGGCGGTGTCGCTGACCTATGTGCTCGCGGCGCTGACGCTGAATCCGCGGGCTCTTTTCGAGGTGCGGCAGCCGCCGGTCGACCCTGAGGTCATCGACAACATCCTGCTGCAGTACAACCTCAGCGAGAAGACGCCGCTGATCGAGCGGTACTGGACCTGGCTCACCGGAGTCTTCCGCGGCGACTGGGGCTACTCGCCGCTGGGCGCGAATGTCGCCGAGCAGATCAGCACCAAGATGTGGGTGAGCCTGCGCTTGCTGCTGGTCGGCACCATCGTCGGCATCGTGGTGGGCGTGGCGATCGGCGCCTGGACGGCGACCCGGCAGTACAAGATCTCCGACCGGACCGCCACCTTCATCTCGCTGGTGATCATCTCGACCCCGGCCTTCGTGGTCGGCCACGTCATGCAGATGCTGGCGATCTGGTTCAACAACGCGACCGGCACCCGGTTCTTCGAGTTCATCGGCGAGACCGGCGACGTCGGCGACTATCCCTTCGCCGACCTGGTCGACCGATTACAGCATCTGCTGTTACCAACCCTGGTGCTCGTCATCCTGGGCGCCGCCTCGATGAGCCGCATCCAGCGCAACCTGATGCTCGACTCCCTGGGCGCCGACTACGTCCGGACGGCCCGCGCCAAGGGCCTTCCCCAGGGCAAGGCCGTGATGAAGCACGCCTTGCGCACCGCGCTGATCCCGACCGGCACCTACTTCGCGTTCAGCGTGGCGACCATGTTCGTCGGCGCGACCTTCACCGAACGCATCTTCAGCTTCCCGGGCCTGGGCCAGTACGGCGTGGACACCATCACCAATCGGGACGTGCACGGCGTCGTGGCCGTCACCGCCTTCGCCGGTGTCTGCGTGCTGAGTGGCGCTGTCCTCTCGGACATCATGGTGGCGATTCTCGACCCACGGGTCCGGCTGGGTTAGGGGGTAGCAGCATGGCAGACATCGAACAGGCGGCCCTGGAGGCCGCCGAGGCAGCGCCCAAGGCACAGCCCGAGCGGCGGTTGAGCCGGCGTCAGCTGGTGTGGCGGCGGTTCCTGCGCAACCGGGTCGCGGTGGTCGGCGGGCTGGGGATCATCTTCCTGGTCTTCCTGGCCGTCGCCGGGCCCTCCCTCATGTTCTGGAAGTTCGACGACATCGACGTGGAGAGCTTCCTGACCCCGCCGAGCCAGTGGCACCCGCTGGGCACCACCCAGGCCGGACGGGACGTGCTCGCGCTCACCATGCGCGGCCTCGGCAAGTCGCTGTTGATCGGCTTCCTGGTGGCCTTGGCGTCGACCACCCTGGCGGCCCTGGTGGGCGCCTCGGCGGCCTACCTGGGCGGCTGGTACGAGAAGGCGATGCTGTGGATCATCGACCTGCTGCTGGTCGTCCCGAGCTTCTTCCTGATCGCGATCGCCTCGAAGGGGGCGCCGCAGGGCGACGCCTCGTGGATCATCCTGGCCGTCCTGCTGGCCGTCTTCGCCTGGCCGCTGTCGGCCCGCGTCGTCCGGTCGCTCACCCTTTCGATCCGCGAACGCGAGTACGTGCTGGCCGCGAGGTTCATGGGGCTGGGCGCGTTCCGGATCATCGTCCGGCACATCCTGCCCAACGCCTCCTCGCTGCTGATCATCGACGCCACCCTCGGGGTCGGCTACGCGATCCTCTCCGAGACCGGCCTTTCCTACTTCGGCTTCGGCGTGCA
>JAPUEM010000027.1:0-12835 GCA_027492575.1 Propionicimonas sp.
TTAGAGCTGTGATCGAGCGGGACGAGGAACGGGCGGACGCGTTCTTCCACGCTCTGGCCGATCGCACCAGGCGGGACATCCTGCGCAGGGTCCTCGCCGGAGAACACTCCGTCACCGCGCTGGCGGCGAACTACGACATGAGCTTCGCCGCGGTGCAGAAACACGTGGCCGTGCTCGAACGGGCCGGCCTGATCACCAAACGACGCAGCGGCCGCGAACAGCTGGCCAGCGGCGACGTCCAGGCGATCCGTTCGGTCGGCTCGATGCTCACCGAACTGGAAGACGTCTGGCGTGGCCGAATAGCCGCGATCGACGACCTCATCAAGGAAGGCTGAACCATGCCCGTCACCACCATCACCAAGGATCTCGACACCCGCTCGCTGGTCATCACCGCGTCCTTCGCGGCCCCGGTCGAACGGATCTGGCAGATCTACGCCGACCCCCGCCAACTGGAGCGGATCTGGGGCCCGCCGACCTACCCGGCCACGGTCACCGAGCACTCGCTGACCCCCGGCGGCCGCGTCCACTACTTCATGACCGGCCCCGAGGGCGACCGGTTCTACGGCGGCTGGACCGTCCTCACCGTGGACGAGCCGCACAGCTTCACCATCGAGGATTTCTTCGCCGACGAGAACTTCACGCCCTCGACCGACCTCCCGGTCTCCCACGGCGTCTTCACCTTCGAGGCGGACGGGGACGGCACCCTCGCCACCTTCACCGTGACCTACCCCACCGCCGAGGCCCTGCAGCAGGTGCTCGACATGGGCATGGAGGAGGGCACCCGCGAGGCCATGGGCCAGATCGACGCCCTGCTCGCCGAGGGCTGAGCCGAACCCGGCTACGCGGCCCGGGCTGCCGCGACGAAGGCGGCGACCGCTTCCAGGTCCTTCTCGAAGCAGTCGTCGCCGAGCGGACGGTTCGTGTGAGTCAGCGAGTCGACGCCCCAAGGACCGACGGCCGCGATCGCTTCGGCCACATTGCCGGCCGAGAGCCCGCCGGCCAGGATGACCGGGATCTCGGCCCCCGCGACGATCGCCGCGCTGCGCGACCAGTCGTGGGTGACCCCGGCTGCTCCGACCCCCTGCACGTGGGTGGTGTAGGAGTCGAGGATCAGGTAGTCGCAGACCGCGGCGTACTCGCGGGCCATCGCCAGATCGTCCGGGTGGCCCACGGCGATCGCCTGCATGATCTCCAGGTCGGCGGGCAGCCGCCGGCGAAGCGCCCGGACGGCGTCGGCGCCCACCGCGCCGACCTCGGCGCACAGGTGCAGGATGTCGGGCCGGACGGCGAGCGCCATCCGCACGATCTCGTCCGGGTCCGCCTCGACCGTCAGCGCCACCGAGCGCCCCCTGCCGCGCAGCGCCGCCACCGCCTCGATCGCGACCGCCTCGCTGATCTGGCCGGGCAGGCCGATCGTGGTCGGGGTCAGCCCGACGTGCTCGACCCCGAGGTCGGCCAGGGCCACCGCTTCGGCGGCGGACTGGGCGGTGTAGATCTGCACGATCACGATGGGCTCCTCACGCTGGCTCGATACAGTGTTATCACGTTTCAGTGGACGAAGGAGGCCCGATGGGTTCACCGGCCCACGAGGCTCCCGACGTGCTGGTGCTCGGCGATCTCAACATCGATCTCGCGCTGGAGATCCCGGAGTTCCCGTCCCCCGGGGGCGAGGGCGTCGCGACCCGGCAGCGGATCGGTTTCGGCGGTTCGGCGTCCAACACCGCGGTCGTGCTGCGGCGACTGGGGCTGCGGACCGCCCTGCTGAGCTGCGTGGGCGACGACGACTGGGGAGCCCTGGCGATCGCCGGGATCGGCGCGATCGGCGTGGACACCTCGCTGGTGCGCCGTTGCCCGGACGAGGGCACCTCGCTGAACATCGTCGCCGTCACTCCGGACGGGGAGCGCACCATGCTGGCCTACCGGGGCGCCAGCGCCCGGCTCACCCCGGAGTCGGTGCCGTCCGATCTCGGCGGCGCCCGGTATCTCCACATCTCTGGCTACGCACTGCTGGCCGATCCGCAGCGTTCGGCGGCGGTGGCCGCGGCCCGGTACGCCCGGGCGGCCGGGGTGCCGGTATCGCTGGACGTCCCGGTGGACGCCGCCGGCTCGGCCCCCGCGACACTGCTCGGCTTCCTCTCCCTGGTCGACATCGCCGTCCTCGGAACGGACGAGGCGCGCCGGCTGACCGGCGCGGCCGAGGATGCCGCCGCGGCTCGCGCGGTGGCCGGGTACGGCCCCGGGATGGTCGCCCTGAAGCGTGGCGCCGGTGGTGCGCTGATCCTGGCCGAGGGGCGTCCGGTCGAGGCCCCCGCTCCCCCGGTGACGGTGGTGGACAGCACCGGCGCGGGCGACTCCTTCTGCGCCGGCCTGATCGCCGGGCTGCTGCGCGGAGCGGACGCCGGGCAGGCCGGGCTGCTGGCGAACGCCTGCGGCGCCGCGGCTGTCACGGTGCGGGGTGCCGGCGCGAACCTCCCCGGCCCGCGCCAGGTGGCCGCGGTGATCGCGGCAATCGCGGACCTGGAGCCGGAGATCCGGCAGAGCCTGCTCGCACTTACCCGGCCAGCGTGACCGCCGACTCCCAGATCAGGACGACGGCCAGCGCGGCCAGGGCGAGGGCGGCGAGCCGCATCGTCCAGAGGTAGGCGGGGCCGGTGAAGACCCGGCGGCCGCGGGCGACCAAGAGGGCCAGCAGCACCTTCGAGCCGACCAGCATCAGGTAGAAACCGGCGACGAAGAGCACGGCCAGGCCCAGTCCGTCCGCGGCGGTGGCGAGCACCAGCGGGCCCAGCACCGTCCCCCAGGTGAGCCAGGGGTGCGGGCTGGAGAGGTTCACCGCCAGCCCGCGGCGGAGCGCGGCGCCCGCGGTCAGCGGCTCGGCGCCGTCCGCGGCGATGGGCTGGGTGGCGGCCTGCCAGGTCTCCCAGGCGATCCAGATCACGTAGCCGCCGCCGAGCACCCCGATCGCCGGGAGCACCCAGCCGGGCAGCCAGTTGAGGACGAGAAGCGTCACGGTGATGACGATCGCGTCCGAGATCAGCGGGGTCAGCGCGGTGACCACACCAGCCTTCCAGCCGGCCCGCAGGGTCTGGACGATCACCAGCACCAGCATCGGCCCCGGGCTGATGCCCGCGGCCAACCCCAGCGTCAGCCCGAGCACCAGCGAATCCACACCGGCGAGCATAGGGCTGACTCAGCAGCCCCTGATGCACAGATCTACCGCTCCATCCCACCCCTCGGCGGACCGGACGCCGGAATGGCGCATCCACAGGGAGAACTGTTCACGGGCCGCCGATCCGCGGGCGGGCGGCCCACGCTAGGCTCGGCTGCCATGAGCCGCACGGGACTTGTTCTGGTCACCAATCCGGGTGACGCCGCCATCGCCAGCTACCGACTCACGGGCGAAACCCTGGAGCCGCTGGCGGTCTCCGGGGGCCTGCCGGGCACCGGCACCTTCGCCGTCGACGAGCAGCGCGACCTCGTCTATGCCGGGGTGAAGGGCGATCCGGCCGGCGTCGTCACCCTTTCCCTCGACCGCGCCACCGGCGAACTCACCCCGCTGAGCCGCATCGACGTCGAGGCGTCCATGGCCTACCTGGCGCTCGCGCCGGGCGGCGACCTGCTGCTGGGCGCCTCCTACGGCGGCGGCTACGGCTGCGTCTGGCCGATCGACGAGGCCGGACGGCTGGGCGAGCCGGTCGCCCGGATCGAGTTCCCCAACCTGCACTCGGTCGCGATCGCCGACGGCTTCGCCTACTTCGTGTCGCTGGGCGCCGACCTGGTCGCGCAGTACGCGCTGGGCGCGGACGGCTCGCTGACCCCGCTCGACCCGCCCACGGTTCCCGCACCGGCGGGTTCCGGCCCGCGCCACATCGTTCTCTCCCCGGACGGCCGCAACGCCTACGTGCTCACCGAGTTCTCCGCCGAGGCGCTGCGCTTCACCCGCGACCCCGCCTCGGGGGTGCTCACGCCGGCGGAGTCCGCGCCCGGGTACGACACCGCCCGCGGCCAGCTGCACAGCCGGCTGGGCCTCGACCCGCTGCAGGGGCACTACATCTGGGGCGCGGACCTGCACCTGACCCCGGACGCCACCCGCCTGGTCTGCTCCGAGCGCGGCGAGTCGACGCTGGCCGTGCTCGAGGTCGTGGACGGCGCGCTGACCCGGCAGCTCAGCATCGCCGACACCGAAGCCCGTCCGCGGGGCTTCGTCCTCTCCCCGGACGGCGGCCTGGTCCTCGCCGTCGGCGAGAAGTCGACCGACCTGGCCCTCTCCCGCCTCGAAGCGGACGGAACCCTCACCCTGCTCTCCCGAACGCCGACCGGCGCCGGCGCCAACTGGGTGCGCGTCGTGCCCCTCGACTGATCATCACCGGTCATGGAACTGGACCACCGCTACGCCGTTTCGACGGTCTGGCAGGGCAACCTCGGGACGGGCACCAGCGGCTACCGGCAGTACTCACGGGCCAACGAGGTGACCGCGACCGGGAAGCTGCACCCCATCGCCGGTTCGAGTGACCGGCCGTTCCGTGGTGACCCGGAACGCTGGAACCCCGAGGAATTGCTGCTGGCCGCGCTCAGCCAGTGCCACATGCTCAGCTACCTGCACGTCGCCACCCGGCACGGCATCGTGGTGACCGCCTACTCCGACGATGCGACCGCAACGATGCGCCAGGCCGGCGACGGCGGCGCCTTCACCGAGGCGGTGCTGCGTCCGGTGGTGACGATCGCGTCCGGCGACCCGGCCCTGGCGGAGTCGCTTCACGCCGAGGCCGCCCGGCTGTGTTTCATCGCCTCGTCGGTGAACTTCCCGGTCCGCCACGAACCGACGATCCACCTCGCCGAGCCGCACTAGCCACCCCACCGCCACCACCATCTCCCCACCCCCACAAGGTGTGGCGGATCGACCGACATCGGGACACCGGCAACACCTTGTCCGCTCTGGGGAGAGCGGACATCCTCCCGTTCCGACAAGGTGTGGCGGATCGACCGACATCGCGACTTCGGCAACACCTTGCGTCTTCAATGACGGACGGCCGCGTGGCAGACTCGATGAAATGCAGGGTGACTTCGAGTTGACCATGGACGGGCTGCGGGCGGTCGCGCGGTTCGCTCACGACTGCGCCCTGCCGGTGCTCGCGCTCTTCGAGAACGAGTGCCCGGACGACCCGCGTCCGGCCGCCGCGCTGGAAGCCGCCCGACTTTTCGCCGACGGCGCCCCCCGCACGGCGCTGCAGCGGACGACCGCGACCGCCGCCCACCAGGCCGGACGCGAGGCACCGACCGAAGCAGCCCGGCACGCTGCCTTCTCGGCCGGCGACGCCGCGGCATCGGCCTACCTGCACCCCTTGGCGAAGGCCACGCAGGTGCGCCACATCCTGGGTGCCGCCGCACAGGCCGCCCGGGCCGGCGAACTCGCCTACGAGAACGACCCGGTGGTCGCGGAGTACCTGCTGGACGCTGCCCGCAAGCGCGTCACTCCGACCGTCGCGGACGTCCTGTCGCGGTACCCACGCGCACCCGGCGGCCGCGCCCGCGTCACCGTCCTGCTGCAGAAACTCGACAGCCTGCTGCGCGACCCACCGCCGGCTCCGCGGGTGGTGGACGATCCGGGCCCGTTCTTCCACGGCACCAAGGCCGAGCTGCGGCCCGGCGACCTGCTGACCCCGGGCTGGCGCTCCAACTACGGCGCTCGCCACATCGCCAACCACATCTACATCACGGCCAGCGAGAACGGGGCGCCACTGGCCGCCGTCCTCGCCCGGGGCGACGGACCCGGCCATGTCTACCGGGTCGAGCCGCTCGGCCGAATCGAGGACGACCCGAACGTCACCGACAAGCGCTTCCCCGGCAACCCGACCCGCTCCTACCGCACCACCGAACCCCTTCGTGTGATCGAGGAGATCCACGGCTGGCCGCCGCCGCCCGCGGAACTGGTCGAGCGGATCCGCTCTCGCACCGGCGAGTTGTCGGCGCTGGGCATCGAAGCGATGGATTGATCCGCCAGACTGGTGCCGTGAAGGATCCGGAGCGGGCCGCGGTTCGGCGTCCGGCGCGGCTCGGACGCCGGGACGTGCTGCCGCTGACCGCGGTCTTCGCCGTGGCGCTCGCCGTCCGGCTGGTTCCGGTGCTGACCGGTGGCGGATTGCTCGGCGCGCCCAACTACGACCCGTCGGTCTACTACGCGGCGGCCGTGGGCTTCTTCGAGGGACGGATGCCGTACCGCGACTTCCTGTTGCTGCATCCGCCCGGGATCGTCCTGCTGCTGCAGCCGTTCGCCGCGCTCGGCGCCTGGCTGGGCGATCCGCTGGGGATGGCCTCGGCCCGGGTCGGCTTCATGGTGCTCGGGGCAGCGAGTGCCGCGCTGGTCTACGTCCTGCTGCGACCGGGTGGCGTGACGGGTGCGCTGGCCGGAGCCGGCCTGTACGCCGTCTACCCGGCAGCCGCGCACGTGGAGCGGGCGCCGTGGCTGGAGGCACCGGCCTCCCTGATGCTGTTGCTGGCCCTGGTGGCGCTGCGGCCCTGGGCCGGTTCCGCCCGTGGCTGGCGGACGGCCGCCGCGGGCGCGCTGCTGAGCCTCGCCATGCTCACCAAACTCTGGGGAGTGGTGCTCCTGGCGATCGTGCTGTGCTGGGTCTTCTTCGCCCGCGGGGTTCGCGCGGCACTGAGCTACGTGCTCGGGGCGGCGGTCGCCGGCGTCCTGGTGCTGTTGCCGTTCTGGCCGGGCTGGGCCCAGCTCTGGACGGACGCCGTGACCGCCCAGGTGACCCGTCCCTCCGTCCGGGGTTCGCCGTTGTTGCGGATCGGCACCCTGCTGGGGATGGACCAGGCGGCTGCCGCCGAAGCTCCAGCGGTGGTGACCATGGTGTTGGCGGCGGGCGTCCTGGTCCTGGCCGCGGTCGCCGTCCGGGAGAGTGCCGGCAGGCTGTACCTGCTGCTGCTCGCGACCACCGTGGCGACCCTGCTGCTGGTGGCCGCGTGGTACCCGAACTACCCCGCCTTCGCCGCGGTGCCGCTGGCGCTCACCCTCGGCAGCTCGGTGTCAGCGCTCGGCTCGCGGCTGCCTCGGGTGGGCAGGCGGGTGGTGGCTGTCGCCGTCGTCCTGCTCGTCGCCCTCGGCGCGATTCCGCAGCTTCTCTCGCGGGCCGGGTACTCGTTCCCCCGCGCCGAACTGACCGCCGTTCTCGCGACCCGGCAGGGCTGCGTGACCACCGACCACCCGATCGCCCTCGTCCTCACCGACCGGCTGCGGATCGACCTGCGCGCCGGCTGCCGCCTGGTCGCCGACCTGAGCGGCTACATCCACGTCCTGCCCGGCGAGAACCAGCGCGGGAAGAACCCCGACTTCCAGACCGTGATGATGGAGTACCTCGCCAGCGGCGACACCACCGTGATCATGAGCGGCCTCTGGCCCGGCGACTTCGCCCCAGCCAACCGCGAGATCATCGAAAGCTGGCCAGTGGTGGGCACCGCCGGCGACCTCGACATCCGCGAGCCCACCCCGTAGCACAGCACTGATTGGTTTGCCACGGCAGTCGCGACCTTCGGAACCCAGAACCGACTGATACCAAGATGGTATCATTGCCGGATGGCGATGACCCTGCGACTGACTACCGAGGACGAACAAGCACTCACCCTGCTCGCCGAGGCTGATGGTGTGAGCAAGCAGGAAGCGACGGTGCGCGCTATCCACGAGGCCGCGTCTCGGCGGCTGCGGCGCGACACGATCGCGGACCTCTCGGCTGCCGCCAGGGCTCGCTATGCGGACCTGCTCGATCGCCTCGGCCAGTGATCCAGTACCTCAGCCTGGAGGACGTGCTCACCCTGATCGCCGACCTGCAGGTCGGCCCGATCCGGGACATCGGCCTGCTGGATTCTGCCGTTCACCGACCTCAGGTCACCGTCTTCGGCGCGGACGCCTACCCGGACATCGATGAGAAGGCAGCCGTGCTGCTCGAGTCGCTGGTGCGCAACCACCCACTGGTCGACGGCAACAAGCGCATCGGCTGGTTGGCCACGGTCGTCTTCTACGGACTCAACGGCATCACCCTCGAAGCTCCGGACGACGACGCCTACGACCTCGTCATAGCCATGGCGAGCGGCAGGACCACCTACCAGGAGTCGGCGGTTGCCCTGGCGACGTGGCACTGACCCGTCGCCGCCCCCGAGGTTCCGTCTGCCGGATGGGACGGCTAACCTGCCTGTCATGGGCATCTTCGGACGGTCGGACGACACCAGCGAACTCGAGAAGCGGATCACGCGTCTTGAGGGCCAGGTTCAGCAACTCACCCAGTTGGTGCACTCGCTGACCTCGGATTCGGCGCCCGGCACCTGGCCGGCGGTGCCGTCGAGTGGCAACCTGGCCGAGCAACCCGACTGGCTCTTCGAGGTGCGATCCCTGCTCGCGCAGGGCAAGAAGATCGACGCCATCAAGCGCACCCGCGAGGCGACCGGGCTCGGCCTGAAAGAGGCCAAGGACTACGTGGAAGGGCTCTGACCCACCGAGGAAGGATCGACCAGTAGGGGACGGAAGGCCAGTTGGGCCGCGCCGAGCATCAGCAGGTTGGCGCCCACCTCGGTGGCGGTGATGCGGACGCCTTCGAAGGACGGGGTGAGCGCGGCAGCGGCGACGGCGGCGTCCAGTCGTCCGGGGTCGTAGGCGAGCAGGGCGGCCAGGAATCCCCCGAGCGCGATCACCTGCGGGTTCAGCAGGTTGATCGCGGCGGCCAGCGCGGTGCCGAGGTGGTTCAGTTGGCGTTCGACCACCGCACGCACCGCTGGAGAGCGATCGGCCAGCAGAGCCTGTTCGAAGGCCTCGGGTTCGACCCGGTCGAGCCCCAGCGCCGCCAGCAGTTCGGCGCGGGTCACCTCGGCCTCCAGGGTGCCGGCGATCCCTGCCGAATCGACCGTCGGCGAGCTCGACACTCGGACGTGGCCCAGCTCGCCGCCGTAGCCGGAGGCGCCGGCCAGCAGCTCTCCCCCGGCGACCAGGCCGCCACCGATGCCGCTGGCGCCGCCGTTGAGGTAGATGAAGTGCTGCTTGCCGCGTCCGGCGCCGAAGTCGCGTTCCGCCAGCGCGCCCAGGCCGGCGTCGTTCGCGACCGACACCGGCAGGCCGGTGGCTTGCGCCAGGGGTTCGCCGAAGGGCTGCTCGTGCCAATCCAGGTGCGGGGCGTTCATCACCACGCCGTCGCGGGTGCGGACCTGGCCGGGCACCGCGACTCCGATGCCGGCCATCAGATGCTCGTCCAGCTCGAGCTTCATGCCGCCGACCACCGCGGCGATGATGCTCACCGCCTCGGGCGCGGACGGGATGCGGTCGTACTCGTGCCGGATGATCCGCTTGCAGGCGCCGTCCAGGCCGATCAGCCCGATGGTGAGCGCGTCGATCTCGGGGTTGACCGCGATCGCCGCGACCTCGGGACGGATCTCGACCACCGGGCTGGGGCGTCCGACCTGACCGCCCGCGTCGGGCTCCCGCTCGTTGACCAGGTTCAGCTCGACCAGGTCGGCCACCAGGCTGCCGATCGTGGAGCGGTTGCGTCCGGTCGCGCGGCTGAGTGCGGCCCGCGAGCACGGCCCGTCCAGATAGAGCAGCCGCATGACCTGGGAGAGGTTGGCACGCCGGACGCTCTCGGTGGTGCCGCCGGTGCTGGTGGCCATCGAACCTCCTGGAGCGCGGCTTCGTCCGGTTTGTGAACAGGCGCAACATAACGCACTCCCGCCAGGCTGTGGCGGAATCTCCGATGTCGGCGATTCGGCAACACCTTGCGTGGGGAACGGTCGGGCGGCGGGCGCGAGGCCCGCAGCGCGTGTCGGAGTGCCCGAGATCGGCGACTCGCCACACCTTGTGTGGACGCGGTCAGCGATGCGACTGCCGGGCCAACGTGTGGTGGGCGGCCCGATCACGGCGAATCGAGCACACCTTGTGCGGACGCGGCCAGCGATGCGACAGTCGGGCCGCCAAGGTGTGGCGGATGGCCCGAGGTCGGTGAGTCAGCCACACCTTGTGGGAGGCAGAGGGGAGGTGTGGCGGTCAACCACCGCGAGAGCGGGAGCGTGGATCGAGAACGGTCTCGCCGGTAGACAGACGATCGAACCGGTTATATGTTGGGAACAACAACATTCCTTCAACGTCGATTGGATCAACCGTGACCCTCACACCCACTCCAGCGGACAAATTCACCTTCGGCCTGTGGACGGTCGGCTACGCCGGCAACGATCCCTTCGGCACCCCCACCCGCGCCCCGCTGGACGTCGTCCACGTGGTCGAGAAGCTGGCCGAACTCGGCGCCTACGGGCTCACCTTCCACGACGACGACCTCTTCGCCTTCGGCTCCACCGAGGCCGAGCGGCGCCACCAGATCGAACGGCTCAAGGGCGCCCTGGCGGCAACCGGGCTCACGACGCCGATGATCACCACCAACCTGTTCAGCCACCCGGTCTTCAAGGACGGCGGGTTCACCTCCAACGACCGCGGGGTGCGCCGGTTCGCGATGCGCAAGGTGCTGCGCAACCTCGATCTGGCCGCCGAGCTGGGGGCCACCACCTTCGTCATGTGGGGCGGACGCGAGGGCGCCGAGTACGACGCCGCGAAGGACATCCGGGCCGCCCTCGAGCGCTACCGCGAGGCCGTCAACGCGCTCGGCCAGTACGTCGTCGACAAGGGCTACGACATCAAGTTCGCGATCGAGCCGAAGCCCAACGAGCCCCGCGGCGACATCCTGCTGCCGACGGTCGGCCACGCCCTGGCGTTCATCGAGACCCTGGAGCGCCCGGAGATGGTCGGCCTCAACCCCGAGGTCGGCCACGAGCAGATGGCCGGGCTCAACTTCGCCGCCGCGATCGCCCAGGCGCTGTACGCCGGCAAGCTCTTCCACATCGATCTCAACGGCCAGCGCGGCATCAAGTACGACCAGGATCTGGTCTTCGGGCACGGCGATCTGCACAACGCCTTCGCGCTGGTCGACCTGCTGGAGAACGGCGGCCCGGACGGCGGGCAGACCTATCTCGGCCCGCGCCACTTCGACTACAAGCCGTCGCGCACCGAGGACGAGGAGGGCGTCTGGGTCTCCGCCGCGGCCAATATGAGGATGTACCTGCTGCTGAAGGAGCGCGCGGCCGCCTTCCGGGCCGACCCCGAGGTGCAGGAGGCGCTGGCCGCCGCACGCGTGCCCGAACTCTCGGTGCCCACGCTGGGCGACAGCGAGGGATACGCCGGCCTGCTGGCCGACCCGTCCGCCTTCGAGGAGTTCGACGCCGACGCGTACTTCAACGGCAAGGGCTTCGGCTTCGTCCATCTGCAGCAGCTGGCCACCGAGCACCTGCTCGGCGCTCGCTGAAGTCTCTGAGAGGAGTGGGGATGGCCCGGGTGGTCGGGGTCGATTCGTCGACCCAGAGCTGCAAGGTGGTGGTGCGGGACGCGGAGACCGGCGCCCTGCTGGCGACCGGACGGGCCTCCCACCCCGACGGTACCTCGGTCGATCCGGCCCACTGGTGGACGGCGCTGCAGGCGGCGCTGGCCGAAGCCGGCGGGCTGGACGGGGTCGCCGCGGTGTCGATCGGCGGGCAGCAGCACGGCATGGTGGTGCTGGACGCCGAGGGCCGGGTGATCCGCGACGCCCTGCTCTGGAACGACACCCGCTCGGCCCAGGCCGCCCGCGACCTGATCGACGAGGTGGGCGTGGACGAGATCGTGGCGCGCACCGGCTCGTTGCCGGTGGCCTCGTTCACCGCCACCAAGCTGCGCTGGCTGCGGGAGGCCGAACCGGAGAACACCGCCCGGGTGGCCGCGGTGGCACTGCCGCACGACTGGCTGACCTGGCGGCTGCGCGGCTATGGGCCGGCGGGGGATTCGGAATTCGGGCCCGATCTGTCGCAGCTGGTCACCGATCGCTCGGACGCCTCCGGCACCTCCTACTGGTCGCCGGCGGCCGGCGCCTATGACCACGACCTGCTCACCCGAGCGCTGGGTCACGACGTGGTCGTGCCCCGGGTGCTCGGGCCGTCCGAGTCGGTGGCCGGGCCCGGCTTCGTCGTCGGTCCCGGCGCCGGGGACAATGCCGCGTCCGCGCTGGGTCTGGACGCGCGACCTGGGGATGTCGTGGTGTCGATCGGCACCTCCGGGACGGTCTTCGCCGCTACCGACGCGCCGGTCGCCGACCCGTCGGGAACCGTGGCCGGCTTCGCCGACGCCACTGGCGGCTTCCTGCCGCTGGTCTGCACGCTCAACGCCGCCCGGGTGATCGGTTCAGTGGCGGGCGTGCTCGGGGTGGACTTCGACGAGCTCGGACGACTCGCGCTGACCGCCGAGCCGGGCGCCGGCGGGGTCGTCCTCGTCCCCTACTTCGAGGGTGAGCGGACCCCCAACCTGCCGGACGCGACCGCCTCGCTGGTGGGGCTGACGCTGGGCAACAACAACCGGGAGAACCTGGCCCGAGCCGCCGTCGAGGGCATGCTCTGTGGCCTGGCCGCCGGGCTGGACGCGATCCAGGGCTTCGGCGTTGAGGCACGCCGGGTGCTGCTCACCGGCGGGGCTGCCGCCAATCCGGCCGTTCAGGCGATCGCCGCTCAGGTCTTCGACGTGCCCGTCGTCGTCCCGCAGCCGGGGGAATATGTCGCCGACGGAGCCGCCCGTCAGGCCGCCTGGGTGCTGACCGGGCATCGTCCCAGTTGGCCGGTGGAGCTGCTCGCCGCCCCCGACCCCGACCCGCGTCCAGTCATCCGGGAGCAGTACCGGGCAGCCGCCGCGTCCTACCTCTGAACGGCAGCCACCTACTGATGCACCTGGTCGGCTTCCTGAACGAGAAGCCGAGTAGGTGTGACGCCAGATCTCGGCTGA
>JAPUEM010000027.1:12935-27256 GCA_027492575.1 Propionicimonas sp.
TTCCCACGGCTGCCAGACAGCTTCTGATGCACCTGTTCGGCGTCCTGGACCAGAAGCCGACCAGGTGTTACGCCAGATCGCCCCTCTCGGCCACTTCGGCGAGTGCTTCGCGGACGGCAGCCGCCACCGTGGCGGCGCGGACGGCCTGCCGGTCGCCCGTCAGCGCCAGCTGGACGGAGCGGGAGCCACGCTCGGTGGCGATGCCCAGGAAGACCGTGCCTGGGGGCTGGCCGGTCTGCGGATCGGGGTCGGGGCCGGCGACCCCGGTCGTCGCGAGCCCCAGATCGGCGGGCCGCCTATCCACCGCGCAGGCGTGGCGGACGCCCTCGGCCAGCTGTTGTGCGACCTCCGCGTTCACGGGGCCCGATCGAGCGAGCAGCGCGGCGTCCACCCCGAGCAGGGTGTGCTTGAGTTGCGCGTGATAAGGGATGACACCGCCCACGAAGGCCGCGGACGCACCCGGCACGCTCACGATCGCGCCGGCGAGCAGGCCGCCGGTGAGCGACTCGGCGGTCGCGATGGTGAGTCCGCGTTCGATCAGTGCCGCCACGAGGTCGCCCACCTCAGTTGGGGTCACGCCTTCGGACGGCACGGCGGCTACCGCAGATCCTCGGGGTTGAGCAGGCGCTCCTCCTGAGCCGGGTACGGCTGGAAACCGGCCTGAGGCTGCGGCGGAGCGAGTGCCGGGGTCGGGCTCGTCGGCTTCTGGACGGCCCTCGCCACCAGATAGACGATCGCCATCGGCACCGCGACGATGACCGCCAACGCCAGGGCACCGAGGAACGCGCCGACCTCGCCGTCGATCAGGGCCAGCAGGCCCAGCGCGACGATTCCGGCCACGATCACGCCCAGGATCGTGACGACAACCCTCGGAGCCGTCCCGATCTTCCCTCGCAGCGACTTCATCGCCTCGTCCTCTCGCTCGATGCCCACTCCACCGGAGGGTCTCACCGCCCACCACTTTACGAGCAGCAAGGCGCGACCCGGCCACCGGGTCCGCTCGGCCAGCAAGGGAAAACGCTGATCAATGCACGCTAGGACCCCCAACACGGTCCCTGAGCCGCACCGCTGCGCTACACGATGGTCGGAATGGACGGGGCCGAAGGCACCTCTCTTCGCGCTGCGCTACGGAATGGTCGCGATGAGCTGGTCCTTCCCACCTGAAAGCGACCAATGCGTAGCGCAACAGCCGGGCCGATCCCGGCTCCACCGGCAAAACCACAATCCTGTAGCGCGTCACCCGACAGCGACAGCCGGGACACGATTGATCCGCGGTTCCCCAAGGCGATCCCTTTCCGCTGTAGCCCGTAGGCTCGCCACCTGGAAGAGGCGAGGCGGGCGACAGCGAGGTCCGCGGTCACCTCCGGCACACGAAAGAGACAGGGGAGCCGTGAACAGGTCGGGGTGGCGAGCGGCTGCTGCCGCTCTCCTGCTCGTCGCCGGGTTGACCGGTTGCACCGACACCGGTCAGGCGCCGTCCGCACCCACTGCCTCGACCCCGACGGCGCAGCAGCCTTCCTCACCGGCCGGCTCCACGATCGAGGAAGCGACCTTCACCGCGGTCGTGGACGGCGACACCATCACCACCAGTGCCGGCACGGTCCGGCTGATCGGCATCGACACCCCCGAGCGCGGCGAGTGCGGCCACGATGAAGCCTCCGCGGCCATCGGACGCCTGCTCGCCTCCGGCGACCCGGTCACGCTCGAACTCCCGGAGGGGCAGAACGACCACGACCGGCACGGCCGGCTGATCCGCTTCGTCACAACGGAAGACGGTGTCGATCTCGGCCTGATGCAGCTCGAAGCCGGCAATGCGATCGCCCGCTACGACTCCACCGACGGGTACCCCGCCCACCCCCGGGAAGCCGCGTACCACGCCGCCCAGCTCGCCACCCCTGGTCCCGACCGCACCGTCATCACCACCGCCTGCCAGGGCCCGGCCCGCACCAGCGCATCCCCGGCGACCGACCGCTGGTGGGAGCAGTACACCTCCTGCGGCCAGCTGAAACGCAACACCGTCGGCGACCCGGTCGGCCCCTTCCACCGCGACGACCCCGCCGAGGCCGAGATCTACGACTGGTTCGCCAACCGCACCGGCAACGCCGGCGACGGCGACCAGGACGGCCTCGCCTGCGAGTAGGCAGCTCGCGTCCGACCTTCGCGTGGTCGTCGGCAGCCGGCCCGCGTCCCACAACCCCAGCAGCTCGGCGTTTCCGCGGAGACTCAGCCGATCACGCGCGCGAAGATCGCGTCCATCGCCCGGTCCGGCAGGATGCGGCGGGCGAAGAGGACAGGCTTGGCGCCCATGCCCATGGCGTAGCGGGTGCGCGGACGCTTCGCCGTGACGGCGCGCTCGATCACCTTGGCGACCACGTCCGGGTCGGAGCCGTGGCTGATCGCGTTGGGGTTGCCCAGCATTCCGGCCGCCCGGCGGACCCGCTCGCCGTAGGGTCCGTGCGCCGAGGCCGCGAGCCCGGTCTCAGCAGCGATGCCGCCCCACTCCGTCCTGATCCCGCCCGGCTCGATCACCACGACGTCGATCCCGAAGCCGGCGACCTCCTGCCGCAGCGAGTCGCTCAGCCCTTCGACCGCGTGCTTGGAGGCGTGGTACCAGCCGCCGAAAGCCGAAGCGATCTTCCCGCCGATGGAGGTGACGTTGGCGATCCGGCCCGAACGCTGCGCGCGCATGGTGGGCAGGACGAGCTGGATCAGCCGGGCCAGCCCGAAGAGGTTCACCTCGAACTGGCGGCGGACCTCCTCCTGCGGCACGTCCTCGATGGCGCCGTAGGAGCCGTACCCGGCGTTGTTCACCAGGATGTCGATCCGTCCCTGCTCGGCGATGACCCGCTCGACGGCGGCCACCATCGACGCGTCGTCGGTCACGTCCAGAGCCAGCGGACGGACGCCGTCGGCCTCCAGAGCGGCGAGCCGATCGAGCCGCCGCGCGGCCCCGTAGACGACGAACCCGGCCTTCGAGAGCCGGCGCGCGGTGGCCGCGCCGATCCCCGACGAGGCCCCGGTGACAAGAGCGACGGTCATGAGCATCCCCAACTGTTCGGCTGACACCAGTCTGCACGGCGTCACCACCTGGTACCTGACTGCCGGCGACCTGATCGCCCTGCACGGGCATCTCTACCTCCCGGCCAACGGCCAGTGGGCGGATGTCCCCGCGCTGCCGGTTCCGAAGGCCGATCCGGTCCTGGTCGGCGGCGACCGGACGGTTCTGGCCTGTTGGGGCTACGACGTCTCCGCGTCCAGCTATGGCACCGACTGCTATCAACTGCAGCCCACCGGACGCTGACCGCCCACCGTCCGTCGGGCAGCGTCTTGCAGGGCACCTAGGCCACGGATTGCCCATGCCAAGCCACAAGTTGCAGGCTCTACAGGCCACGGATCGCAGGTTCTATCACTCGCCGGCCATGGCTACCTCCCCCAGGCGCAGCTGGATCTGACCCGTCCGGCGCCCCGACCTCGCGACCCGGCGCCGCTAGGCTGGGCTGAGCCCGCCCCGGCGACCTCGAGAAGGATCCGATGACCGACCAGACCCTCCATATGTGGACGGACGGCGCCTGCAAGGGCAATCCCGGTCCTGGCGGCTGGGGCGTGCTGATGGTCTACGGCGAGCACACCAAAGAGCTTTTCGGCGGAGAGGCGCTGACCACCAACAACCGCATGGAGCTCCTGGCGGTGATCAAGGGGCTGGAGGCGCTCATCCGTCCGAGTCAGGTGCACCTGCACGTCGACTCGTCCTATGTCATGAACGGCATGACGAAATGGATCCACGGCTGGAAGCGCAACGGCTGGCGCACCGCGGACAAGAAGCCGGTCAAGAACGCCGAGCTCTGGCAGGAGCTCGAGACCCAGATCGCCCGCCACGAGGTGCGCTGGGAGTGGGTCAAGGGCCACGCCGGCGACCCGGGCAACGAGCGGGCCGACCAGCTGGCCAACCTGGGGGTCGAGCAGGTCCGCGGCTGACCCGTCGTCCGCCTTCTGCTGCAGTTAGTCGGCTTCCCGAACAAGACGCCGAACAGGTGCAGCACCAGATCAAGGAGCACCGAGATGAGACCACTCCGATACTCGATCAACGTCACCCTCGACGGCTGCTGCCACCACGAGGCCGGGCTTCCACCGGACGAGGAGTCGATGCGCTACTGGACCGCGGAGATGGAGCGAGCCGACGCCCTGCTGTTCGGCCGGGTGACCTACGAAATGATGGAGTCGGCGTGGCGGCGGCCTGACACGGGCACGTGGCCGGACTGGATGGACGAGTGGGAAATCCCGTTCGCCGAGGCCATCGACCGGACGAAGAAGTACGTCGTGTCGAGCACGCTGAACGAGGTCGACTGGAACGCCGAACTGGTGCGAGGCGACCTGGGTCAAGCGGTTCGGCGGCTCAAGCAGGAGCCAGGCGACGGGCTATGGGTGGGCGGCGTGACCCTCCCGACGGCGCTGGCGGATCTCGGGTTGATCGATGAGTACGAGTTCCTCGTCCAGCCGGTCCTCGCCGGGCACGGCCCGACCCTGCTCGCCGGTCTGCGCGAGCGCATCCAGCTCGAACTCGTGGATCGCCGCGAGTTCGGTTCGGGGGCGGTCGCCCTGCGCTACCGTCCCATCCGGGCGACGGCCTGACGCGGACCGCCGTGACCCGTTTCGACAACCCGTCCACCCAACCGCCGATCGGTGAGCCCGATTGGACGGGCTACCCCGAGCGGAAAGCCGAGGTCGACAACGCCTGGCGAGATGATCTCGCGGCACCACAACTCGACTTCGTTGAGGCGCTCGACGAACTCCACGAAACCTGGCAGGAGGTGTCGGACGAGGCCGACCGCGACCTCGCGCGGGCATTGTCCCGCTGGCCCGAACCCACCTGGTGGCACACCGCCACCGGCTGGGTTCTGAGCCTCACCGGCATTGCCGCCGGCATCGCGGGGACCGTCGCTCTTGCCGGAGAGCCCGACCCGGTCCCCGCCACCACCGACTCCGTGGCCTCGATCCTGCTTGCCATCCTCATCCCGCTGGGGCTCGGCATATCCTCCCTGCTGCGGACCCGCCGGCCCGGGCTCGGCCACACCACGCTGGGATCGCGGGCCTTCGAGTTCGGAGCGGCCATCGTCCTTCCGCTGGCGACGATCCAGATGATGCGTGAGGATTGGGCCACCCCCGCCCTGTGGGCATTCCTGCCTCTGGCAACCGTCCTGCTCGTAGCAGCGGTCACCGGCTGGCGCTTCTCCAGGCCGTCCGAACGGTGATCCGAGCCTCTATCCTCCAACATCAAGGAGACCGAACGTGACCAATCCGGCCGCCGCCGCCCCGCTGCCGAACGCCGGCCCGCTGCCGCCTGAGGCCTTCCATCGCTGGTACGGGGGCTGGGATCCGCTCGACCCGACCACCATCGCGGACTTCATGCGGGGTTTCGATCGTCCGTGGTGGATCGTCGGCGGGTGGTCGATCGAGAAATGGACCGGCGTCTCGCGATCGCACGAGGACATGGACGTCTCAATCTTCGCCTCGGACGCCGAGGCGTTCCGCCTCTTCCTCGCCGATCGCTGGACGACGTGGAACATGGACAAGCACTGGCTTCGGCCCTTCGATCACCGATTCCGCGACGTGCGTCCGGGCAGCTCGATCTGGGTGCGGAAGAACGCCCAGTCCGCCTGGGTTCTTGATGTTCCCCTGACCCCCGACGAAAGCGGGAAGTGGACGAACAAGAAGCTGCCGGGTCACACCGCTCCACTGGACGAGGTCACCTGGTTCGCCGAGGACGGCCTGCGCTACCTCCGCCCCGAGATCGTGCTCTTCATGAAGCATCAACAGGCCCGCGAGAAGGACCGCGCGGACGCCACGACGCTCCTCCCACGGCTCGACCACCAGCAGAGGCAATGGCTACGGGACGCGGTCGCCCAGGTGCGAGCCGATCACCCCTGGCTGGAGATTCTCTAGTCGTTCCGCACTCGCACAGCTTCGCCACGCATGCGTCAGTGCCGATTGCTACCGTTGCCGCCATGACTGACGACCTTCCTGCTCTGCCCGACGAACCGCTGGACGACGCCGTCCAGCTGATCAGCGACGGCGACGGACTCGCTGTCATCGGCAGCTCGACGGCGGTCGAGCGGTTCCTCGTTTCGCAAGGTTTGGATCGGAGCCCGTCGAAGGACATCAGAAAAGAGCTCCGTTCGGCCCTGAAGGTCGGTTCGATGTCGCTGCAAAAGGCCTCGGAGATCGCGACGGAGTCTGGCCGGTGGCTGCCGCTGACCGCCGAGTCCGCGTCCAAACTCGGAGGCGACTTCAGCAAGCTCATGTCCGGTGGAAAGAGCAACCCCGGAGCCCTGCACGCGATGATCGGCAAGCCAGGGGAGATCAAGTCCTGGCTGCAGGTTGATGCGAGTCTTCTGACCCAGGCGGCCAATCCCGCGCTGCTGGCCGGCGTCGGCGGCATCATGGCGCAGGCCGCGATGCAGCAGGCCATGGAGGAGATCACCGACTACCTGAAGACCATCGACGAGAAGGTCGATGACATCCTGCGTGCCCAGAAGGACGCCGTCCTCGCCGACATGATCGGGGTCGATCTGATCATCGAAGAGGCCATGACCATCCGGGAGACCGTGGGCAAGGTCAGCGAGGTCACTTGGTCGAAGGTCCAGGGCACGGCGATGACGATCGCCCGCACCCAGGCTTACGCGCTTCGGCAACTCGATGCACTTGCGGACACGATCGAACGCAAGGCCGATGTCGGCGAGCTAGCCGGAGTCGCCAGGGGAGCAGAGGGCAAGGTGCAGGAGTGGCTGGCCGTCCTAGCCCGCTGCTTCCAGTTGCAGGACGGCATCGCCATCCTTGAACTCGATCGCGTCCTGGACGCTTCACCGGAGGAACTGAACCAGCACAGAGTCGCGCTGAAGCTCGCGAGGCGGAACCGCCTTGAACTGTTTGCGCGCAGCACCATCCAGTTGCTCGAGCGCATGAAGACTGCCGCGGACCGTGCGAACACCAAGGTGCTGCTCCATCCGTTCGCGTCCCCAGCGATTGTGCAGTCGAACAACGTCGTGGCGACCGACGTTGTGGAGTTCCAGAACCGGCTTGGTATTACCCGTGAACGGGAAGCGCTGCAGGCCCGAGAGTGGGCGGCCGCGGCCGGCGACGCCTGGAACTCGGCACTGAAGGCGGGCACGCAGGGCCTGGATGCCGCCGGGCGCTTCGGTGGGGAGGCGCTCACTGCCTTCCGGTCGGTCGATCTCGACGGCGACGGAGTACCCGAGAAGCCCCGGGTAAGGAGCGCAGTCGAGGACGCAGGTGCTGCCGTCGCAGGCGCGGCCAGCGCGGCCGCCGGAGCCACAGCAGAAGCTGCAGCCGAAGCGGCGAGCACGATCGGCTCCTGGTTCCGGCGCAAGCCCGGTAAGACACCCACCGAGGCTGACCCCAACCTGGATCCCGATCAGGACTGAGCACCTGCATCCACGAGGTGTTGCGACCTTCAGCAATGCCCGATTGCCAACGACTCCGCGGCTACAGGGATCGCGGCTATCCGGCCAGTAGTAGGACAACCGGGATCGCCACCACACCCACCAGGATGCTCACCGAGGTGATGAAGGTGGACGCCTCGATGTCCAGTCCGAGCCGACTGCTGAACGCCGAAGCCATGGCGGGCAGCGGAGCGAACCACAATGCGCACACCAGCGCTCGGACCTCGGCGGAACCAGGCAGCCACAGCCAGGTGGCCAGCGCGACCACCACCGACACGGCGTAGCGAGCGGCCAGGAGACCCACCGCCTGCCTGACGGTATGACGAGGAACCCGCAGGTCGAGTCCGACGCCGATCATGAGCATGGCCAGGAATGGGTTCGCAGCTCCGATCACGCCGGTGAAGCCGATCACTTCGGCAGGCAGTCGCACCCCGAGCACCATCAGGACCAGCAGCCCCAGATAGGTGAGGAGGACGGGGTTGCAGAGCGCCCTGACCACCGGGCGAATCCGACTCTCCCCCGCGGGATGGACGACGGAGGCGGCCCAGCCATAGCCCACCGCGGCCCCGCTGACCGCACCGCCGATGTCGAACATCGACGTGTAGAGCATCGCCGGCGTCCCCATGATCCCCGCCAGGTACGGAGTGGCGAACGCACCGATGTTGTAGCCGCCGCTGTGCAGCACCGCGAACGCCCGGCCCTTCCGATCCCGCCTGCGCCACAGCAGATAGCCGATCGACTGCTGCAGCGTGCTGACCCCCAGGGCGAGCACGGTCAGCATCAACAGCGACGGTTCGAAGGTGTATTCGCTGAAGGCAGTGATCAGCGCCGCGGGCAGGGTGACGGTGAGTACCAGCCGCGAGAAGATCGGGAAGTCCGCGGCGCGCAGCCAACCGAGCCGCTTGGCGAGGAGCCCTAGGCCGATGATGGCGACGAGTGAGACCGCCTTGATCAGCACCGCAAGCACTCCGTCACCCTATTACCGACCACTGCCCGCTGAAGGTAACGCCGAAAGCGGAACTCGAAACCCGCGACAGGGAAGCACTCACGCAGTCAGGATGCGCAGCGCGGTCTGGCCATTGGTCCGCCACGGCTCGGGAAGGGCGCCACTGTCGTGCGGCATCCGGCAGCGCCCGTGTGAGAGCGAGCAGTCGCTGGCGATCCGAACCGGCGAGTCCGGACCGCTCGGCGTGTGGGTTGTCGATCACCGCGAGCAGGAGCGCCGCGTCCTGGAGGTGGCGTTCCTTGTCGCGGGAGTCGGTCAGGTACGCCGCGGCCTTGAGGACGGCCGCTCCGAACGGCGACGGCACGCTGATGGTGGTGAGGCGTCCTGGCACGACCTCGAGTCGCGCGTTGAGCGTGCGCCTGAGAGCCTGGGTGCCGCCTTCGATGCGGACCATGGATCTGCCGCGGAGCCGCGTGATCACGCGGGGTGCAGGATGGTCGGCGATCAGGACGTCAACGACATCACCGGCGACGAGGTCGACCGTGGAGTCGCCACGGGTGAAGCGATGAGCGGTGGGGCTGCGGTCGTCGATCGACGGTGCGAACCGATAGCCGAGGGACTCCAGTGCGCGCGCCGCGTCCGCGACGACACCAGGGCTGGTCTCGATGTGCAGCACCATGTCGACATCGAGGGTCGGACGGATCGCGGTGACGCCGCGATGGATCCCCTCGTCTTGCTGAACTCCCGGACGGCGCCGACCCCGCAGACATCCTCGCCAAGCTCGGACGCATTCCTCTCGCAAACGCCCTCATCGACACGACACCGCTGATGAAGGCCCTCCTCGATCGACAGGATCTGGACCGTCCCGAAGCGATTCACCGAGCCATTCAGATCCTCGCAGCCTCGCCACCCGAGGAGTGGGCGCATGGCGCTGCCGCCATCGCTGAGCGCAGCGCGCTGCCGACAGCCCTCATCCGGGTGGGGTTGGCCGCGACAGTTGAAGCGCGCCATGCCGACCCCAACCGCGCTGTCGCTCTAGCGATGGCCTCGCCTACGGATCATCAGGTTGCAGCGCAGCAGCGGTGGGCCGAGAAACACCGTCGTCCACGCCGCGGCCTGGACCGGCAGAGGCGCCCGGACAATCCCACGGCCCCAGGCCGATGAGCGCTATCCCACCAGGACCGCTGGCAGGCTCAGTCGATGAGGCCGTGCGGATCGGCGTCGTCAACGACGAGATCAGCATTGTTGGGAATGTTGTCGGGCAGGGGCTGCAACTGATCCGCGCTGATGTGGTGGGTCGGTTCGCCGAGCCAGATCGACAGATCCCATACCTTGTGGGTGTCGGTGCAGCAAGGGCTGCGGTGCAGGCCTGTGCCCTCGATGAGTACGATTGCCTGTTCGCTCGCACAGGCCCACCGCGGGTGTTCTGGATCATCGTCACGGGGAGCGATGCGGTAGCGTCCGGACCCCTCGTTGCGGAGGGGTTCGATGACGTCGTTGATGAAGGCTGCAACCTCAGCGTGGGGATGGTCACCTAGGTCGCCGCTCAGCCCGTAGTCGTCCAGTGAGAGGGAGATGGCCTCCTGCCCGCCGTCAGTCAGGAGCGCGGCCAACTCCTCGGCAAAGACCGCCGTCTCCGCGTCAGCGGGTCCGTCGATGCCGACGAGCGTGCGGCCCGGGCGCACTCGGAGCCGTGAACGTAGCCAGCGGAGCGCTGCTCCGGCGTCCAAACAGGCCGGAGCGGCCGGATCGTCAGTGGTCGTCATCGCCTTCTCCTATGACGCCGGTGTCCTGGTCGGGCAGGTTGTCGCGGTTCATGTCCTCGCTGCGAGCCGTGCGGGCATCCCACCTCAACAGGACGGCACCCAGGACGGCTGCCAGTAGGCTTCCGGCCAGGATGCCGACTTTCGCTGCCCGGAAATGGGTGCCGTCTTCATAGGACAGTTCGGTGATCAGCAGCGATACGGTGAATCCGATGCCGCACAGGAAGCCGATCGGCAGCAGGTCGCGCAACCCGATCGAATCCGGTAGCCGGAAAGGCGTGAATCGGGTCACCAGTGCCGTCGCCCCCAGTACCCCCAGCAGCTTGCCGGCCACCAGGCCGATCAGTGCGGCGAGGAACACCGGCTGAGTGAACGCGTTCTCGGCTCCGCCGGTCAGCGTCACTCCGGCGGCGAAGAACGCGAAGACTGGTAGCGCGAAACCGGCCGAGAACGGACGCACCGCATCGTCGAGCACGTGGGTACGGGCATAGGTCTCGTCGTGGATCGCGAAGGCCGGAACCGTGAACCCCAGCACGACCCCCGCGATGGTGGCATGCACGCCGGAGGCATGCATGAACGCCCAGGCGACAAGGCCCACCGGGATCAGCAGCCACCACCGAAGACGACGCGTCCGCACCAGCAGCCCGAACACCGCGACCGCCCCGAGCGACGCGAACAACGACAACGGGTGAATGGACGCGGTGTAGAACGCGGCGATCACGATGATCGCCAGTAGGTCGTCCACCACCGCCAGGGTTAGCAGGAAGGTCCGCAGTGCGCGAGGCAGGCCGCGTCCGAAGATTGCGAGCACAGCGAGCGCGAAAGCGATGTCGGTCGCCGTCGGGATTGCCCAGCCGTGCAGTGCTCCGGGGTCGCCCAGGGCGAGCAGCAAGGCGACGAACAGCGCGGCCGGCACGATCATCCCGCCGACCGCGGCGAACACCGGAACCGCGGCCTCCTTCGGCTGGCGCAGGCTGCCGGCGAACAATTCGTGTTTGAGTTCGACGCCCACGACGAAGAAGAACACCGCCAGCAGTCCGTCCGCGGCCCACACCGACAGCGGCAGATCCAGGTGCAGCGCGGCCGGTCCGAGACGGAGTGCGGACAGGTCGGCGTAAAACCCTTGGAGCGGCGAGTTGGCCAGTATCAGCGCGATCGCGGCCGCCACCAGCAGCAGGATCCCGCCGGTGCTCTCCCGGGTCACGAAACGGTTCAGCCGCACCTTCAGCGGCATGGTGGGTGGTGCTGCGCTCAAGCGATGCTCCTGTGCCGATGCGAGGCATCCGCCGGATAGCGGATGCCAGCGCCGACCAGGCTTCCCGGCTCACCAGAAGTCGAGTGTAGTTCGTGCGATCCGCGATCGCGAACCTCTGCGTGGCGACGGAGGCATGTGTCGGTGCCCGGACCGATCGCAGGGCCAGAGACGCCCATTCATTGGCCGTTGGCCACGATGACATAGGTCAAGCAAGCGGCGTAGCCTACGATCAGGATGGCTCCTTCGAGACGGGACAGTTGCTTGCGGGTCAGCGCGAGCACGGCACAGCCGACGGTGCCTGCGAGCATCAGGGGGATGTAGCGACCGACCAGGTCGGGATTGGGCTGGACCGGGCGAGGCAGGAACAGCAGGGAGGTCCCGAGCACCAGCGTGATGTTGAAGATGCTCGATCCGAGGAGATTGCCGAGACCGATGCCCGGCTCGCGGCGTGCGATCGACACGATCGTGGTCGTGAGCTCAGGCATTGTGGTGCCAAGCGCCACGACGGTCAGGCCGATCATGGCGTTCGACACCCCGCTGGCCTGGGCGATGCCCACTGCAGCGTCCACAAGCCAGTCCGCGCCGAAGACCAGCGCGACGATGCCCGCCGCGACGACAGCCAGGTGGAACACCACCCGCCAGATCGCCGCGCGTCGCGGGCCTTCGGACCGGTGGGGACCGGCGAGCGTCTGCTGGTGTTTGGCGGGCCGGATCAGCTGGGCGAGGTAGGCAACCGCCACGGTCAGCAACACGACACCATCGATCCAGCGCAGCCAGCCGTCGAGCAGGAGCAGCCAGAGTATGGCGGTGGCGACCACCACCGCAGGCAGGTCGAGCCGAAGCGTCCGGCGGTCGATGTGGATTGAGCCGAAGGCCGCGATGATGCCCAGCAGTAACAACAGGTTGGCCAGGTTCGCACCGGCCAGGTTGCCGATGGCGAGGGACACTGCCCCCGTGCGCGCTGCTTCGATAGCGACCGCAAGCTCGGGCGCGCTCGTGCCAAGCGAGACCACCGTGAGCCCGACAACCAGCGGCGGAACGCCGATCTGGCGGGCAAGCCGGCTGCCGTAGCGCACCACCAACTCGGCACCCCCGACGAGAAGCAACAGGCCCACCATCATTGCCAGGACCGCACCCATGCCTAAACACGCTACCGGACTGGCCGACGGACGGACGGTGCATTGCGTCGCCGCTGCAGGTCCCGGCGCACGGGGAACCGGAGCCGAGGAGGAGGCCGGATCGACTCCACACCGTAGTTGCTCGCGACTCCACAACCTGAACACTCCTCGGCACAGGAGTACACTCACTGCCTGGTGAGCCGGGAAGCCTGGTCGGCACAGGGCGTCTGCTAGCGGGTGGACGTCTCGTTCGACCCAGGAGGATTCGTGTCACCAGCGCCTCACCACCATTCCGCTTGCTGCATCGTTGCTCTGTGCGACAGCTCTTGCGCGGCCACGCCAGAGGGCTGGGGAGACCGTGCGGGGGCGACAGCATGAGGGCCTTGCTCGTCGCCGCCGGCGGCCGGGGCAAGGTGGAGCCCTTCGTGGCGCTGGCCCAGGGGTTGCGCACGGCCGGCCATGACGCAGTGGTCGCGGCACCAAAACACTTCGCGCGGCTGGCGGCGACGGCGGGCGTGGGATTCGCTGGCTTGGATGACTCCTTGGTGACCGAACAGGAACGACTCGATGCTGCCGGTGTCGGCGCCTCACGGACGCCCTACCTCGCCGAACCCGCTCTGCGGCGGTGGCTCGCCGGTCTGTCCGCTCTGGTCGATCTCAACCCTGATGTGGTGGTGTACGCCCAGGGTGCCTTCGGTGCCCCGGCGATTGCCGAGAAACGTCGTGTGCCCCTTCTACCCGCGCAATTCACGCCAACCGCGCCGGCAACCTCCGAGTTCGCCGCGCCAAGCGCCCCGTTGTGGATGCCGCGCGGGCTGCGCCGTCGGTCCTGGAAGAGCGCAGGCGCGATCCAGCGTCGATGGCGCTCCGTCATCGCCCGCTGGAAGGCCGAGCGCCTCGGGCTGCCAGCGCAATGCCCAGACTTCGCTCAGCTCGTGGCCGACCACGGGGTGCTCAGCGCCTGGAGCCGTCACGTCCTGCCGGCACCAGCGGACTGGCCGCCGGAGGCCGCGCCCCTGGGATTCTGGACCCGGCCCGAATCCTCCGGCACCGAACTGCCGGAGGATGTCCGACAGTTCTTGACCGAAGGAGCTCCGCCGGTGTTGTTCGTGCTGGACGACCTATACGGTGCTGATACCAAGCGCCTGGCACGAGCGATCACCGCAGGGCTCCGCCTGGTCGGGCGGCGAGGCCTGATCATCGCCCGGAAGTCCGGGCTCACGCCAGGACCGATCTCAGAAGATCTGCATCTGGCCAACCACCTGTCCTTTCCCACGGTCATGCCGCACATCGCCGCCGTCGTGCATCACGGCACCATCAGCACGATCGCTGTCGCCCTGACAGCGGGAGTTCCCCAGGTCACCCAGCCGTCCTTCGAGGATCAGCTGTTCTGGGCCAGTCGACTCCATCACCTCGGCCTCGCCCCCGAACCGCTCGATCGTCTCAGTTCACAGAGCCTCGCCGACGCGCTGGAGGATGCCATCGACCTGCGGCCCGCTGTCGAGCGAGTCCAGACCGCTCTCAAGGACGAGGACGGGATCGCCGCGGCGGTGACGCGAATCGAGCGTGCCGCCGGGAATCGGATTGACGCTTCGGATCAGTCCACGTAGCCAGCTTCGGTGGTGCCGGATGCCAGGGTCGACAGGCGAAACGACACTACGCAGACCTACGTACTCCCAGTTCTGAGAGGAACTATCTGGCCGGTCGGTCCGACAACTCTCTGTGCCGGGTCACACCCGCGTTGCCGGTTCGGTGGTGGGCAAAGTGACCGGCCATAGGGGG
>JAPUEM010000028.1 GCA_027492575.1 Propionicimonas sp.
CGGCGCCTGGAACGCCGAGTACGAGGCCATCGCTGCGGCGCTCGCCGAGTCCGGGGCCATGCACGTCCGGCTGCCCGGCCACAAGCACCGACCGCAGGATCACGTGGATTTCAACCCGTTAGTCGATGCCTTCGAGCGTGGTGAACTGCGCACATGAGTGCGAACTTCCGCCGGATCGCCGACGCCGCGGTCAAGGACGCTGGGCGGCGGCTGCGCGAACCCACGACCAGCGACGCCAGGGTGGGCTCTGTGTTCTGGTACGGCGCTGTCGAGATCGATCCCGGTCATCTGGTCGTCTGGGTTCTTCTCACCGGCCGCCCGGATGACGAACTCCCTGCCTGGCACTTTCCGAATCAGGGCGTCACGACGGACAACGCGCGGCTGGGCGCCGCCCTGCTCAGCTGGATCGACGGTCTCCGCCAGATCGTGATCGAGCGGTTCGCCGTCGCGGGCTGGCCCGATCCGGCAACGATGGACGTCGGCTTCGACAGCCTGCACCGGGTGGAGACGAACGGCGGGTGGCACTACTTCAAGTGACGCGCCGTGCGGATCATCTCTGCGCAATGATGATGGTCCCGCGTCCGTAGAACCAAGGACGGCGGGACCTCACGCTGGCTGGAGGAGCGGGAGCAGGTCACGCAGATCACTGCACTGGCAGCGCACCTTCGCACCCTCGGGACCGCTCGCTGCTGGTCGTTGACCCAGGCCGCGTCGATCCCGAGTGCGTTGGCTCCGGCGATGTCCGAACCCAATGAGTCGCCGACGTGAAGCACCTCGTCATGATCAAGACCGAGCAGCCCGAGCCCAGCCTCGAACAGCTCGGCACGCGGCTTGTACGAGCGGGCGTCTTGGCTGGTCACCACGAGGGGCAGGGACAGGCCAGTGTGGCGGATCGCCGCGTCAAGGTCAGCCCGATCGATGTTGGAGACCACGCACACCGGAACCGGGCAGGCCGCAAGGAACTCGGCTGCTCCGGGCCGCACGGCAGGCGACTCCCAGTACGCGAACTGGTCTGCCGACAACTCGACCGGGTCGAGTGTGGAACCCACAGTTCGGAGCAGCGTCGCCAGCGACTCGATCTCGAGTTCTCGCTGGGTTCGGAAGGTGTCACCGTGCGACGCCGCGAGCAGGTCACTGAACAGCCGCCCCCAGGTTCGCGCCAGCGAGGCCGCCGAGTGCTCGGGATGCTCACGCACGATCTGCCGGACGATGCGGCGGATCACCGGGCCGTCTTCGTCAACCACCGTGCCATAGAAGTCCAGCAGCACCCCTCGATACGTCACACCGGTCAGTATCGCAGCCGCGTTCACCGCCAGCCCCCCACGGGTCGGCACCGGTGCATTCAACCCGGATCCACCGATTCACCGCCGTCGCGAGCGGCACCAGACGGGTGGGATCTGGCCGGGAGTGGGCGAGAACCTCTTGGCGTCCTTCGAGCGGGCGGTCGCGGCCGGGTACCGGTGTCTGGAGACGGACGTTCAGGTGACCGCCGACGGCGCGCTGGTCGCTTTTCACGACGAATCGCTGGAACGCGTGACGGACGGGCCACGGCCTGTGATGACAAGACGATCCGCGCATAGACAGACCGGGTCATCTCTCGAGCGCGGTCAGCGAAGCAAGACTCGTTGAGGTGAACGCTGGCAACGTGCCACGCCGAGCCCAGTGAGGATCTTGACCAGCGAAGCGAGGAACAGCGCGTCCGCACGGGCCGCGCCGCAGGCGGAAATCTGCGGATCCGGGTTCAGGGGACGTGCAACGAATCGGGCAGGATTCGCGTTAACAGCACGTGAGCCTGGAGGCAGTGGTGGCCGAATCGGTGGATGGATCCTCGTTCGAGGACTTCGTCACCCGGCGCTCCGGCGCGCTGCAGCGGTTCGCCTACCTGGTGACCGGCGATCGCGAGGACGCCCGGGACGTCGTGCAGGAGGCCTTGATGGGTCTGTACCCGCGGTGGGAGCGGGTGGCCGACCATGCGGAGGCCTATGCCCGGCGCAGCATCCTCAACGCCAACGTCTCACGCTGGCGTAAGAGGGGCGCCGAGGTGCTGGCCCTCGACCCGGACGCGACCCCCACCGATCCGTCCGATCCCTACCGGGTCGTCGACGACAAGGACGCGGCGGCCCGGCTGTTCGCGACCCTGCCGGTGCGGCAGCGGGCCGCGCTGGTCATGCGGTTCTACGAGCAGTCGAGCTTCGCCGAGATCGCCGAAGTGCTCGGGACGGCGGAAACGACCGCGCGCTCGCTGGTGCACCGGGCGCTTGCCTCACTCCGGACGACCTTGCAGGAGGGTCGAGATGCCTGACGAGTTCACCGACCAGTCGCGTGCCGAGCGCGCCTTCACCGACCTCTTCGCCGACCGGGCGGCCGGCGAGGAGTTCCCACCGCTCGACCCGGCGGCCCTCACCAAGCCGAGCCGCCGCGGCTGGCCGGTGTGGCTGGGCGCCGTGGCCGCGGTGGCGGCGATCGCGGTCGTGATCGCAGTGGCCGTGCCGCTATGGAACGGCCGGGCGATCCCCGCGTCGCCCGCAGCACCGGCCTCCCCCGGTGCGTGGCAGCAGACCGCCCCGATCCCGATCGGGCAGCGGTACGGCGCGGTGAGCCTGTGGGCGGGCGGTGCCTTCTACATCCTGGGCGGCGTCGCCCACTGCGGGCTGGACGACCAGGGCAATCCGCTCGCCGAGGGGATCTGCCGCGACAGTCTGCCCTCCCCCGGCAAGAGTCGCGCGGACGGCGCGCGCTACGACCCGGCCACCGACACCTGGACGAAGCTCGCCGACGCCCCCTTCCCGATCGGCGCCGGGCAGGGCGTCCTCGTCGGGGACGCGATCTACGTGCTCACCGAGCCCTCCTCAGAGCGGGAGGCGCCGTTGCTGCTGCGCTACGGCCTCTCGACCGACTTGTGGGCCGAGGTTCCACAGCCCGCCGACCCTCGCGAACGGAAGGTGCAGCAACTGCTGACCTGGGGCGGCGGGCTCTACGCCGCGACCGTGCCGGCCGACTGTGCCGAGTACGAGTGCGCCGAGATCGTCCACGCCTGGGACACCACCACGAACTCGTGGACCCAGTACGCCTCGGGAAACCCCGCGCTCTACTACAGCGGCAGTGCGACCGCGCTGACGGCCGCCGGCGACGGCTTCGTGGTGCTCACCGACACCGGGGCTGCCGCCTTCCTCGACGGCGCCTGGCGTGACCTGCCGTCCGTCCCGTTCCAGTTTCCTTCCGTGGCGTACACCGTCGGAGACATTGTGGTCGCGATCTCCGGTGCGGGCCAGGCCTACACCCTCGATCTCTCCGAGCCGGCCTGGCGAAGGCTGCCGGCGCCGACGACCGGGCAGGGCGGGCTGCTCGGCACCGACTCGTTCGCCAGTTCCGCGCGTTTCTTCGACGGGACGCACGTCGTGGTCGATGGACAACTCCACGACCCGGTCGCCGGCACCTGGACGGACGTTCCGACACTGCCCAACCCGGAGTGGACGTTCGGCGCCTTCGCCGGCAACGGCAACCAGGTGCTGGCCTGCTATG
>JAPUEM010000029.1 GCA_027492575.1 Propionicimonas sp.
CCTCATGATGGGCGTGGTGGCGCTGGCGCTGTGGCTGGCCACCTGGAACCGCTTCGTCCCGGCCGCGATCGCCGTCGGGCTGGCCGCGACCCTCAAGCAGCCGGCGATCCTGGCCTTCTATCCGGTGGCTCTGCTGGGCCATCCCTGGCTGACGTTCGCCTGGCGCGACAGTCTGCGGGCGGTGGGACGGCTCACCGCCTCGCTCGGCATCGCGGTGGCGACCTTCGCCGGCATCACCCAGCTCACCGGGCTGGGCTACGGCTGGCTGTACGCGATGGACGTGCCCGGCAAGATCGTGACGATCGCGCCGTTCAGCCTGCTGGCGGCCGGCTTCCGCTTCCTGCTGGAGTGGTCGGGCCAGCCGGAGGCGGGCGAACTGGTGGCCTCCGGCATCCGCGGGCTGGGGCTGGCGCTGACCGCCGCGGTCATGCTGTGGCTGGGCCTGGGGATCGGGCGGCGGCGTCCGCTGACCTTCCTCAGCTGGTCGTGGCTGGCCTTCGCCTTCGGCGGCCTGTCGCTGCACAGCTGGTACCTCACCTGGGGCGGCCTGCTGCTGCCGCTGGCCCGTCCGCACCGCTCGGTGATCAGCGGCGCGGTGGTGCTCACCACGGTGCTGCTCGCCTTCGCGGCCGGCAGCCTGGCCTGGTTCAACGACGCGGTCGGGCTGGCGCTGGCCGGTGCCGCGCTGCTGTTCACGCTGGTCTGGCGGCATCACCAGGAAGACAGGCATCCCGAACCCGAACTGGAGGAGGTCACGTGAGCGAGGTGCTCGTCACCGTCGAGGACGGGGTGGGACGCGTCCACCTGAACCGGCCGCGCGCGATCAACGCGCTGAGCGCGGCGATGCTGGCCGCGATCGACCGCGCGGTCAACGACTTCGCCGGCGATCCGGCCGTCACCCGGGTCGAGCTGACCGGCGAGGGGGAGCGGGGGTTGTGCGCCGGGGCGGACGTCCGCGAGCTGCGTCAGCTGGTCGTCGACGGTGGCGATCCAGGGGACTTCCTCGGCGCCGAGTACCGGCTCAACCTGGCCATCGCCCGGTACCCGAAGCCGTACCGCGCCATCATGGGCGGCATCACCATGGGCGGCGGGATGGGGCTCTCCGCCCACGGCTCGGACCGCGTGGTGACGCCGACCTCACGGCTGGCGATGCCGGAGACCCAGATCGGGCTCTACCCCGACGTGCTGATGACCTGGCGGCTGGCCCGGATGCCCGCCGAAGCCGGCACCCACCTCGCCCTCACCGGGGACGCCGTGAACGCCGCCGACGCGCTCTGGCTCGGCTACGCCGACCGCGGCGAGGGCGACCTGCCGCCGGCCGAACTGGCTGTTGACCACGCCTGGATCGCCGAGTGCTACGCCGTGGACGACCCGGTCGAGATCGCCGGACGGCTCGCCGACCATGCCCATCCGGCCGCCCGCGAGGCGGCCGCGACCCTGCGCGGCCGGTCGCCGCTGGCCGTCCACGTGGCCCTCGCCGCGGTGCGGCGGGCCGCCGCCATGACCCTGGAGGAGGTCGCCGAGCAGGATCTGCGGGTCTGCACCGCGATGGCCCTCGGCCCCGACTTCCTCGAGGGCGTCCGCGCCCAGCTGATCGACCGCGACCGCAACCCGCACTGGGCGCACGCGAGCCTCGCGGACGTCAGCCCCGCCGAGGTCGCCGTCTACTTCGCAGCCGGCTAACGATCCCTGAGCCTGTCGACCGATCCCTGAGCCTGTCGAACGACCCCTGAGCCTGTCGAAGGGTCGTCCTTCTACCCCGCGTAATCCACGACCACCGGAGCGTGGTCGGAGAGCCGGGAGTCGTAGTCCGCGTCCCGATCCGTCCCGCCGGTGACCGCCCGCGCGGCCAGCCCAGGAGTGGCCAGGTGGTAGTCGATCCGCCAGCCGGTGTCATTGGCGAAGGACTGGCCCCGCCAACTCCACCACGAGTACGGCCCGTCGGTCTCCGGGTGCAGCCGGCGCACCACGTCCACCAGGGTGCGCGGGCCGAGGACGGATCCGAACCACTCGCGCTCCTCGGGCAGGAAGCCCTCCGAACGCTGGTTGGTGCGCCAGTTGCGCAGGTCGTTGCGGGTGTGCGCGATGTTGAAGTCACCCATCACCAGGAACTCGCGGCCCTCGGCCTGGGCCGAGCGCCGCGCCCTGGTCAGATAGGGACGAAAGGAGCGCAGGAAGTGCATCTTCCGCTTGTAGCGGGTCAGCTCGTCGACCTCGCCGCCGGGTTGCCGCGGGCGTCCGTCCGGCACCCCGCCCTTGGGCAGGTAGAGGGAGGCCACCGTCAGCCCGGGCAGGTCCACCTCGATGTAGCGGCCCTCGGCGTCCCGGCTGTAGCCGAACCCCTCGCGTACCGCCAGCGGAGCCTCGCGGGTGAGCAGGGCGACCCCGTTGCGGCCCGGCAGATTCCCCTCGTGGTAGCTCAGGTGATAGCCCTCGAAGGCCTCGTAGGGCAGCAGGGAGGTGGGGCAGCGGACCTCCTGCAGGGCGACGATGTCGCAGTCGCGCCGCGCCAGCCAGCCGTCGAAACCCCGGCGGACGGCAGCACGAATCCCGTTGACATTGACCGTGGCGATACGCAGGATGCTCAGCTCCCCGGCTCGCGGTGCTTCTTGGGCAGCATCTTCTTCACGTCGGCCGGGTCGATGTAGAGCCGGACCTCGCCGGTCTCCACGTCCACCGCCGCCCTCAGCTTCGCGCGGCGTTTGGCCGTCCAGGCGGTGCCGTTGGAGATCTCGATGGAGGCGTTGGACGAGCCTTCGGTGACCTGCAGGCCCACGATCTCGCGCGGGTAACCCTCGAAATCGCTCATCAGATCAGCGGTAGTTGGTGAACTGCACGGCAAACTCGTAGTCGGCGTCGCGCACCAGCTTCTGGACGGTCTGCAGGTCGTCCCGCTTCTTGGAGAAGACGCGCAGCTCGTCGCCCTGGATCTGGGTGCGGATCCCCTTGGGGCCTTCGTCGCGGATCAGCTTGGCGATCTTGCGCGCGTTGTCGGCGCTGATCCCGGAGTCCAGCGTGGCGCTGATCTTCCATATCTTGCCCGAGAGCCGCGGATCGCCGGCCGACAGCGACTTCAGATCGACCTTGCGGCGCACCAGCATGGTCTGGAAGACATCCAGGACGGCCTTCACCCGCTCTTCGCCGTTGGCCTCCATCTCGACCACCTCGCCGGACCACTTGATCACCGCGTCGGTGCCCTTGAAGTCGAACCGGTTGCGCACCTCCTTGGCAGCCATGTTGAGCGCGTTGTCGACCTCCATCTTGTCGACCTTGTTCACGATGTCGAAAGAACTCTCACCAGCCATACGAGCCATTCTGCCAGGGTTGAGAACCTCCCCTTCACGCGATTGGTCGTCGGCGCGGACGCTTTGCTAGAGTTCACGGGCACGGCAGGTTGCCCGAGCGGCCAAAGGGAGCGGTCTGTAAAACCGTCGGCACAGCCTACGCAGGTTCGAATCCTGCACCTGCCACGCGC
>JAPUEM010000030.1:0-4427 GCA_027492575.1 Propionicimonas sp.
GGGCCCGCAGGAAGAGCGGGAGGGCGACGGCCATCAGTAGGGTCGGCCAGGGCGTCCAGGCGCCGAGGGTCTGGTGCCGGGCGATGCTGGGGGAGCCGGTCATGCCGAGATCCTCGGCCAGCAGGGGGCCGGTCAGGACGGCGGCGAAGGCGGTGAGCACCGCCGCCGCCCCGAGGAGCATCACCAGCCCTGCGTACCGCTCCCGCAACCGGCCGACGAAGACCATGAGCAGCGCGCCGAGCGCGGCCAGCGGGACGAAGATCACCGTCGCGTGCACCACCAGCGGGTGGAGCGGCAGGCCGATGTCCATGAGGTCATCCCTTGACGGGGTCGCCGTCGCGGTTGAGGACGAACCAGACCTCCTGGACGTTCTGGCCGGTCACGTCGCCGGGGTTGGCGTCGTTCTTCCAGTAGTAGAGCGGCCAGCCGTTGTAGGTCGCCTGCACCTGGCCGTCGGTGCGGGTGAAGGAGCCGAGCTTCGAGTCGTCCACTCCGGCGCCCATGGTCGGCTCGCCCAGCAGCGGCGGCCAGTTGACCAGGCACTGGCCCTCGCAGGCGCTGGTGTTGGCGCTGTCCTTGGTGAACATGTAGAGGGTCATGCCGTTGCCGTCGACGAGGATCGAGCCGAGTGAGGAGTCGGCCATCTTGAGGGCGAGGGCGGCGGCGTCCGTCTCCGGTGAAGCGGGTGCCGAGGTGGCGGGTGCCGAACTGGCGGGCGGCGAGGCCGGGCTGGTGGCGGGCGCGGCGGCACCGCCACCGCAGCCGGCCAGCAGGCCGAGGGCGATCAGGGTTCCGATGGCGAGTGGGATGCGCAAAGCTGGGGTGGTGGGCACGGTTCCTCCTGATGGTTCCGGACGCCGCAGGGTGCGGCGACGATCCCCGGCGCGGGGATACCGGTGATACGGCTGGGAGGCCAAAACGGATTGCGTCCGGACGCAATCCGCGGCGACTCCTCGTCCGTACCAACTGATGTGACCCTGTTCTCGCTGACCGACCGCGCCTCGGACGCTGCCCTGGTGGCGGCCCTGGCGCTGGGCGACGAGGCGGCCGCGGTGGCCTTCGTCCGCCGCTTCGAGCGCCGGGTCTTCGGCCTGGCGGTCTCGGTCACCCGCGATCGCGGGCTCGCCGAGGATGTCAGTCAGGAGGCCTTCCTGCGGGCCTGGAAGGCGGCCGGCACCTACGACATCCGGCGCGGATCGGTGCTCACCTGGCTGTTGACGATCACCCGTAACCTGGCGATCGACGCCGTCCGCGCCCGGCGAGCCACCCCGACCGACGACGCGGTGCTCGACAACCTGATCGCCACCACCCTGCGCGACCCGTCGGGCGATGTCGACCAGCAGCTCGACGCCGCGCAGTCCGTCCAGCATCTCCGGGAACTGCCACCCGAGCAGGCACGCGCCGTCGTGCTCGCTGTGGTGGGCGGCAACACCGCCCAGGAGGTCGCCGACCACGAAGGGATTCCGTTGGGAACCGCCAAGACCCGCATCCGGACCGGCCTGCTCAGGATGCGGCGAGCCCTGGAGGTGGAACCGTGACCGAGCACCTCACCGACGACCTGCTGATCGCGCTGGCCCTGCAGGAGATCGACCCGCCCGAGCAGGAGCGGCTCAGCACCCACCTCGCCGGCTGCGCCACCTGCCGTGCCGAGTACCACGCCCTCGAGGACGCCGTCGGCCGCACCCTCACCGCGGCGCCGGCGATCGCGCCCTCCGCCGGCTTCTCCGGACGGGTGGTCGCCGCCATGGGACTCTCCCCGGAGGAGCCCGTCGTGACCAGTCCGCCGGCCGGCACCCGTCGTTGGCCCTCCTGGCTCGCCGCCGCGGCAGCCCTGGTGATCGGGCTGGGCATCGGTGTCGGCGCCACGCTGGGCGTCGTGGGGACGAGGCCGCCCGCGGTGGCACCGGCCGAGCCGGCGGCTTCGGCCCTGCTGACCCGGACGGGGGAGACGGTGGGCAGCGCCGGAACCGTCACGATCGACGGACGGCGGATGCTCGTCCTCACCGTCACCAGCGGCCGTCCCGGCATGACCTACGAATGCATCCTGGTCGCCCCGGACGGCTCCCGCAGCAGCGGCGGCACCTGGACGCTGGACGACGGCTACGAAGGAGAGAAGGCCTCCGGAACCTGGGTGGTGCCGCTCGACGACGCCGTCGTGGTGAGCGTCGAGCTGGTCGCCCCCAGCGGGAAGGTGTGGTCGACCGCCAGGTTCTGAACGGCCCCGGAGGGCCGGGTCAGCGGCCGCGTCCGCCGATCCGGACGAGGCCCTGGTCGGCGGCCTTCTGGACGGCGTCGGCCTCCGCCTGGGTGAGCTTGCCGTCCGTCACGGCCTGGTCGAGGACGGCCTTGTTCTGAGCGGTCCGCTCGGCCTCGCGTTCGGTGCGCAGCTCGTCCAGGGCGGCGGTGACCTTGGCCTCGTCGATGCCGAGTTCGGTCGCGAGGGCCTTGGCGAAGGCGGCCTGGCGTGCCGTCCGGGCGGCTTCGCGCTCGGCCTGGGTCTGCTCGGAGGGCTTGGTCTTCTCGGTCGGCGCGGTCGCCTTGCGCGCCGCGGCGATGGCCTCGGAGAGCTTCGTCTCGTCGATGCCGAGCTTGCTCGCCAGGCCGCTGACGTCCAGCCGCTCGGGGCCGCCCCGATGGCCGCCGCCCTTGCCGCCGTGCTCCTTCTGCGGGCTGCCGGTGGGCGAGGTCGTCGGTGTCGGGGTGGGGGTCTCGGCGCTGGCCAGCTGGCTGACGCCGACGCCCAGGCCGGCGGTCAGGACAGCGGCGGATACGAGGGCGATGGCCTTCTTCTTCATCAGCGGGGCTCCTTGGTTGGGTTGGGTCGGGTGATTCCCGAGGTCAACCCAGGGTCGGCGACGAAGCTGGCCGCAGCCTGTGACCGTGCTACGAGTTGGGCCCAGCCGACCCGGACGGCCCGGCCCGGCGTCCGTGGTCTACGCCGGGCCTTCGACCTCGCCCAGGCGGGCGTAGAGGTCGGCGATGGCGAGCGCGCGGCGCCGGGCTGGTTCGCCCAGCCTCCGATGCACCCCGGACGCGATCCGGGCCACCAGGGCCATGGCGGCCGCGTAGCTATCGAACGGACCTTCGCTGTCGATCGGGCAGCTGATGCCGAAGTCGTGGCCGGCCAGGTACCGCCCCCCGCTGGGATCGGTGATGACGACCACCTGCGCCGGAGCCGATCGCAGATGTTCCATCAGTGCTTCGAAGGAGCCCGGACGGCGGCGGAAGCCGATCACCACCACCAGGTCGGTGGCGTCGAGGTCGATGACCTCCTCGGCCAGCGACTGGCCGGCCACCGGGGCCAGCCGGACGCCGCCGCGCGCCTGGGCCAGTTGCTCGCGCAGGTGCAGTGCCACCGGGTAGCTGTTGCGGAAGCCGATCACCAGCACCCGCCCGGCGTTGGCGACGGCTTCCGCGAGCCGGGTCTCGCCGGCAGCCGCCAGGGACGCCAGGGCTGCCTGGACGCCATCGCCGGCGTCCACCGGTTCTCCCGGGCCCACCGGCACCCCGCGGGCCCGCTGGGTGCGCAGCTGGGTGCGGGCGTCCGCGGCGTGCGCCCAGCCGAGGCTGCGCAGAAGCCGGCTGACGGTCGCCTTCGACACACCGCTGCGCCGAGCCAGCTCGGTGGAGTTGTAGAGCACGACCTCGTCGGGGTGGCGGCGCAGGTGTTCGGCCACCACCCGCTCGGCCGGGGTGAGCGCGGCCCAGGCGGCGTCGATCCGTTCCAGCAGCTCAGTCATCGAGGCACCTCACCGGACGATCATCGCGCATCTTCGCGTGCAAGGTGCACGACGGCCTCGGCGAAGGCCTGCAGGCCGGCAGCGACGTCCTGCCGGCTGACGAACTCGTCGGGGTGGTGGCTGATGCCGTCCGGGTTGCGCAGGAAGAGCATGCCGATGTCGGCGATGGCGCCGATGGCCATGCCGTCGTGGCCCGCCGGGCTGAACAGGTCCATGGGGTCGGTCTGGCCGGTGCCCTCGATGCCGGCGCGCATCACGTCCATCAGCAGGGGACGGCACATCACCGCGCTGGCGGCGTGCACCTCACGGGCCGACCAGAGCAGGCCGCGGCGTCCGGTGATCTCGTCGAGCGAGCCCGCCAGGCTGCCCCAGACGGCGTCGCGGACCCCGTCGATCTCGCCGCGCAGGTCGAGGGTGAGCCGCACCTCGCCGGGCACGATGTTGACCGCGCCGGGGTAGGCCTCCAGCTGACCGACGGTGCCGACGATGTGGTGCTGCGCCCGGCACAGCCGCTCGACCGCGAGGACGACCTCGCTGGCGCCGACCAGCGCGTCCCGGCGCCGGTCGTAGGGGGTGCCGCCGGCGTGCCGGGCCTCGCCGTCGATGGTGATCTGGAACCGCCGCGCGCCCGCGATGGACGAGACCACGGCCAGCGCCTCGCCGGCGGCGTCCAGCTTCGGGCCCTGC
>JAPUEM010000030.1:4527-6584 GCA_027492575.1 Propionicimonas sp.
GATGGACGAGACCACGGCCAGCGCCTCGCCGGCGGCGTCCAGCTTCGGGCCCTGCTCGATGTGCGCCTCGAGGTAGCCGACCAGATCGGCGGGTGACCGGGCGGCCTCGGAGATCCGGGCCGGGTCGAGCCCGAACTCCAGGAAGGCCTGCCGCAGGGTGATCCCGTCCGCGTCGGTGAGCTCCCACCAGGCCGGGTCCCAGCTGCCGGCGACGGCCGAACTGCCCAGCAGCGCCTTGCCGAACCGGGTGCCCTCCTCGTCGGAGAAGGCGATCACCTCGATCCCGAACGGGAAGGACGGGATGCGCGCGTGCAGCAGCCGGACGACCTCGATCGCCATGAGGACGCCGAGGATCCCGTCGAACCGGCCGGCGTCCGGCACCGTGTCGAGGTGGGAGCCCAGCATGAGGACGGGGGCGTCGGGGTCGCGTCCGTTGATCCGGCCGACCTGGTTGCCGGCGGCGTCCTGGTGGGTGGTCAGCCCGACGTCGCGCATCCATTCGGCGCTCAGCCGGTTGGCGCGGGCGTGCTCGGGCGAGAGGTAGACGCGCTCGATGCGCCCGCCCTCCAGCGAGGAGATGCGGGCCAGTTCGTCGCAGCGGGCGGCGATCCGGCGGGCGGAGGCGCGCAACGCCTCGGGGGTGATGTCGAGCAGTGGTACAGCCATCAGCCGCCGTAGACCTCGAGGGCCGCGTCGGTGCCGCCGCCCGGTGGCACCCGGACGCCGCCCCGCCGCAGCACCGCCTCCAGCGCCGCGAGGGTGACCAGGACGGCGTCCTTGCGGGCGTTGTGGCCCATGGTGCCGATCCGCCAGACCCGGCCGGCGAGCGGGCCGAAGGAGGTGCCGATCTCGATGCCGTAGTCGGCCAGCAGCACCGCGCGGGCGCGTTCGCCGTCGATCCCGGCCGGGATCTCGACGGCCACCACGTTGTTCATCTTGTGGGCGAGGTCGCCGAAGACCGCCAGGCCGAGCCCCTGGACGCCGGCCAGCATGGCCCGCCCGGCGAGCCGGTGCCGGTCGATGACCGCCTGGCGCCCCTCTTCGAGGATGATCCGGGCGCATTCGCGGGCGCCGTAGAGCATGGTGGTGGCCTCGGTGTGGTGGTTGAGCCGGCGCGGGCCCCAGTAGTCGAGGATCTGCCCGAGGTCGAAGTAGTTCGACCGGATGACGTCTTCGGACGATTCGTCGCCGGCGTCGGCGATGCCGGCCTCCACTTTCGTCCGGGAGCGGATCACGGCGACCGCCCGCTCGGAAAGGCTGATCGGCGCCGAGCCGGACGGCCCGCCCAGGCACTTCTGCAGGCCGGCGGTCGCGGCGTCCAGGCCCCAGCCGTCCATCTCGAAGTCGTTGCCGCCCAGCGAGGCGGTGGCGTCGGTGTAGAAGAGGGCGCCGTGGCGGGCGCTCAGCGCGCCCAGTTCGTCCAGCGGCTGGGCCATGGTGGTCGCGGTGTCGCCGTGGACGACCGCCAGCAGGTGCGGTTTGACCCGTTCGAGCGCGGCCTCGATCGCGGACGTGGGGAAGACCTGGCCCCAGGCGGTCTCGATGACGTGCACCTCGGCGCCGGCCCGCTCGGCGATCTCGACCAGCAGGTGACCGAACCGTCCGAAGACCGGCACCAGCACCCGCTCACCGGGCTTGACCAGGGAGACGATGGCGGCCTCGATGCCCGCCCGCGAGGTGCCGTCCACCAGCAGGGTGGCGTCGTTCCCAGTGGCCCAGAGCCGGCGGTACAACTCCTGGGTCTCGGCCATGTAGCCGGTCATCGCCGGGTCGTACTGGCCGACCAGTTGCGCCGACATCGCCCGCAGCACACGGGGGTCGGCGCTGATCGGCCCGGGCCCCATCAGCAGCCGGGCGGGAGGGTTGATGGGAAGACTGGTCACGCGCGCCCCTGATGAATCGATCGTTTCTTGCTGGATAGGTTACGTAACAAGTGTTTCAGGGACGTTACCGCTCGTCAGGTGGTCATTGCCCGTCCAGAACCGGGACAAGGAACCGTCCCCCTGTCCCGGGACACGGGGACGGTTCCTTGTCCCACGTGGTCAGGTGGCTGTTGC
>JAPUEM010000030.1:6684-26560 GCA_027492575.1 Propionicimonas sp.
CCTGTCCCGGGACACGGGGACGGTTCCTTGTCCCACGTGGTCAGGTGGCTGTTGCCGCTTCGAGCGACCACACCGTGCGGACCAGATCGAGGTCCCGCTCGACCGGGCCGAGGAAGCAGACCCCCACCGGAGCCGGGCCCAGTGGGGAAGGCACGGTGAGGAAGGGGGCGGAGAGGGCGGGGAGGCCGCCTACCCCGGCGAGGCTGGTGAGTCGCAGGGTGGCCGTCCGAGTGGTTTCGACCGCGGCGCGGTCGACCGTGCGGGAGGGGGCCGGGCCGGGGGTGCTGGGCAGCACCAGCAGAGCCTCGCGAGCGAGGTCGCGCAGCCGGTCGCCCAGGACGGCCAGCCGGGTGCGGGCGGCGCGTTCCTGCTCGGGGGTGATCTGGGACGCCGTTCGCAGCCGGTCGGCGATGTCGGGGCCGACCGCGCCGGGGTTGGCCTCGAACCACGGGCCGTTGTTCCGCCAGGCCTCGGCGCCCTGGACGGTGCGGAAGACCTCGTGGTGCTCGGCCAGGTCGCCCACGGCCACCGTCTCGACAGCGTCGACCTCGCCGGACGCCGCGGCCTGGGCCAACCAGGCCTCGAAGGCGGCTCGCGTCGCCGGTTCGAGGTAGTCCAGTGCCTCCGACGGAATCACCCACCGGCGGGGGAACGGCCCGTCGGGGGTGAGGTCGGCCTCGGGGTCGGCGGCCGAGGAGTCGGTCACCAGCATCCAGGTCGCCACCCGTTCCAAGGTGGCGGCGTCCCGGGTGAGCCAGCCGACGGTGTCGAAGGTCTGCGAGAGCGGCAGCATGCCTTGGCGTGGCACCAGGTTGTGCGTCGTCCGCAACCCCCACAGGCCCTGATAGGACGCGGGCACCCGGATCGACCCGGCCGTGTCGCTGGCCAGCCCGACCTCGGCGTGCCCGGCGGCCACCGCGGCGGCGGGCCCGCTCGACGACCCGCCCGGCAGTGCGCCCGGGAGCGCGCCGTTCGGTGGGGTTCCGTAGTGGACGTTGCTGCCGGCGATGCTGTAGGCGAACTCGTCGGTGGCCGCGATCCCGCGCAGCGAGGCGCCCCCGCGCAACAGGTCGCCCACCGCCGGAGCAAACGCCTTCTCTCGGCGGCGGCCCTTCAGCCAGGTGGGGTTGCCCGCCCCGATCCGGTAGCCGCGCACCGCGAAGATGTCCTTCACGGCGACGGTCAGCCCGGTCAGCGGGCCCTCGTAGGCGCCCTGGTAGAGCGGGTCGCCGACCATCCGCCAGATCGACCGGTCGAAGGCGGACGCACGCCCGGTGACGTGCGCGGCGGTGATCTTCCAGACCCCGTCCAGCCGCTGCCAGAGCTGGGTCTGCAGACCCTGGCCACCCGTGCGGTAGCGCGAGACGCTCACCAGCAGCACGGCGTCCGGGCCCAGGACGCGGGTCTCCAGCCGGGTGATCTCCCGGGGTGGGACGCCGCCGCGCGAGCCACGGAAGTCGCTGATCAGGTCGTGCCCGACCAGCAGCCCGGCCGCGTCCCCGCGAAGGGTGCCCGGCCCAGGAGCGAAGGCGGCGTCGAGGGCGTCCAGGTCATCGGCCATCAGGGCGCGCTCGTAGGCCTCGAAGGCGGCGAGCAGGTCGGCCGGCGGGCCGGCGTCCGGGGTCATCGTCCGATCCCGTCGAAGTCGGCCTCGCGGATGCAGGCGTGGACGCCGCTGACCAGGTCGACCACCTGCGAGATGCGGAAGTCGGTGGCGGCGCTGAGATAGGCGTAGGCGAGGTGCTCGTCGAGGCCCCAGCGGGCCTGGATCAGGGTGAGCGCCTGCCGGACGCAGTCGCGCATGGCCTCGTCGAGGTCGGCGTCCAGCCCGGTCGGCAGCAGGTACTCGCTGGTGCGGCCGAGCGGGCCCACCAGCGGGCCGAACTCGGCCAGGGCGTCGGCCCGCTTGACCAGGTCGAAGCGGACGGTGGCCCGCAGCGAGGCCTCGAGAGCGGTGAGCGAGACCTCGCCGTCGCCCTGGGCGAAGTGCGGGTCGCCGACGTACGCCAGCGCCCCCGGCACCTGCACCGGAAGGTAGAGCGTCGAGCCGGTGGTGAGCAGCGCGATGTCGAGGTTCCCGCCGTGGCGGCCGGGGGGCACCGAGTGCGGCCGTTCGGCGCCGGGCACGGCGACGCCCATGACGCCGAGGAAGGGCCGCAGCGGGAACTCCACGACCGGTTCGCCGCCCTCGGTCACCGGCAGCCGGCCGACCAGCCCGCCGTCGCGCTCGGCGACGGTGGTGAAGACGCTCACCGTGCCCGGGGTGCGCGGCAACTCGCCGGGCAGCGCGCCGCGTCCGTGGCGGTTGGAGATCACGCCGTAGGGCACCCGGGGGGTCGTCTCGAGGACGGTCATCGCCACCAGGTCGCCGACCTCGGCGCCCTCGATCAGGATCGGCCCGATCACCACGTGCGGACCGTCCTGCTCCGGGTCGCGCGCCAGTTGGGCGGCGATCGCCACGGCGTCGCTCAGCACCTCGCCGGCCGGGACGCCGTGGCTGCCGAAGTAGCGCACCGGATCCTTGCCCTGATCCTCGAGGATGCCCTCGTGACTGACCGTGTCGATGGTCACTGTGGTGCCGGGCCGCACGGTCAGCACGGCGGGGTCGGCGGCGCAGGGCAGCCGTCCCCAGATCACCGTCTCGACCGTCGCCGGCAGATAGACGTCACCGCGGATCTCGCCGGTCCCCGGCTGCAGGACTCGGGCGGACGCGTCCGGTCGGGCCTGGTCGGTTCGCTGGAGCAGCATGAGGACGATTCTGCCGTGGAAGTGGTCTGACCACCAGGTCGTCCCACGCGATCGCTCCGCCCGTACCGGTGACGGCTGCCGTCCGAGCGCGGCTGAGGCGCGGGATGGCAGGATTGGGGCGGCGGGTCGCGGCCCGCTCGTCCCTCGAAGTGGAAGGCACCTGCGCGCACCATGGCATCGCGGAAGACCCCGGTCGGCTCCCTCGCGCGCAGCAGCGGCAGCATCGTCGACGACATCGTCCGCCACCTCGAGCGGCTGATCGTCACCGGCACCCTGGTCGCGGGGGAGCGGATCCCGTCCGAACGGTCGCTGTCGGCCGAGCTCGGGGTCTCGCGGCCGGTACTGCGCGAGGCGCTGAGCCGGCTCGAGGCCGGCGGGCTCGTGGTGCGGCGCCACGGCAGCGGCACCCGGGTCACCCGGGAGCTGCCGCTGGCCGACTCGCTGGCCAGGCAGCTGGAGCGTGGCAGCGACGACTTCGAGCACTCGGCGGAGTTCCGTCAGGTGGTGGAGCCGGAGATCGCCCGGCTGGCCGCCGTCCGCATCTCCGACGCGCAGCTCGCCGCCCTGCGCGAGATTATCGCCGGTTCCGAGCGCGACCCGGACGCCGACCACTCCGTCCAGCTCGACGTCGCCTTCCACGTGGCGGTGGCCGAGGCGGCCGGGAATCCGCTGCTCGCCGCTCTGGCCGAGCTCACCGCGTCCTGGACGGTCGAGGCGCGGGTCTACTCCCACCTCGAAGGCGACGGACGCCGGATCTCGCACGAAGGGCACTCCCGGGTGCTCACCGCGCTGGAGCGGCGCGACGGCGAGGCCGCGGCCCGCGAGATGGCCGACCACCTGCGGCAGATCCGCGCGGTGATCGACCGGGTGCGGGCGTCCGAATCCGCCGAGGCCTAGAGGCGACCACCGATCAACGCGTAGCCGGACCGCCCTTGTTGTCGCTTTCAGCCCGGTCCCCGCGCCGGAACTGAATCGGACCGCCGCTGTTGCTGTTGTGGAGCTGAAATCGGCCGCCACAACGACCACAACGGCGGTCGCATCGGCGATGGCGGGCGAGAACCCATTGACAACGACAACAACGGCGGTCGGCGGCGGGGAGCCAGAGCGGCTGCCGTGCCCAGCGGTAGCCAGGGCGGAGCGCAGTCCGCACGCCACAAGGCCCCCGCGATCACGCGGGGGCCCTGCTCGGGGTGGGTGATTCTCGGCCCAACCCGGCTCAGTCGGCGGCGTCCGCCTTGGCGAACTGCTCCTCCAGCGCGGCGACGTCCAGCTCGGCGGTGACCTGCTTGACGTCGTTGTAGACGTCCGCGTCCAGTTCACCGCCCGCCCGGGCCACGAGCATGGCCACGAAGGTGTCGCCGTTCACGTTGAGGAAGGTGCGGAAGATGCCGGCGAACCAGTCGACCGCGATCAGCAGGCCGACCGCCTCGAACGGCAGGCCCAGCGAGGTGGCCAGGAACATGGCCACCACCGGGAAGCCGCCCGGGACGGTGATGGTGCCCATGTTGAGCAGGATCGCCAGCGCCATGCCCATGGCGATCTGACCGAGGGAGAGTTCCATCCGGCCCGACTGGGCCAGGAACATCACGACGAGCATGTAGTTGAGCACGGCGCCGTAGGAGCCCATCGTGAGGCCCACCGAGAGGGTGAAGTTGGCCACCCGCTGGCTGACGCCGATCTTCTCGACCGCGGTCTTCAGCACGGTCGGGAAGGTCACCGCGGAACTGGTCGTGGTGATGGCGATCAGGGTCTGCTCGGCGAGCTTGGCGGGCAGCTTGGCCGGGCTCAGCCCGGTGCGCAGCCAGACGACCGCGACGAAGAGCGCCATGACGAGCAGGACGCCGAGCAGGGTCGCGCCGAGGTACTTCAGCCCGGTGGTGACGACCGCGAAGCCGACATCGCCGGCGAGCGCGGCGAGCAGGCAGAAGACGCCGATCGGGGCGAGGTACATGACGAACTTGATCATGGTGAGCACCAGCGCCTGCACCTGCTCGAGCAGGTCGACCATCATGCGGTTGCCGGTGCTGCTCACGTAGGCGTTGAGGGCGAGCCCGAAGAGCAGCGAGAAGATGATGATCGGCACCATCGCGGCCGACGACATGGCGGCGAAGACGTTGGTGGAGACGAAGCCCAGGATGGTGTCCTGCCAGGGAGCGGCCTCGGCCTGCTCGGGCAGGGACGGATCGACGCCGCCGCTGAAGTCGATGCCGGCGCCCGGCTGGATCAGCGTGCCCAGCACCCAGGCGATGACGGCGGCGACCACCGAGAAGCCGATCATCCACTTGAAGGTGCGGAACGCGAGCTGGCCCATGCCGGAGCCGGTCATCGAGCCGGTCGCGACGATGACCGAGGCCATCACCAGCGGGACGATCGACATCTGGATCAGCCGGATGAAGAGATCGCCGAGGAACTTGATGTTCGCGGCCCACTCTCCGACGATGAGGCCGAAGATGATGCCGAGGACGGCCGCGAGGCCGATCAGTATGGCGGGATGTTTGAGGTATGTGAGGTACTTCATGACCGTCCTCCGAGGAAAGCTGCCGGGCTGGCGACGGGGGATGCCAACCGATCTCAAAATGGTAAGACCACTTTGTGACGCCAATCGGTTCGCCGCGTTACAGTCGCGTTGCGACGGCCCTGTGCAGCCAGCCATAGTGGGTGCGAACAGCCCAGACTCAGGAGCCCGGATGAGCACCAAGCTGCAACTCGCCCTGGACGACATCGACCGCGACGCCATCTTCCCGCTGCTCGACCAGGTGGCGGGGCAGATCGACATCGTCGAGGTCGGCACGCCGCTGGTGATCCGCTACGGCGTCGAACTGGTCCGTCGGATCAAGCAGCGGTATCCGGCTCTGGCGGTGCTCTGCGACGTCAAGATCATGGACGCCGCCTACTACGAATCCGAACTCGCCTTCGAGGCGGGGGCCGACTACGCCACGATCCTGGCCCTGACCGACGACGGCTCGGTGGTCGACAGCGTCCGGGCGGCCGCCGATCATGGCAAGCGGATCATGGCCGACCTCATCTGCGTCCCCGATCTGGTGGCCCGGGCCCGGCAACTGCAGGAGATGGGCGTCCACGTGGTCGCCGTCCACACCGGCGTCGACCAGCAGGCCCAGGGCCGTACCCCGCTGGACGACCTGCGCACCCTCGCCGAAAGCGATCTGCGGGTTCCGCTGGCGGTGGCCGGCGGCGTCACCAGCGAGACCGCCCCGGCCTACCTCGCGCTGAAACCCGCGATCCTCATCGTCGGAGGCGGGATCACCGGCGCACCCGACCCGGCAGCCGAAGCCATTCGCCTGCGACGGATCATCGAAGGAGCGAACCAGTGAGCGTCACCGCGAACCTTCAGGCCATTCTGGGCGAGCTGACCCGCAACGCCCAGCTCGTCGAGGAGACCGGGCTGAACAGCCTGATCGAGGAGATCGAGAAGGCCGGCCACCTCTTCTTCGCCGGCTCCGGCCGCTCGGGGCTCGCGATCCGCGGCTTCGCCAATCGGCTGCTGCACCTGGGGAAATCGGTGTCGATGGTCGGCGACATCTCCAGCCCGCACAGCCGTCCGGGCGATCTGCTGATCATCGGCTCGGGCTCCGGCGAAACCGAGAGCCTGGTCGCGCTGGCCCGCAAGGCCCAGCGCAGCGGGGTGCGGATCGGCCTGATCACCATGGACGCCGGCTCCACGATCGGGCAGTTGGCGGACGCGACCGTCGTCCTTCCCGGCGCCTCCCCGAAGCTGAAGACCGCCAGCGCGATCACGTCCATCCAGCCGATGGGGTCGGCTTTCGAGCAACTGGCCTTCCTCACCTACGACGCGCTCGTCCTCGAACTGATGGAGCGGACGGGCCAGACCACCGACGACATGTTCCCCCGCCACGCCGACCTCGAATGACCTACACCTGGGACGCCGTTACCGCCGTCGTCACCGACCACCGCACGATCCCCGAAGACATCGGCGAGATCGCTCGTCACACCCAGGTCATCACCGCCGCGCGTCCCTGACCCGGCAAACCTCACGGCTCGGGTGTGGTCGCGCGCCGAAGAGCGGCGTAGTAGTCCTCGACAGCACCGGGCAGCAGCTCGATGTGAACGATCGTGCCGTTGGCCGCCGGAACGAGGTCGATCACCTGGCCCATCGCCAAGTCCTCGCCGTCGCGTAGCGTCAGCACGGCGCCGGGGTAGACCTCAGCGGGGTTCCGCGCCTTGTGAAGCCACGTCCACAGGTGGCCGGTCTGATCCTCATTGCCGAAGTCGAACTCGAGGTCGACCAGGTAGTCGCCCACGGCGACCAGGTCCGGGCTCGTCATCGGGGCCTCCTTCCGGGTCGGTGCCTCCAATAGGGATTCTCCCTCAACTCACCCAGCGCATCCAAGAACTTCGGGTAGTCCGGACCGTCCGGCCCGCTGAACAGCACTGTCCAGTGGGGATTCCGAAAGGTCGGGAGAAGGCTGAAGTCGGCCAGAGCCTCGCGCAGCGGTCCGGCTTCACCGGGGACGGGCCTTGGGATGGTTTGATCGGGGCATGAGACGGCTGCTGGTGCTCGTGACTGTGGTGCTGGGGCTGAGCCTGGCCGGGTGCTCGCTGGTCAGCTCGCGACTGAGTGGGTCGGGGCCGACACCCGACGAGTACTTCGAGGGGGCGGCCGCCGAACTGGCCGGCGCGATCAGGTCGCGGGACGCCGAGCGGATCGCCCGGCTGATCGACGACGGGGCCGACATCGAGGCGACCGGACGCCATGGCCTCACCATGCTGCAGTACGCGGTGAAGGTGTCGAGCCTGCCGGGGATCACCGCGCTGCTGGGGGCGGGAGCCGCTCCTGATCGGGTGGAGGACGGCGGGGAATCCGCGCTCCACCTGGCGGTGGCCGATCCCGTGATGGTCGAGGCGCTGCTGGCCGGCGGGGCGGATCCCGACGTCCAGAACCCGCATACCGGCGAGACCCCGGTGACCACCGTCTGCCTGGCCGGCGAGGTGCCCGCGCTCGACCTGCTCGCGCAGGCGGGGGCCGATCTGAGCCATCGCGATCTGCTGGGCGAACTGGCGATCCACACCTGCGCCCGCACGAACCAGGGGGCGCTGATCCTGCGGATGCTGGAGCTCGGCGTGGATCCGCTGGCGGCCACGAAGCGTGGCGACACCTTCCAGGAGATCTTCTTCGGGTACAACCACGACATCCTGAGCGATCGGGCCATCGAGCAACGTCGCCAGATCGTCGCCTGGCTGCTCGACCACGGCTACCCGATCGTCCCCAAGGCCGAGCGGTACCGCTGAGCGGCGATGCGGCCGCCTACCATTCCTCCATGGACGAAACCACCGCAGCAGACCGTCAGCGCTGGCAGGAATGGCGCGAGCAGCGCGACGACCAGTTCGGGCAGCCCTACGGCTGGCTCAGCCTGACCGCCCTGCACTGGCTGGAACTCGAGCCCACGCCGCTGGACGGCCTGCCCGGGCTGTGGTGGGAGGACGAGGGCGGCGTCCACTACGACCCGGACGGGGCAGCCGACACCATCGTCATGGACGGTGAGCCGGTCACCCGGGCGGGGTTGCTCTGGAACCCGGCGGACGGCGCGGCGCCGTCCGTCAGCCATGGCGACCGCCGCCTGGAGCTCATCCTGCGCGACGGCTTCCTCGGCGTCCGGGTTCGCGACCCGCACTCGCCGGGCCTGCAGGCCTACACCGGCGTCCCCGCCTTCGACTACGACCCGGCCTGGCGGCTCACCGGCCACTACCGTCCCTACGCCGCCTCGCAGGAGGAGTCGATCGGCTCGGCGGCCGCCCGGGTGAAGCTCTCCGCCCAGGTCACCGGCGAGGTGGAGCTACCGGTCGGCGACACGACCCAGACCTTGAAGGTGACCGGGGACGGGGGTAGCTGGCTGCTCTCCTTCCGCGACCCCGGCCACCCCAAGTTCCGCTGGATCGTGCTGGACGAGGAGCCCGCCACCGACCTCATCGTGGACTTCAACTTCGCCGCCAACCCGCCCTGCGCGTTCACCGACTTCGGCACCTGCCCGCTGCCCCCGGCCGGCAATGTCTTCGGTGTCGCGGTGGCAGCCGGCGAGCGCGACCCGCGGCCCTGAACCGCGCTGGACGCTACTCGCCCGCTATCCCTGCTCGACTCTGCCGTCCTCGCGCTTTGCCCGGTCATCCTCGCGCTTCACCCGACAATCTCCGCGCTCTACCCAGTCATCCCCGCGAAGGCGGGGATCTGGTCGCGCGCAGAGATTCCCGCCTTCGCGGGAATGACGGATAGAGCCGCCATGGCGGTCATCGGCTAGAGCGCTACGAAGTGGCCCGGAGCCGCCTCGGCCAGAGGCTGTGGGTCGTCCGGCCAGTCGAAGGGTTCGGACGGACGCTCGGCGCGCAGCAGCTTGGCCTCGCGGGCGCGCACCGGATCGGGGACCGGGATCGCCGAGAGCAGGGTTCGGGTGTACGGGTGCAGCGGGTCGGTGAACAACTGCTCGGTGCCACCCAGTTCGACGACCCGGCCTCGGTACATCACGGCCACCCGGGTGGCCAGGTGGCGCACCACGGAAAGGTCGTGGGAGATGAACAGATAAGTCAGGCCGAGTTCGGTCTGCAGTGAGGTCAGCAGGTTGAGGATCTGGGCCTGGATGGAGACATCCAGTGCGGAGACCGGCTCGTCGCACATCACGAAGGCCGGACGCACCGAGATCGCCCGGGCGATGCCGATCCGCTGCCGCTGGCCGCCGCTGAACGCCCGCGGGTACTTGTGGACGGCGTCCCCGGTGATCCCGACCTGCTCCAGCGCCGCCAGCGCGCGCGGGGTCGGATCGGCCTCGTCGGTGAGAACCTGCAGCGGTTCGAGCACCTGCTGCAGGGCGGTGCGGTGCGGGTTCAGCGAACTGAACGGATCCTGGAAGATCACCTGCATGGAGCGGTGGTACCGCTGCCGGTCACCGGAGGCCAGCGCGGTCAGGTCAACGCCCTCGTAGCGGACGACGCCCGAGGTCACCTGCTCCATCTGCAGCAGGCAGCGTCCCAGGGTGGTCTTGCCGCTGCCTGACTCGCCGACCAGCGCCAGTGTCTCCCCTCTACGGATGTCGAGGTTGACTTGGTCGACGGCCTTCAGCACGCCCGTCCGGGTGCCGAAGGGGCCCTTGATCGGGAAGTGCTTGCTGACCCTCTCGGCGCTCAGCAGGCTGGTGGTGACAGGTGCGGCGGGGGTGCTCATGAGGCTGCCTCCGCGGGGACGAGCGAGAAGTGCGTGGGCGAGTGCTGGACGGTGACCGCGGTCGCGTCCACCCACTCCGGGGCGACGCCACCGCTGACGGTGAGGCTGCCGCCGGCGACGTCCGTCCCGGGAGCGGCAGCGAGCAGGGCGCGGGTGTAGGGGTGCTGGGGGTCGTAGAAGATCTCGTCGGTGGTGCCGACCTCGACCACCCGGCCGCGGCACATCACCGCCACCCGGTCGCAGGTGCCGGCCACCACGCCCAGGTCGTGGGTCACCAGGGCGACCGCGAGGCCGGTCTCACGCCGCAGCTCGGTGATCAGGTCGAGGATCTGCGCCTGCACGGTGACGTCGAGGGCCGTGGTGGGCTCGTCCGCGATCAGCAGGGAGGGCTTGGCGAGCAGGGCCATCGCGATCATCACCCGCTGCCGCATGCCGCCGGAGAGCTCGTGCGGGTACTGCCGGAACCGTCGCGCCGGGTCGTTGATGCCCACCTGCGCCAGCGCGTCGATGCCCAGCTGTTTGGCCTTGCCGCCGGTGGCGCCCTGGAAGCGGCGGATCACTTCGACCAGGTGGTACCCGATCCGCCGGACGGGGTTCAGCGAGGTCATCGGATCCTGGAAGATCATCGAGACCGGCAGCCGGGTGGCGCGAGGAGATCCCGGGTCGAGCCCGGGATGACGTGGTGGGGTGGGCGGCCGGGTGGCGGAGGGCGATCCCGGGTCGAGCCCGGACTGATCGGGTTGGGCGGGCGCTCGGGTGGCGGCAGAGGCTCCGTTGCGGCGTGACGGGGTGGGGGCCTGGTCGTCGGTGCGGTCCACGCCGTCCACTTCGCAGAGTTCCCAGGTGCGGACGGCGGTGTCGGGCAGGATGCCGATCACCGAGCGCATCAGCATGGTCTTGCCGGAGCCGGATTCGCCGACCACGCCGACGATCTCCCCGCGTCCGACGGTGAAGTCGACGTCGTGCAGCACCCGGATCAGCTCACCGGTCCGGTTCGGGATGTCGACGGTCAGCCCGGCGACCCGCAGCACGTCCGTCATCACGCCCCCCGGGCAAGGTAGCGGCGCAGCGTGTTGCCGAGCGCGTTGAACGAGAAGACCGTGCCCATGATCAGCAGGCCGGGGATGAGCGCCAGGTGGGGGAGTTGCTGCAGGCTGCCCTGGGCGGTCTGCAGGAGGCTGCCCCAGGAGGCCATCGGCTGCTGGATGCCGACCCCGAGGAAGCTCAGCGAGGCCTCGGTCATCATCGCCTGCGAGACGCTGGTGGTGGCGGCGACCAGGATGGTCGGCAGCACGTCGGGCAGCACGTGGCGTCCGACGATCTTCGTGGGCCGCTCGCCGATGTAGCCGGAGTAGCCGACGTAGGCGCGTTCCTTCACCGAGAGGGTCTCGGCGCGCACCAGCCGGGCGGTGGTCATCCAGGTGAAGCCGCCGATCACGACGATGATGGTGACCAGCCCGGGCCGCAGGAAGACGCTGGCGACGATCACCAGCACCATCCACGGGATGGATGACAGGAAGTCGACCAGCCGCATCAGCAGGTTGTCGATGCGCGGGTGGCCGAAGCCGGCCACCAGGCCGATCAGGGCGCCGATCGCGGTGGCCGTGATCATGGCGAGGAAGCCGACCAGCAGCGAGATCCGTCCGCCGTAGACCACCCGGGCGAAGTAGTCGCGGCCGAGTTGGTCGGTGCCGAACCAGTGCTCGAGGCTGGGCGGGGCCGACATGGAGTCGAGGTCGGTGGTGTCGGGGTCGAGCGGCAGGACGGGGGCCAGCAGGCTGAGCAGGATCACCACGGCGAGGAAGACGATCGCGAACCACGACTGGGGGGCCCCGCGCAGCGCCTCCCGCAGCCGGTTCTCCCGGGCTTCCACGGGCGCGCTCATACGGGATCCCCGGGGGAGCGAAGCGGAGGAGAAGAAGGTCGCAGGGTGTTCATGAGCCGCTCCGCTCGAGCCGCACCCGTGGGTCGACCAGCACGTAGAGGATGTCGGCGATCAGGTTGCCGAGAATCACCAGCGTCGCCGAGAGCAGCAGGATCGCCAGGATGACCGGGTAGTCGAGGCTCTTGGTGGCGGTGAGGAAGTACGGGCCGACCCCGGGCCAGCCGAAGATCGTCTCGATGATGATCGCGCCGGTCACCAGCATCGGCAGCGCGAGTCCGATCTGGGTGACGATCGGCAGCAGCACATTGCGGCTGACGTGGTTGCGGAAGATCTCCGTCCGGCTCGCCCCGAAAGCCCGCTGGACGAGCACGTAGTCCTCCCGCAGCTGCGAGATGGTGGACGACCGGACGTACCGGATGAGTTCCGGGGCCAGGGCGGTGGTCAGCACCAGGTAGGGCATCACGAAGTGGCGCAGCAGGTCGAGCAGGTCGTCCTGGCCGACGGTGTGCATGCCGATGATCGGGAACCAGTTCAGGTAGTAGCCGAAGAGGTAGATCACCAGCAGCGCGAACCAGAACGGCGGGGTGGCCAGGCCGATCGCCGACGCGCCGTCGATGAACCGGTCGAGCCGTCCGCCGTGGTTGGCGCCCGCCCACAGCCCCAGCCAGATCGCCAGGACGAGCGCGGTGAGGTAGGCGGGCACCACCAGCAGGATGGTGTTGGGGATCTTCGCGGCCAGGTCGGCGCTGATGCTGTACTGGCTGACCAGCGAGTACCCCAGGTCGCCCTGCAGCACGTTGCCCAGCCAGCGGAAGTACTGCACCAGGACGGGATCGTCCAGGCCGTACCGCTGCCGGATGATCTCGATGGTCTCCGCCGACATGTTGGGGGTGGTGATCGAGTCGATGACGTCGTAGGGCGCCGCGTGGATCATCAGGAAGACGAGCAGCGAGATCAGCAGCAGCATCGGGACGACCTGCAGCAGGCGGCGTCCGATGTAGATCGCCATCTCGCTCCTTCCTGAGCCCTAGCTGGGACACCGGGGACGGTTCCTGATGTCCCACCTAGTCAACTCCGCTTTCACGGGTCAACGCCACCGGTTCGATCGAAGGTGGGACACCAGGAACCGTCCCCGGTGTCCCACCCCTCTGCACTACTTCTCGGTCAGCTTGCCGAAGTTCTCCAGGGTGTAGATCGGGGCCGGGTGGGCCTCCTCCACACCGCCGATCCGCTGGTTGACGGCCAGGATCTTGAGGTTGTCGGCGATCGGGAAGAAGATCGCGTCATCGGCGATCTGACGCTGCAGGTCGGCGTAGATCGTCTTGCGCTCGGCCTGGTCGGCGGTGGTGATGCCCTTGTCGAACAGGGCGTCGGTCGCCGGGTTGCTGTAGCCGAAGTAGTTGGACGAGGCACCGGTGCGGAAGAGCAGGCTGTACGCGTCCGGCTCGATGCCCATGATGTAACCGCCCAGCCACAGGTCGTAGGCGGAATCCTTGCCCTTCGGGATCTCGGCGTAGACCGCGCTGCCCTCGACGCCGGCCAGCTCGATGGTGATGCCGGCCGCAGCCGCCTGCTGCTGGATGAGCGTCGCCTGCAGGGTCTGCGCCGGGTCGGCGCCGGCGTAGCCCAGGGTCAGCTTCACATTGCTGGCGCCGGCCTCGGTGAGCAGCTGCTTGGCCTTGTCGACGTTCTGGGCGTAGCTCTCCAGCTCGGTGGTCGCGAACGGGTTGGACGGCGGCAGGATCGAGTAGGCGCTCTGGAAGTACTCCTCGCTGACGTAGGCGGCCTTGTTCAGGTCGTCCCGGTTCAGCGCGAAGAAGAGTGCCTGCCGCACCTTCACGTCGGTCACCTTGGGAGCGACGACGCCTACGTAGGCCACCCGCCCCTCGGGGTAGGCGTGGATGTCGATCGGGGAGCCGGCCAGGTCGGCGATCTGCTGCGGGGTGACGAAGGACGAGTCCACCTCACCGGTCTGCAGCGCGGCCTTCACTGTGTCGGCATTGGCGACGATCTGCAGGGTCAGGTTCGCGATCGCCGGCTTCCCGCCGAAGTAGGACTCGTTGGCCTCGAACCGCAGGTACTCGCCGCGCTTGTACTCGGCCAGCTTGTACGGGCCGGAGCCGACCGCGATCGGGTCGAGCTCGGCGACCGAGAAGTCCTTGACGCCGGAGTAGACGTGCTCGGGGATGATGTAGGTCTCGGTGGCGATATTCGACAGGGCGGCCGCGCTGAAGGACGGCAGCACGAACTTCACGGTCAGGTCGTCCACCTTCTCCGCGGTGATCGGCTTGTCGCCGATCCACAGCAGGTCGGCGTTGCCGTTCTCCTTGACCGCCTTGTTGGTGTAGGTGAAGACGACGTCGTCGGCGGTCAGCGGCTCGCCGTCCGACCAGACCACGCCCGGCTTGAGCTTGACCGTCACCGACAGGCCGTCCGCGGCCGGCTCGATGCTCTCTGCGAGCTCGTTGACGACGGTGCCGTCCGCCTGGACGTGGGCCAGCGGCGAGTAGACGATGTTGGCGGTGGTCAGGCCCCACCGGTCACCGGTGTTGATCGGGTTGAGCGAGATCGGGTCGCTGGCGATCACGTAGGTGAAGGTGCCCGTCGCGGTGCTGGTCGGGGCGCTTTCGCTGGGGCTGGGGTTGGGCGCCGAACTGCTGGCGCCCGGGGCGGCGGCGCAGCCGGTGAGCACCAGGGCGCTCGCCGCTACTGCCAGGAGGGTTGTCCGCAGGGACATCGGATTTCCTTTCACGTGGTTCCCGGTGACCGGTTGGATCCGGGAGGTCTGGGTGAGGTGGTGGAGGGTGCCCGTCAGCGCCGCACAGCGTCCGATGACGGTGGGTTCGAGGTAGTGAGGGGGCCGGAACGAGCCGGCGGGTGGCCGAAGCGGCTCAGCCCATCACGCCAGGGAGCGACAACAACACATCCCGCGCGTCATGGCGGCGCAGAAGGTGTGGTTGGTACCGGCGTGCATGCCAGGGAGCGTAGTCGGCCGATCAATGGTTGGACAGTGCATGCCAAGGCGTGGGAAAAGGTCTCACCACCCGGCCCGGTTCGGCGGAATCGTTCCGACTGGTTTAAGGTTGTACCAACGAGCTGCACGTTGCCTGGTCCCCCCGCCGGCGCGCGACAACCCACACCAATCACCCACGCCGCCGCTGTGCGCCAGGGGTGTTCGCACGACCTTCCCCACAGAAAGACCATGTCCAAAGACCTCACTGTCGGTTCACCCCTGCGCGTCATCGTGGCGTTCACCCTTCCCCTGCTGATCGGCAACCTCTTCCAGCAGCTCTACCTCTTCACCGACACGGCGATCGTCGGGCAGTTGCTCGGCGTCCACGCGCTCGCCGCGGTGGGTGCCAGCGGCAGCCTGCACTTCCTGCTGATCGGGTTCACCTTCGGCGCCTCGGCGGGCCTCGGCATCCCGATCGCGCGCGCCTTCGGTTCCGGCGATCTAGCCGCGATGCGCCGGTACGTCGCGGCCGGCGCGATGGTCTCGGCCGGCATCGCGCTGGGGATCACCGCCATCGGCGAGATCGCCTCCGGCCCGCTGCTGCGGCTGCTCGGCACTCCCCCGGAACTGATGGCGGCCGCGACCACCTTCCTCACCGTCACCTTCTGGGGCTCCGCCGCGATCATGGCCTTCAACTTCCTGGCCGCGGTGATCCGTGCCCTGGGCGACAGCCGGACGCCGCTGTACTTCCTGATCCTCTCCTGCGTGCTGAACATCGGGCTGGTCTACCTGTTCATCGGCGTGCTCGGGACGGGGGTCGGCGGCGCCGCCCTGGCCACCGTGATCTCCCAGCTGACCGCGGTGCTGGCCTGCCTGGTGCTCATCGCCCGCCGGATGCCGCAACTGCGGTTGCGCCGGCAGGATTGGCACCCCGAGCCCGGCGAGCTGGCCGAATCGGCGCGCAGCGGCCTCACCATGGGCTTCCAGATGTCGGTGATCGCCATCGGCGCGGTCGTGCTGCAGTCGGCGATCAACCAGCTCGGCTCTGAGGCGGTCGCGGCCGCCACCGCCGCGATGCGGGTGGATCAGCTCGCGGTCGCCCCGCTGGCCTCCGTCGGCGCCGCGATCAGCACCTACGTCGCCCAGAACCGCGGCGCCGCGCAGTGGAAGCGGATCCGCGTCGGCGTCTTCCGGACGCTGGTCGCCTCCTGGCTGTTCGCCCTGGCGCTGGGCGGCGTCATCGTCGCGCTGGGCACCTTCGTCGTCCAGCTCTTCGTGGGCGACGGGGAGCCGGCGGTGGTCGCCCTGGCCCACCAGTACCTGGTGATCAACGCGGCGCTGTACCCGATCCTGGCCAGCCTGCTGGTGCTGCGCAACGCGATCCAGGGGCTCGGCGCGACCGGCGTCCCCACGATCGCCGGCTTCATGGAGCTGGTCTTCCGCGCCGCTGCCGGGCTCTTCCTGGTGGCCCCGCTGGGCTTCGTCGGGGTGGCGTTGGCCGCCCCGCTGGCCTGGATCGGCGGGCTGCTGCCGGTGCTGGTCGCCTGGTTCTCCTACTGGTGGCGGCTGAAGGGACGCGAGCGGCGGCTGCTCGTCCGCGAACTCGTCTCCCGGCCCCCGCTGCTGCCGGCCGCCTGAGTTCAACGACCCTTCGACAAGCTCAGAGATCGTCAGCCGGCGCCTGACCTACTCCACCAGCCGATACCCGGCGCGGAAGGTCGCCTCCGGGACGATCCACTGGTTGCCGTCGGCGTCGCGCACCACCCAGCCGTCGGCGCCGGCGGTGGTCGGGCCCTCCTGGGTTCCGATGCGTTCACCGGGACGCACCGGACGAGCGTCCACCTCGGCGGTGCGCTGCCAGCGGTCGCCGTCCAGCGGCAGGTGGGTGGCCCGGAAGCTGGCGTCGGTGACGGTTCGCTTTCCCGAGGCGTCGGTCACCAGCCAGTCCCCGGGCCGGCCGATCAGCGTCTCGCCGGTCTCGGTCTGCCATTCGTGCGGCTCGGTGAGCCGGGTGGCGGTGACCACGCCGAAGCGCCGGTACTGCCGCCAGCCGGCGGCCTCGGAGGCCGGCAGCACCGCGCGATGCCCGAGTGCCCGCAGCTGGAACAGGGTGTCGACGACGCCGGTCATCGCGACCTCCTGCCGGGCGGCGGGCAGATCGTCCCAGGCCACCAGGTCGGGGTGTCGCAGGTGGGCGTCGTCCCTGGTCTCGGAGCGGGTCCAGCCGGCGTCGCGGTAGTGCGCCAGCCAGGATTCGTGCTCGGCGCGGGCCAGCCGGCCCAGTTCCTCCAGGGTCAGGTCGAAGACGGCCATGCCGTCCTCGATCGGACGCTGCGGGTCGGCGTCCAGCCGGGCGAACCGATCCGGCTCGGACGAACTGGGCCGCCAGGTGCGGCCCAGCGCGGTGAGCTCCCGGCGCACCACGCCGAGCTGGCGCCGGTTCGACTGCCGGTAGAACTCGGGCAGCTCCTCCCATGGCACCGCGCGCGCCGCGCCGGGGTGCCGGCGCCGGTAGCGCTCGTGGATGAGCCGGGCCGCGCGCTCCCAGGCGTCCGCCTGCGGGCTGGCCAGGGAGAGCCCGAAGCTCACCAGGGAGCCCACCGTCGGGGTCTCCGCGGGGGCCGCCGCGCCACTGGAACTCACCTCGAAGACGGCCAGCTCCGGCAGCCGGATGCCGAGCTGGGTGCCCAGCCGGGTATCCGGCCGGGTGATCACGACCGCGCAGCCCACGCCGTCCCCGAGCCATTCCAGGACGGCGGCCAGCCGCGGTTCGGCGTCCGCGGCGTCGATCGCCAGCGGGTCGAAGGCGAACCGGCGCTGCAGGACGCGGTGGTCGTCGACCAGTTCGCTGGCCCGCTCGGCCAGGACGGTGACGGAGGGCAGCGCGGCCTCGTCGCCGAGGAACTGCAGCTCCCGGCCCAGCTGCGAGAGCTGGGTGGAAAGGGCGAGGGTGAGCGGAGCGTCGCCCACGATCAGCAGGCGCTGCGGCGGCGACTGGCGTAGCCGGACGATGAGCGCATCCGAGGTCGCCTCGTAGAGCCCGACCGCGTCGGCGGCGATCCGGGGGTCGCCGACCAGGCGTTTGCGCCACTCGTCGGCATGCCAGGGGTCGTCGATCCGGGCGACCACCACCAGCGGGGCCGTCCGGGCGGAGGCGGCGAGCAGCTTCTGGATCTGCTCCACCCGCGACCGGTTCCAGCCGTCGTCCGCCGCCAGCAGGTGGACCCTGTCGATGCGATCCAGCCGGATTCCCCGGTGCTGGCCGAGCGGGTCGTCGGCCTCGACGCGGACGGCCAGCATGCCGGCGGTGTGCGCCCGTTCGATCGTGGCCTGGTCGAGTTCGGCGGCCAGCAGCGCGGTGCGGTGACCGGCGGGCTCGGCGCCCCTCCGCTCGACGAGTTCCCAGGAGCGTTCGTCCAGGCCGGCCACGACGGTGAGGGTGCGGGCGCGGCGGGCGGCCAGCCGGTCGAGCTGGGAGCGGGAGAGCGAGAGCATCACCGCGGTCGCGCCCGAGGTGGTGGCCAGCAGCGCGAGGCCGCGGACGATGTGCATTCCCACCGGCGTCGCGTAGGAGCAGACCTCGCCCGGGCCGAAGGGCTTGTCGAAGCTGCCCAGGAAGAGCGAGATCGTCGAGTTGAAGGCGTCCCAGATCGGCGGGCCGTCGCCGGGGCAGGGCAGGTAGCCGAAGAAGGCGACCGGCACCGCGCTGGCCGCCGACCAGGCCGAGACGAGCAGCGGGATCCGGGTGCCGGCCGCGCGGTCGCCGGTGGAGAAGAGGGTCAGGGTGAAGGCCGCGGCCCCGAGCAGCAGGGTGGCGACCATGGCCCACAGCGAGCCGGGGGCCGCCAGCAGCACCGCCCACGCCGGCGCTTTGTCGAGCACCCCGGGGCGGAAGGCGGCGACGGCCAGCCAGGCCAGCTGGGCCGCGTAGAGGCCGATGGCCACACCCGCGAGCGTCCGTCGTCCGGCAAGCGGCTGAGCTGCGTCCGCCATGGTGACTCCTCTCCGGCCTGCGCGTACCTTAGCCTCCCAGCCGGGCAGCGTCCCATCGCCGTTTCGATAGTTTCGGGAATATGCTGCCGTTGTGTCGGAGGACGAGCAGAACTCGCGGGTGACCCTGGCCGCCGTGGCGGCCGAAGCCGGGGTCTCGCTGGCCACCATCTCCAAGGTGCTGAACGGCCGGCCCGATGTGGCCGCCGCCACCCGGGAGCGGGTCGAGGCGCTGCTATCCGCCCGCGGCTACGAGCGCCGGGTGGGCGCCAACGGGTCGCGCGGGGAGTTGATCGAACTCGTCTTCCATGAGCTGCAGGACGTCTGGTCGATGGAGATCATCGCCGGGGTCGAGTCGGTCGCCCAGCAGCACGGACTGTCGCTGGTGCTCACCGCGAGCGGCACCCGGCACGCGCCCGATCCGGAGTGGATCGAGGGGGCGATGCGCCGCCGTCCGGTGGGGGTCGTGCTGGTCTTCTCCGATCTGGCGCCGAAGTACCGGGCGCAGCTGGCCGCCCGCTCGATCCCGTTCGTGATCATCGACCCGGCCGGCGACCCCTCCCCGGATGTCGCGTCCGTCGGCTCGGCGAACTGGTCGGGCGGGCTGCAGGCGACCCGTCACCTGATCGAGCTGGGGCATCAGCGGATCGCCGCGATCACCGGCCCGGACGACATGATGTGCTCGCTGGCGCGGCTGGACGGCTACCGCTCGGCGATGAACGCCGCCGGGTTGTCGATCGATCCGGCCTGGATCCGCTACGGCGACTTCCACGTCGACGGCGGACGCGAGCGCGCGATGGAGCTGCTGATGCTGCCGCAGCCGCCCACCGCCGTCTTCGCCGGCAGCGACCTGCAGGCGATGGGCGTCTACGAGGCGGCCCGCGGCCTGGGCATCCGGGTGCCTGAGGAGCTGTCGGTGGTGGGCTACGACGACATCAAGGTCGCCGAGTGGGTCAGCCCCCGGCTGACCACCGTCCATCAGCCGCTGGGCCGGATGGGCGCCGAAGCCGCGCGGATCGTGATCGCGATGGCCAAGCACCCGCTGTCCACCACCCCCCGGATCGACCTCGCCACCCACCTGGTGGTGCGGGAGAGCACCGCGCCTCCGCTG
>JAPUEM010000031.1 GCA_027492575.1 Propionicimonas sp.
ATGCCGTCGGGCTGTACCTCGACGGGATCGCCAAGACTCCGCTGCTGACCGCCGCGGAGGAGGTCGAACTCGCCCGGGCGATCGAACTCGGCCAGTACGCCCACGCGCTGCTGGAGGGCAAGCTCACCGACGAGGAGGCCGCCGCTCGTCGCGTCACGGCCACCCGCGAGGAGCTCGAACAGCTCGCCGAGACCGGCGACCAGGCCATGCAGCGGTTCATCACCGCGAACCTGCGCCTGGTGGTCTCGGTGGCCCGCAAGTACGGACGCTCCCAGATGCCGCTGCTCGACCTGGTGCAGGAGGGCAACACCGGCCTGATCCGCGCCGTGGAGAAGTTCGACTACAGCAAGGGCTTCAAGTTCTCCACCTACGCCACCTGGTGGGTCCGCCAGTCCATCTCGCGCGGCATCGCCCAGCAGGGCCGCATCGTCCGGCTGCCGGTGCACGTCGCCGAGCAGGTCAACCAGGTCTCCGCGGTGCGCCGCACCCTGGAGCGCCGCTTCGGCCGCGAGCCCGAGCTCTGGGAGATCGCCGACGAGCTGGCGCTGCCCACCGAACAGGTGATCGACCTGCTGCGGCTGGCCCGCGATCACGTCTCGCTGGACGCCCCGGTCGAGGAGGACGGCGACACCGCGCTGGGCGACCTGCTCGCCCGTGAGATGTCCCCCGGCCCCGACGAGATGGTGCTGGACGCCGAGGACCGCGCTCGCCTTGACGGCATGCTCGCCACCCTGGACGAGCGCTCCGCCGACGTGGTGCGCCGCCGCTACGGCCTGCTGGACGGCCGTCAGGCCCGGCTCGCCGACATCGCCGCCGTCTGGGGCATCACCGCCGAACGGGTCCGTCAGATCGAGCGTCACGCCATCGGCAAGCTGCGGCTCACCACCGAGGTCGCCGCGTAGCAGTTGTCCCCCACCGAGCGGGCGTCCCGAAAGGGGCGCCCGTTTCGCATTCCCCGGCTCAAACCGATCCCTGAGCTTGTCGAAGGGTCGCGTCCCACACCGGGAACGACCCTTCGACAGGCTCAGGGATCGTTCCTGGGCTCAGCGATCGTTCTTGTGCTCAGGCGATCGTTCTAGGTCAGGCCGGGGATCGCCTCGACGCCTTCAACCACGGCGGCCGGGTCGGTGATGCGAATCAGGCCCTCCTGGGTGCAGGAGGCGACCAGGCGTCCGCCGGAGAAGAGCCGGCCGAACGAGAAGCCCAGCCCGGACGAGGCCGAGGGAGAGACCTGGTCGTAGAGCAGCCACTGGTCGGCGCGGGCCGGCCGGTGGAACCACATGGCGTGGTTGATCGAGGCGGCCTGCATGCCGGGCCCGGCGAAGACCACCGGGTGCGGGACGGTGCTGACCGCCAGCAGGGTCAGGTCGGAGGCGTAGGCCAGCACCGCCTGGTGCAGCCGCGGGTCGTCCGGCAGCGGGCTTTCGGCCCGGACCCACACCTTCATCGCGGCGTCGGCCTGCTGCCCGTTCACCGCGCTGGTGTCGGAGGCGAACCGGGTCTCCAGGACGCCCCATTCCTGCCGCCAGGCTTCGGCGGAGCGGCGGGAGCGGGCGCCCAGCACCTCACTCAGCGGCGGGCAGTCCTCGGGCGGGGCCACGCCCTGGGGGATGGCGTCGGCGTGGTTGAGGCCGGGCTCCAGGCGATGGAAGGAGCAGGCCATGAAGAAGATGGTGCGGCCGTCCTGGGTGGCCGACAGCCGGCGGGTGGAGAAGCTGCCGCCGTCGCGGGTCTCCTCGACGCGGTATTCGATCGGGATGCCGGCCAGCCCGGAGCGGACGAAGTAGGCCGAGAGCGAGTGGGCGATCCGGTTCTCGGCGACGGTGCGGTAGGCGGCGGTGAGGGCCTGGGCGAGCACCTGCCCGCCGAAGACCCGCTGCCGGTGGGTGTTCTCGTCCGCGGCGCCGAGGAAGAGGTCGTCGCCGCGCTGCTCCAGATCGAGCAACGCGATCAGTTCGTCGACACCGGCGGGCATCAGCGGGGGAAGTCCGGCGGATCCTGCTCGGCCAGGAACTGCTCGACCGCGGCGCCGATCTCCTCGGCGCTGGGCACCTGGGCCGCGCCGCTGGCGCTGAGCTGGTCGTACTGCTCCTCCAGGGCCTGGACCAGGGCCGGGAACTCGGCGTCGTCGGCGGTCTCGCCGGCGATGGTCGCGATCGTGGTGGCGATCCGCTCCTGCAGGGCGTCCATCGGGAAGACCAGGCCGGTCGCCTCGCTGATCCGGTTGAGGACGGCGGCGGTGGCCTGCGGGAAGCTGGTCTGGGCCAGGTAGTGCGGCACGTGCGCGACGAACCCGCGTCCGACCAGGCCGGCCTCACCGGCGCGGAACTCCAGCACGTGGGAGAAGCTGCCGGGCAGCTGCACCCGGTCGATCCACATCGGGTTGCCGCTGACCAGGGCCGGGTCGGTGGCGTGCGCGGTGACCAGGGTCGGACGGGTGTGCGGCACCGTCATCGGGACGCCGCTGGCCGCGATCAGGGCCGTGACGTCGAGCCGTTCGGCGAGGCCGAGGACGGCCGCGCAGGTGCGGTTCCACTGGGTGTCCGGCTCCGGGCCGGAGAGCATCAGGAAGGGGGTGCCGTCGGCGTCGGTCAGCTTGTGGATCACCAGCGCGTAGTCGGTCATGGACACCCAGTGGTTGGTGTCGAAGACCATGTGCGGACGCCGCGAGCGGTAGTCGTGCAGCTGGTCGTGATCGAACTCGACCAGCACCTCGTGCTCGCACTGCTCGAGCAGGTAGCGGCTGGTGGTGTGGATGACCGCGCCGGCGTCGATGTACCCCTCCAGCAGATGCAGGAGCACCGGCCGATGCCCCTTCAGCGAATCCCACACCTCCGGGTTCAACGAGTACAGCAACCGTGGATCCAGCACGTCCGCCACTGTACCGTGACCGTCCGCCAGTTCCGCCGGATTGCGCCCATAGCGCACAGCCGAGGCGACCCACCCGGCGTGCGGCTGCCGGGCAGCCACCCGGCCTACGCCCTGGCCCTCAAGCCCTGCGACCCCGGCCCCCAGCCTGCGATCCCCGATCCGAGCCGGACCGCCGATGTTGTCGTTGTCAGCCGGGTCTGGAGTGCGGAGCGCGAGCCAACCGCCGCTCTTGTCGTTGTGAGGCCGGAATCCGGGGTCTTGGCAGCAACAACGGCGGTTCGACTGGGCGGGCCTCAGGCGGTCGACCTGACATCGACAAGAACGGCGGTCAGACACCCTGGTCGGAGGGCTCGCGACGCGTGGTTGGTCAGTTCCGGTCCTGGCGCAGAAGGAACAGGGCTTCGGAGGCGATCAACTCGGGTTCAGTGATCGGGATCAGATGGCCGGAGCGCTCGGCCGCGACGAACCGCGCGCCCGGACACTGAGCGGCGGTGTCTCGGTGGGCCTGGACGATTCTCGCGCGGAGGCGACGATC
>JAPUEM010000032.1:0-20596 GCA_027492575.1 Propionicimonas sp.
GGCAGGCAGGCTTCGCCCTCGCAGGCGGCTCCGGGGGCGCCCACCAGGGTGATGAAGCCGGTGATCGGCTGGCTCATGCCGGGGTGCCCTGCTCGGCGGCGACCTGGGCCAGCACCTGGGCGAAGGTCTCGGTCTCCTGGGCGCCGGAGACCCCGTACTTGCCGTCGAAGACGTAGAACGGGACGCCGGAGATGCCGTACGCGCGGGCCTGCTGGCCGTCCGCCTTCACCGCGGGCAGGTACTCCCCCTCGGTGAGCGAGCGAAGGACGTCGGCCCGGTCGAAGCCGAGGCCGGCGGCGAGATCGGCGAGATCCTCGATTCGCCCGACGTGGCCGCCGTCGATGAAGTAGGCCTTGAGCAGCGCCTCCTTCATCTCCGCCTGCCGGCCGTGGGCCTTGGCGTAGTGCAGCAGTTCGTGGGCCTTGACGGTATTGGTCTGGTGCATGTGGTCGAAGTCGTAGTCGAGCCCGACCGCCGCCGCGATGGACGTCACCCGCTGCAGCATCTGCTCGACCTGCGGCAGGGACATCCCCTTGCGGTCGGCGAGGTACTGCGCCGGCGTGCCCTCATAGTCGACCGGGGTGTCCGGGGAGAGCTCGAAGGAGTGGTACTCCACCTCGACCTCGCCGTCGAAGCCGGCCACGGCCGCCTCGAACTTCCGCTTGCCGATGTAGCACCAGGGGCACTGCACGTCCGACCAGATATCGACCTTCAAGGGTTCACTCACACCATCCGCAACCGTTTTGACGGCCGCCCGTATTCCGCCCAACCGCCGTTCTTGCCGCCATTTCGCCGGTACCCGGCCAGTGCCGGAGCGCGACCGCCGGTCTTGTCGCCATTCGGCCCGAAATCGGCCTCAGAACCACAAGAGCGGCGGTCCGATTGAGATCGGCGGCGATGACCCGGCTGACAACGACAAGACCGGCGGTCGCGCCAAGCTGTCTAGACCGGACGTTCCTTCGGCTGGCCCTCGTAGGTGAGGGCCGGGTCGCTGACCACGCGGTCGCCCAGCACCTCGTCGATGCGGGTCAGCAGTTCGGCCGGGATCACCACTCCGGAGGCCTTCACGTTCTCCCCGATCTGCTCGGGACGGGAGGCGCCGATCAGCGCCGCGGCGACGTTGTCGTTCTGCAGCACCCAGGCGACCGCCAGCTGAGCCATGGTCAGCCCCAGTTCGTCGGCGATCGGACGCAGCCCCTGCACCCGGCGCACCACCTCGTCGTCCTTCAGGAAGCGCTGGATGAAGCTGGCGCCGCCCTTGTCGTCGGTGGCGCGGGAACCCTCGGGGACCGGCTGGCCGGGCAGGTACTTGCCGGTCAGCACGCCCTGGGCGACCGGCGACCAGACGATCTGCGAGACGCCCAGTTCCCGGCAGGTCGGCACGACCTCGCCCTCGATGATCCGCCACAGCATCGAGTACTGCGGCTGGCTGGAGATCAGCTGGATGCCCAGCTGCCGGGCCAGCGCGTGACCGCGGCTGATCTGCTCCGCCGTCCATTCGCTGACGCCGATGTAGAGCGCCTTGCCCTGCCGGACGACATCGGCGAAGGCCTGCATCGTCTCTTCCAGCGGGGTCTGGTGGTCGTAGCGGTGGGCCTGGTAGAGGTCGACGTAGTCGGTCTGCAGCCGGCGCAGCGAGCCGTTGATCGACTCCATGATGTGCTTGCGGGAGAGCCCGACGTCGTTGTGACCCTTCGGCCCGGTGGGCCAGTAGACCTTGGTGAAGATCTCCAGCGACTCGCGCCGCTGCCCCTTCAGGGCCTCACCCAGCACCGATTCGGCGGCCGTATTGGCGTAGACGTCGGCGGTGTCGAAGCTGGTGATCCCGGCGTCCAGGGCCGCGTGGACGCACTGCGTGGCGACCTCGTTCTCGACCTGCGAGCCGTGGGTGAGCCAGTTGCCGTAGGTGATCTCGGAGATCTTCAGCCCGGAGTCGCCCAGGTAACGGAACTTCATTCGCTTGCCTCCTCGTGATGCAACTCGACCCTATCCCGTTCGGCGAGGGCCGGCCTTAGCCACCGAGGACCAGCATTGAAGGCTGGCCCTCGATCACTTTGACTGGCCCTCGATGGGAGGGTCAGTTGACCGGCTCCGATTCGGGGACGACCTCGGCAGGGGCCTCGAAGGCCTCCAGCGGGTCGTTGCCGATGCTCGTCCCGCCGAGGGTGGCCAGCATCTGGCGGACGTTCGCCAGCTGGGCGGTGATCGCGTCCCGCCGCGAGGTGGCTGCCTGCAGCTCGCGATCGGATTCGCGGCGGACCTTCTCAGCCTGGGTGCGGGCGGCCGAAACAGTGGCGGCGGCTTCGTCCTGGGCGGCGCGGACGATCGCCTCGGCCTGGGCCTCGGCGGCGATCCGGATCCGTTCGGCCTCGGCCTCGATGGCGGCCTGACGTTCCTCGGCGCGGGCGGTGGCGGCCTCGTTGGCGGTCATCTGCTCGGCGAACTCGACGGCGGCCTTGTCGCGCCGCTCGGCGAGGGTCTGCTCGAAGTCGGCGGCGGCCGCGGCGGCGCGGGCGCGCTGGTGCTCGTAGACCGCCTCGGCCTCCTCGCGGCGGGCGGTGGCCTCGCGGTCGGCGTGGTCGAGGATGTCGTCCGACTGCCGCTTGGCGGCTTCGACCACCCGCGCGGCCTCGGCGTCCGACTTCGAACGGACGTCGGCGGCGTAGCTCTCCGCCGAGCTCCGGGCCTGGTCGGCGGCTGCCTCGGTCTGCTCGGTCAGCGCGGCGGCTTCGGCCTTCGCCTTGGCGAGGAGCTCCTTGGCCTCGGCGTCGGCCAGCGACAGGATCTTGCCGACCCGGGCGCCGAGGTCGGCGAAGCTCGGTGACGCGGCCTGGGCCCGCTCGTCCTGCAGGGCGCTCAGCTGACCGGCGTGAGCGGCCAGCTGCGCCTCCAGCTCGGTGACGTGCCCGCGCAGCTTCGTCAGTTCGACCGTCCGATCGGCGGCCTCGGCACGAGCCTGGTCGGCGGACTGGCGCAGCTGCCCGACCGTCCGCTCCACCTCGGTCGGGTCGTAGCCGCGCATCACCGTGCGGAACGTCACATCACTCATCTCGATCTTCCTTCGTCGCGTCGCCCGTCGGGCGCTCCGGTACCGCCAATGCCTCGATCACCCCGGAAAGGTGTCCGAGTTGAGAACTGATGTCGTCGCGCCGGCGCGCCAGCGCAGCCACCTCACCGCGGGCCCGCTCCAGCATCGCCCGTGCCTCGCCCCGAACGGCGTCCGCCTCGGTGCGGGCCTGGGCCAGCAGCGCGATCGCCTCCTCACGGGTCGCGGTGGCCTTCTGCCAGGTCTCCTGCTGCAACTGCTCGAGATCGGTGACGGTGCGTTCCCGCACCACCTTCGCCATGGTCTCGGCCTCGGCCAGCCGCCGCTCGGCACGCTCGGCCTGGGCGCGGGTCTCGGCTTCGGCATGGGCCAGCAGCCGTCCCGCCTCGTCGGACGCCGTCTGCCGGGTGCGCTGGGAATCCCGTTCGGCGGCCCCCAGCAGCGCCTCGGCGCGAGCCTCACGGTCGGTGGACAGCGCCTCGGCCTGGGCGGTGCGGGATTCGACCTTCGCCGTCGTGGTGTCCAGCAGCGCGACAGCCCGGGCGCGGACCTCGGCCAGGTGCTGCTCGGCCTGCTGACGCGCCTGCTTGACGGTCTGCGCGGCCTCGGCCTCGGCGCCGGCGCGGAGTTCCGCCATCGCCTGCTCCGTCCAGGCGGTGTGGGCCGCGGCGGCGGTGAGTTGCTCCTGGGCGGCGGCTTCCGCTCGGGCGGCCAGCTCCTCGCGTTCGGCCTGGGCCGCGGCGGTGGCGGCGGCCAGTTCCTCGTCCCAGGCCTGGCGTTCGGCGGCCAGCTCTTCGCGGGCGGCGGCGAGCTCTTCGGCGAGGGTTTCGCGCTGGGTGGCGTGATCCTGTTCGAGGTCGGCGCGCAGCCGTCCGATCTCGAGGTCGACGGCGGTGCGGCGGGCGGCCTGCTCGGTGTCGAGCTGCCGGAAGCGGTCGGTGGCGAAATCCTCCGCCTCGGCGACCCGGGTGTTCGCGCGCTCGTGGGCGGCTGCCTCGTCGGCCTGCGCGTCGGTGCGCAGCCGGTGGGCGTGGGCCTCCGCGTCGGCGACCAGCCCGGCGGCCTGCGTCCGGGCCTGCTCGACCAGCTGATCGGAGTTGCGCTGCGCGGTGGAGGTGATCAGGGCGGCCTGTTCGCCGGCCTCGGCCATCAGCGTGACGGCGTCCTGGCGGGCCTCGTCCAGGCGGTGGGTGGCCTCTGCCAGCGAGAGTTCGATCTCGCGGCGGCGATCGGTGAGTTCGCGCTCCAGCTGGTCGCGCTCGCCGCGCAGCTGCTCGGCCTCGGTGCGCAGCCGGTCGACCTCGGTGTTGGCCTCGGCCAGCAGCCGGTCGGCCAGGATCTGGGCCTGCGCGATCACCGCGGAGGCATGCTGGGTCGACTCACCAGCAGCCGAGGCGGCGGGCGAGAATCGATCGAGCATGCCTGCCATCCTCCCCGCCCGGTTTGGCCTGTGCAACCTGAGCCCAGGATTCTCAGGAATCCTTGAAGCAAGCCTGGAGACTGCCGGACGCCCCACGCCACCTGGACGGGATCACTCCCCCCAGCTCAGCCGTTCACGGTCGCGGCGATCAGTGCCTTCAGGGCCGTTGCGTCGCTGGGGAGGTCGATGACGTGGCGAGGAAGATCCTCCAGCCCCTCGAAGGCGGCGGGACGTTCGGGCTCGCGTCCGATCGCTTCGACGATGGTCTGGGCGAACTTCACCGGGAGCGCGGTTTCCAGCACGATCATCGGCACCCCCGGCTCGGTGAACCGGACGGCCACCCCCACTCCGTCGGCGGTGTGCGGGTCGATCAGCACGCCGCGCCGGTTCCAGGTCGCGGCGATGGTCGCCACCCGGTTGGCATGGCTGGAGGACGCCGAGACGAAGCCGTACCGCTGCCGGAGTTCGGCGAACTCCGGCGTCCCGGAGAGGTCGAAGAACCCCTGGTCGGGCAGGTCGGCGGCGAAAAGCGAGCGGACGCGGGCACTGTCGCGTCCCAGCAGGTCGAAGACGAACCGCTCGAAGTTGCTGGCCTTCGAGATGTCCATCGACGGGCTGGACGTCTCGTGCGTCTCGGCCGAGGAGCGCACCCGGTAGACACCGGTGCGGAAGAACTCGTCCAGCACGTTGTTCTCGTTGGTCGCCAGCACCAGGTGCCGAATCGGCAGCCCCATCATGCGGGCGACGTGACCGGCGCAGATGTTGCCGAAGTTGCCGGTGGGCACGCAGAAGGAGACCAGCTGGTCGTCGGAGGTGGTCGCCCGCAGCCAGGCGGCGATGTAGTAGACGACCTGCGCGACCAGCCGCGCCCAGTTGATCGAGTTCACCGCGCCGAGGGTGTAGCGCTGCTTGAACTCCAGGTCGCCGGCGACCTCCTTGACCAGATCCTGGCAGTCGTCGAAGACCCCCTCGACGGCGATGTTCACGATCGCCGGATCGTCGATGGAGAACATCTGCGCCTGCTGGAAGGGGGACATCCGGCCGGCCGGGGTGAGCATGAAGACCCGGACGCCGCGGCGTCCGCGCATCGCGTACTCGGCCGCCGACCCGGTGTCGCCCGAGGTGGCGCCCAGGATGTTGAGCTCGGCGCCGCGCCGGGCCAGTTCGTACTCGAAGAGCTGGCCGAGCAGCTGCATGGCCATGTCCTTGAAGGCGGCGGTCGGGCCGTTGGAGAGGTGCGCGAGCACCAGCCCGTCCCCCAGGTCGGTCACCGGGACGATCGCGGGGTCGGAGAAGACCTCGCCGTTGTACGCGCGCTCGCAGATCCCCTGCAGGTCGGCGGCGGGGATGTCGTCGATATACAGAGACAGCACGGCCTGCGCCAGGGCGGCGTAGCCCTGCTCGTCCAGCAGCGTCCGCCACTCGGCAAGGGTCGCGGGGGTGACCTGCGGGTACTCCCGCGGCAGGTAGAGGCCGCCGTCCGGCGCGAGGCCTTCCAGCAGGATGTCCCAGAAGCCGAGCTCGGGGTCGCCGGGCAGGCCGCGGGTGGAGATGTAACGCACGTCCGAACTTTACCGTCGGCCCGCCGGGTGGACGGAAATGGGTTCCGTTCCCGGCCGCGACCTGGCGGAAGCATCGCTCCCTGGTGGACGGAAGTAACGTCGTTCAGCGGAGCAGACCGCGGCGCTCCAGCAGGTGCTTCAGGTCGGGATCCTGGCCGCGGTAGTCGCGGTAGGTGTCCATGGCGTCCCGCGAGCCGCCGCGGGCCAGCAGGTGGCGGCGGTAGCGCTCGCCGTTGGAGCGGGTGAGGCCGCCGGTGGCGCGGATCCAGGCGGCGGTGTCGGCGTCCAGCACCTCGGACCAGATGTAGGAGTAGTAGCCGGCGTCGTAGCCACCCTCGAAGGTGTGCCGGAAGTAGGCCGAGCGGTAGCGGGGCGGCACCAGCGGCAGGTCGAGCCCGACCTTGGCGAGGGCTGCCCGTTCGAAGGCTTCGACCTGCTCGGGGTCGTCCGGCAGTTCGGCGAGCGGGGTGGTGTGCCAGACCTGGTCGAGCAGAGCGGCGGCCAGGTACTCGGCGGTCTTGAAGCCCTGCTGGAAGAGGGTCGAGCCGATCAGCGTCGCCACCCACTCCGCGGGGATCGGCTCGCCGGTCTCGACATGGACGGCGTAGTTGGCCAGCAGGGACGGTTCCAGCGCCCACATCTCGTTCACCTGGGAGGGGTATTCCACGAAGTCACGCGGGGTTTCGGTGCCCGACTGGGAGCGGTACCGGGTGTCGGAGAGCAGGCCGTGCAGGGAGTGCCCGAACTCGTGGAAGAGGGTGATCACGTCGTCCCAGCTCATCAGCGCGGGCTCCCCGGCCGGCGGCTTCACCAGGTTCGAGTTGTTCACCACCACCGGCAGCTGGCCGAGCAGATGGTTCTGGTCGACGATGTTGTTCATCCAGGCGCCGCCCTGCTTGGAGGCACGGGTGAAGAAGTCGGCCAGGAAGAGCCCGATCGGGGTGCCGTCCGCCTCGCGCACCTCGAAGACCCGTACCTGGGGGTGGTAGGGGGTCAGGTCGTCCCGCTCGTGGAAGGTGATGCCGTACAGCCCGGTTGCCGCCGCGAAGACCCCATCGTGCAGCACCCGCTCGACCTCCAGATACGGACGCAGCGCGCCGGCGTCCAGGGCGTACCGCTCGGCCCGGACGATCTCGCTGAGGTACTGCCAATCCCAGGGCTCCAGGGTCGCGCCCGGTTCGAGCCGCTGCAGGACGGCCTCCAGCTCGGCCGCCTCGGCGGCGACGTTCTCGACCACCGCGGGCACCAAGCCGGTCAGCCGCTCCCAGATCGCCGCGGCGGTCTTCGCGCAGGCGTCGGCGGCGACGTAGTCGGCATGGTTGGCGAAGCCCAGCAGCGCGGCCCGCTCGGCGCGCAACCGGGCCAGTTCCACGACGACGCCGCGGGTGTCGTGCTCGCCGCCGAGTCCCTTGCCGATCGCGGCGCGATGGACGCGTTCGCGCAGCGTCCGGTTGGTGAGGACGTCGAGCGACCGCTGGCCGGTGGTGTTCTCGATCTCGATCAGCCAGGCCTCGGGACGGCCGCGCTCGGCGGCCAGCTCCTGGGCGGCCTGGATCTCTGCGCCGGAGAGACCGTCCAGTTCCGCGGCATCGGTCACCCAGACCGCGGCCGCGTTCATGCCGGCCAGCGAGAGCCGTCCGAACTTCGAGTGAAGCTCGGCGAGCCGGCCGTTCAGTTCGCGCAGCCGCTGCTGGTCGGTCTCGGGCAGGGCGATGCCGGCCCGCTCGAACCGCTGCCGGGTCTTCGCCAGCCAGTAGGAGGCGGCGTCGTCCAGCTCCGTCTCGCCCGCGGCGACCCGGTCGGCCAGGGCCACCACCCGCCGGTAGAGCGCCGGGTCGAGGAAGATCGCGTCGGAATGGGCGGCCAGCAACGGGGCGACCTGCTCGTCGATGGCGCTCAGTTCGTCGTTGGTGTCGGCCCACTTCAGCGTGAAGAAGGCCAGCGCGGCCCGCGAGAGCAGCTGGCCGGAGGCCTCCCAGGCGTCGATCACGTTCGCCTGGGTGGGCGGCGCGGGGTCGGCGGCGATCGCCGCCAGTTCGGCCAGCTGCTCCGCCATCCCCTCGGTGAACGCCGGAAGATAATGCCCCGGCCGCAGCGCGGCGAAGTCGGGCAGTTCGTAGGGCAGCGTGGAACGGGAGGCGAGCGGATTGGCCGAAGTCATGCGCCCATCCTGACGCGCCGGGCAAGCCGGGGCCAGTCCACCCCGAGCCGCGTGTCCGTGCAGCAACCCTTCTCGACCGCCAGTTCCGGCGAACCTCGCCGTTCGGCGAACCGCAACCGCCGATGTTGTCGTTCTCACGGCCCTCATCCGGGCCGGTGAAGACGCGACCGCCGAAATGGTTGCCATTCGGGCCGATTCCGTCCTGACAACGACCACATCGGCGGTTTCACTGAAGCTTCCGACCGACCGGCGGCTGACAACGACAATTTCGGCGGTCCGGCTCCCGGTGGCGGCGGCCACCCGTACTCCGCGCCCCACCTCCCGGAACAGCTTTGTCTTCAGATCACCTCTCCGGGCTCACTACGAGTCGGAACTGGCGATCCAGCGGTAGCTCTGTACAGAGCCGCGGCTGTGGGTTTGCTGTGAGTTGCCCGCGAGGGGTTGCCACCCCACCCGATCTGATTGAACAATCAATCATGGAGATCGCCTTCCCGCCGCTGCACCCGTTGGTCGTGCATGCCGCCGTCGTCCTGCTGCCGCTGGCGGCGATCGGAGCCCTTGTCATCGTGCTGTGGGGGCGAGCCCGGGAGCGCTACGGATCGCTGGTGGCGGCCGGGGCCGTCGCGGCCGCGGGCGCGGTGATCGCGGCCCGGCTGAGCGGGGAGGTGCTGGCCGGCACCACCACCGGCACCGGGACGCTGGGCGCCCACATGTTCTGGGGGCTGATCGCGCCCTGGCCCGCCGGAGCGCTGGCGCTGGCCGTCACCGGATTCGTGCTGACCGCACGCCGCACCCCGAGTGGGACGCCGGGGACGGTTCCAGCCGGTCAAACCGGCAAAGGCGCCCTCCGGACCACGCTGGCCATCGTCACCGCCGCCGCCGCGGTCGTCTCGCTGGTGGTCGTGATCATCACCGGGCACCTGGGCGCCACAGCGGTCTGGGTGGGCTGAACGTCCGCCCTCGGTCCGGTGCATCCGCCTCGGACAGAAGACCAAGACAGGCCGGCCGCAGGTGGGTGGGTGGGCTGATCGGCCCGCCGCAGACCCCGTCCGGATCTACTCGCAGTAGCCCAGTTCGCCGGCCATCACCATGTCGGGAACCTCCACCCCGACGAAGCGGATGCCGTTGGGCAGGGTGAAGATCTCACTGCCGTCCCCCAGCCCGGTGTCGGTGAGCTTGCCCTTGGGGTACTTCGCCTTCAGTTGCTTGAAGCTCAGATCGAGCGGGATGTCATCAACGATCCGGACGCCCTTGGGAAGTTTGCTCCCCAGCGAGAGCGACCAGCTGGCCAGGGTGCGCGGCGCCGACTTCTTCGCCGACTTCGCGGTGAAGACCACCGACAGGCCCTTGTAGTGCAGTGACCGTTGCCACGGGCTCCCGGAGTCGAACTCGCAGGAGACACCCTGAATGGATTCGTCCGGCTCGCCGAGCGCCGAAGCCAGCGTCTTCTCGACCTTCGCCTCGGCCGTCCCGAACTTGTGGCCACCGACCCCGTCACCGGCCAGCACCAGGCCGGCGGCCTTGGTCGGGCTGGCCGACGGGCTCGGGGTCTGGGTGGCGGACGGAGTGGGGCTCGCGGAACCGTCCGGCGTCGGGGAGACCGACTCGGTCGGGGTGGAAGTGACACTGGGCGAGACCGAGGGCGAGACCGACGGCGTAGCGGTGGACGGCGGCGACGGGACGCCCGGCGTGGGAGCGGTCTGGCCGCAGCCGGCCAGCGCGAGCGCGGCCACCGTCACGACGAGCACCGATCGGTTCACTGGACGCATGCTCGGCTCCTTCGGTTGCGGTCGCGGCCGGCGACCCCTGGGCCTGGCGAGGACCGTGGCAGGCCATTCCGATTATGCCCGGCCGATCCCAACCGTCGGGGAGATTCCCGGCGAGCCCGCCAGCACCGCCGTTCAGCCGGTACCCTGCTGAGCAATCCCCAGGAAGGACCCAGGCAATGACCACAGGCAGCGGAAAGAAGCTCGGAATCCTCACCGCCGGCGGCGACAGCCCCGGCCTCAACGCGGCGATCCGCGGCTTCGGCAAGGCGGCCCTGCACTACGGCATGGAGTTGATCGGCTATCGCGACGGCATCCGCGGCCTGGTCGAGAACCGGTACATGAGCATGGACGGGAGCGCGCTGTCGGGCATCCTCACCATCGGCGGGACGATCCTGGGCACCAGCCGCGACAAGGTGCACCGAATGATCGTGGACGGCGAGGTCCGCGACATGCGCGCCCAGGTGGTCGAGAACTACGAGAAGGAGGGCCTGGACGGGCTCGTCCTGCTCGGTGGCGGCGGCACCGCGAAGAACGCGATGCGGCTCGCCGAGGCGGGGCTGAACGTCATCCACCTGCCGAAGACGATCGACAACGACATCGCCCACACCGACACCAGCTTCGGCTTCGCCACCGCGATGGAGATCGCCACCGAGGCCATCGACCGGCTGCATTCCACCGCGCACAGCCATCACCGGATCATCCTCACCGAGATCATGGGCCACCGGGCCGGCTGGCTCACCCTGGGCGCGGGCATCGCCGGCGGCGCCGACATCATCCTGCTGCCGGAGATCCCCTACTCGGTCGACTCGGTCGCCGAGACGATCAACAAGCGGGTCGCCAGCGGCAGCAGCTTCTCGGTGGTGGCGGTCGCCGAAGGCGCCCGCGATCTGGCCGACCACGCCGACATCGAGGCCGCCGAAGCCCTGGTCAAGGCCGCCAAGACCCCCGAATCGCTCGGTGCGGCCAAGAAGCACCTGGCCAGCGTGGTGGACGCCCAGCGCGAGCACACCTTCAAGCTCGCCCGCGAACTCGAGGCCCGCACCGGCCTGGAATCCCGGGTGTCGATCCTGGGCTACGTGCAGCGCGGTGGCACCCCGGTCGCCGCCGACCGCCTGCTCGGTTCCCGCATCGGGACGGCCGCCGCCCACCACGTCGCCAAGGGCGAGTTCGGCATCATGGTCGCCGCCCGCGGCGAGGAGACCGCCCCCGTCCCGCTGGCCGAGGTGGCGGGCAACCTGAAGCTGGTGCCCCTGGACCACGAGTGGATCCAGACCGCCCGCAAGCTCGGAACGGGCCTGGGCGAGAGCTGACGAACCGCCGATCAGCGGGTAGCTGGGTCCGCCATGGGCAGCCGCGGGACGCAACCGCCGAGACCGGCGGCCAGCAAGAGGAACCCCACCGCGGTCAGCGGCGCGATCCGCAGGCTGCCGACGGCCAGGGCGAAGACCGGGCCGGCGATCACCAGCGTCGCCGCCCACACCGGCGCGAGCCGGGCGCGTAGCAACCCGAGGCCGGCCACCACGCAGCCGAGCATCCAGCCGACACCGCCGACCACCGCGCCAAGGGTCGCCCACGGCGAGTAGGTGATGCCGAGGAAGACCTGCTCGACGAGCGCGGGTGCGGCGTCCGGACGGATGGCGACGCCCACCCAGCCTGCCGTGTAGCCCAGCGACACCCCGGCCGGCCCGAGCACCGCCCACAGCCCGTAGAGCAGGGCGCCGACCCGCAGCAGGCCGCCGCGCTCCACCCCGGCTGCCAGCCGCAGCAGGGCCGCGGCGGTGAAGACGCTCAGTGCCATCGCGACGACCAGCAGCATCCCGCCTGCCAGGTAGACCCCGGGCGCCGCCGCCACACGGTCGAGGTAGCCGGAGACCGGCGGCCCACCGGCACGGTCGATTCCGGTAGCGATGGCCGCCAGCACGGGTGGGACGACGAGGCCGCCGGCCAGCACCGTCCGGGGAAGAACTTCCGTGGTACTCATGCGCCGACGCTACGGACGGGGCGTCCCGGTGCGGTACGGCGTTCGCCCTCCTGCCGCCGGGAGATCCGCCTGGGACAGCGGAACCGCCCCCTGTCCCGCTCTTCCCAGACTCAGCGGCCCGGGTCGTCCGCGATCAGACGTTGGGCGGCGAGCGCTGCCTGACCGCGGTCCTCGACGCCGAGCTTGGCGTAGAGGGTCGAGAGGTAATTGCGGACGGTCTTGCCCGAGATGCCGAGCCGGGCGGCGATCTGCGCCGTGGTGGCGCCGGCGGCGAGCAGTTCCAGCACCTGCCGCTCGCGGTCGGTGAACCGGTCCAGCGGGTCGCGGCGGCGCAGCGGACGCCGGACGGCCTCCGTCCCCTCCCCCAGCACGAACTGGCCGGCGTGCACCGACAGGATCGCGCGGGCGATGTCGTCCAGACCGCTGGTCTTGACCAGGTAGCCGTCGGCGCCGGCGTCGATCGCGGCCCGCACCGTGGCGTGGTCGTCGTGCATGGTGAGCACCAAGACCCTGACTTCCGGACGGCGCTGCTTGAGCCGGGTCAGCGCGGCCAGACCGCTCTCGCCGGGCAGGTGCAGGTCGAGCAGCACCACGTCCGGCGCATCGCCCTCGAGGGACGCCGCCAGCGACTCGGCGTCGCCGAATTCACCCGTCACGTCGATGCCGTCGAAGCCCTGCAGCAGCGCCGACAGGCCTTCGCGGAAGATGCGATGGTCGTCGACGATCGCCAGCCGCACGGTCACTCGTCCTCCTCCCAGGGCAGTTCAGCATGCACCCGGGTGCCGCCCAGTGGCGAGGGCCCGGTGGCGAGGTGGCCGCCCAGTTCTCCGGCGCGTTCGCGCATCGACAGCAGACCGACGCCCGCCGTCGCCTCCGGGGGCATCCCGGTGCCGTCGTCGTCCAGATCGAGCACCCAGCCCACGGCCTCGCGGCGCAGCGTCACGACAACCCGGCTCGCCCCGGCGTGCCGGGCGGCGTTGAGCAGCGCCTCGACCGCGATCCGGTAGGCGGCGACCTCCACCACGCCCGGCGCGATGCGCTCGGGGGCGGTGATCTCGGCGGATAGTCCGAGCCCCTCGGCGAAGGCTGCGAGCGCCGCCCGCAGCCCGAGCTCGTCCAGCGCGGGCGGGCGCAGATCGCGGGAGATCTCGCGCACCTGGGCGATCGCGTCGGCCAGATTGCCGGCGGCCGCGTCCAGGTGCGTGAGGTCGTGGCGGGCGGCGGTGATCCGGTGCCCGGCGAGGGCCAGGGTGGGTCCCACCTCGTCGTGCAGCCGGCGGCGCAGCGCGCGCCGCTCGTCGTCCCGCCCGATCAGCACCTCCAGACGGGAGCGGCGCAGTTCCTGGTTGAGTCGCTGCGCGGTCGCGGCGGCCGCCACCGGTCCGGACACCGCTTCCAGGGCTGCCCGATCGCGGGCGGTCAGCCGGCGCTGCCCGGGCCGCAGGACCACCTGGACCTCGCCCAGCCGGCGGCCTTCCAGGGTCAGCGGGACGTGCGCGGCGGCCCCGTCCAGCGGTCTGCCCGGCGCGTCGTCCAGCACGATCCGGACGGCGGGGAAGCGCAGTCGTTCCGCCAGCGCCGCCGCGAGGCCGGGCAGCAGTTGCTCAGGAGCCGACGCCTGGGTCACCCGGGCGTCGAGCGCGGCGACCACGGCCGCCGGATCGTCGGCGTCGCCGTAGACGAGCCGGCCCAGCCCTCGTTCGATGCGGCCGAAGACCCCGGCGAGGGCGACGGCGGTGACGACCGCCGCGAGCGCCGATGCCAGCCTTCCGGGCGCGACCAGGGAGGCGAGCAGGGCGACCGCCGCGTAGACCGCCACCGCGATCGCGAAGGCCACCGACGCCAGCAGCACCCGGTCGATCGCGATCCGGACGCCGTAGGCCTCGTCCCGCAGGGTCGCCACCGCGACGCAGCCGAGCAGCACGACGGTCAGCAGTGCGCTGAGTTGGTACATCACGGCGCCGCCCAGCGTGCCGTAGCCGAGCGCGGCGGCATCCAGCCGGGCGTTCGCGACGGTGGTGGCGACACCGAAGCCGACGAACAGCCCGAACGGCACCAGCAGCAGCCGGATGGCGCGCCGGTCGTCGGCGTCCGCATGGGCGAACTGGACGATCTGCGCGGCGACGAGCGCCGCGACGCAGGCGACGTAGACACCCGATTCCAGCGCCCACCACAGTGGGTCGTTGGTAGCTTCAGCCGCACGCACCGCTGGGAGCGACAGCAGCAGTGTCCAGGCGGCCGCCACCAGCGGGACCGCAGCCACCCACCGCGGCCGGAAGCGTCCGGTCGGGAAGAGCGCGAACAGGGTGAACCATGCGGCCAGCGTGGCGACGCGCAAGAGCACCACGAGCCACGGCTGGGCCGGCACTCCCACCAGCGGACCGAGGGCGAAGACGAACCACAGCACGGGCAGCCGGCTGCCCCCTTCCGGCGATCGGGCGACCGCGACGCCGAGCAGGAAGGGCACCGCCGCCCAGGTCAGGCTCAGGGCGCCCGCGACGATCGTCCAACCCCAGGGCGGCACGCCGAACTCGGCCAGCGCGGCGAATCCCTGCGCGGAAAGCCTCGGCCAAACGCAGTTCGGCACCGAGCAGGCGGTGGCCAGCCCGGGCAGCTGGATCGCCCAGAGCACCACCGCCAGCCCGGCGACGAGCGACCCGCTCACCCACGCCAGGGTGTGCGCCCTTTGCCCGCGGCCGGCCGTCATGGCCCGAGCATAGGGTCGCGCCGTCCCGGGACGGCAGGGCGGATGTCCCTCCTGCGATCGCCGTCCGGGTACCGGCACGGAGACGAAGTAGGTACTGGCACCGATGCCCACGGGCCCGCGCGGGCCTAGCGTCGAGGACACCGGCGCGGTTCCCGGAACCCGGGACACGATGACCCTGGTACCCGGGATGCCGGGAATGCCACGCTGCCAGAGCAGGCACCACCCCACGGAAAGGAACGGCACCATGGCGGCCCGATCAACGCGAGTCTGGATCCACAACGAGACATCGCACCCGCTGATCCACGAATCCTCTTCCCTCAGCCACGGCATCTGGACGAGCTCACGGCGTCCGAAGGCGAGGATCGAACCCGGCGCGAAGGACGGCTGGCAGTCGGAATCCAATGGTGTCGCAACCGGCACCGAGGGACGTGCCCGCTACCGGATCGGCGACACCGGGCAGTACCTCGACCTCCACTGGGACAACCCGTTCGTCGGACCCAACTTCTACGAGCAGAACGCCGGCGGGCCGTTCGGGCTCTACTTCGAGGGCGGGAAGGACAACAACGCCGAGGTCACCTACCATCTGATGCCGCCCGACCGGGTGGCGGTGGCAGGCTACCTGCCGTCGCGACACGGCTTCATGTTCGACAACAATCACTGGCCCGATGTCCACATCACGTCCATCCCGATGCCGGATCCGTTCGGGCCGATCCTCATCGGCAACGCCTCCTGGGGGCTGTGCGGAGGCATGTCCTTCGCCTCGCGCGACTACTTCGAGGCCGGCCTGAACGCTCCCCGGCTGCCGCAACGGCCGACCGGTGAGGGCGATCCGCTCTTCGACTACATCGTCCGGCGGCTGGCGCAGAGCCTCAATCTCGACGACGTCGCCACCTTTGTGCGGATCGCCGACCCGCTCTACCCCGACACCGACGACATCCTCGGCAACGGCTGCAACTGGGTGATGGCGCGCGTCGCCTGGCCAGAGATCCGCCGGGTGATCGACAGCGGGCTCCCCTGCCCGATCGGGCTGGTCACCGGGCATCTGCCCGACTTCACCCATCTCGGCCACCAGGTGTGCGTCTACGCCTACCAACTGCAGGGTCAGCAGCTCACCCTGTGGGTGTACGACCCCAACACGCCGAAGAACGACAACATCACCATCCGCCTGGACATCTCGCGTACCGACAAGCGCCTGATCGACGTCACCAGCAATGTCGGGCTGAAGCACCGGATCAACTGCTTCTTCGTCCAGCACTACGCGAATCGCGATCCGCTGGTGCTGCCCACCCGCCGGGCCGAGTACGGCATGGCGGCGGCCGCGCGCGATCCGGATCAGCTCGATCTCTTCTGGACGGGATCCAAGAACGAGATCTGGTCGACCTGGTGGCGCGACGCCCCGGGGATGTCCTGGTCGGACCACGGCCGGTTCCGCGTGGCACCCGTGAACTCGGCGCTGGCCGGGTCGCCGGTGGCCTCGCTCGCGAGGGCACGCGGGCATCTCGACGTCTTCTGGATCGGCTCCGATCGCGCCATCCAGTGGACCTGGTGGGACAGCAAACCCCAGCAGGGGTGGGGGGACCACCGGGCACTCTCCGTCGCGCCCGACGGCTCGGCACGAGCCGACTCCCCGCTCGCCGCGGTCGCACGCACCCCGGACAATCAGGACGTCTTCTGGATCAGTCCGGATGGCGCGATCTGGACGATGTGGTGGGAAGCCCGCCGAGGCAACGGCTGGCGGGACCACCGTCCGTTCGCCATCACCGGGCCCGGCGTCGCGGGCGCCGGGTCCGGGCTGGCGGTGGCGAACCGGACGGCGGGTCATCTGGACGTCTTCTGGGTGAGCCCGGACGGCGCGATCTGGACGCACTGGTGGGACGCCGCTCCCGGCGGCGGCTGGGAGAACCACAAGCCATTCGCGATCACGCCACCCGGGGTGGCGGCGCCGAACGCCACCTGGACGACCCGGCCCGGGCGCGCGCCGAACTGGCCCGGCTGCACGAAGCGGGCAGCGAGGCGGTCACCGAGGTGCGGCGGATCGTCTACGCGCTGCGCCCGCCGGCGCTCGACTCGCTGGGGCTGGACGGCGCGATCCGCCAGCAAGCCGAGCGGCTCGGCGCCGCCGGCGTCGACCTGGCCCCGCTGCCCGAACTGCCGGACACCCTGGAGATCGGGGTGTACCTGATCGCGTTGGAGGCGATGAAGAATGCCGCCGTCCACGCCCGTCCAGGATCGTTCTGGGTGCGCCTCGCGGCGGCCGACCGGCTCGCCCTGGAGGTGCAGGACGACGGCCCGGGCCTCACCGCGGGCTATCGGCCCGGTGTCGGCATCGCGTCCATGCGCGAGCGGGCGGCAGAGCTCGGCGGCACCTTCGACCTGCTGCCGCGCCGGCCCTGCGGCACGGTCGTCCGGGCCGAGTGGGAGCTGCCGGCATGATCCGCGTCCTGATCGCCGACGATCACCCGCTGTTTCGTGACGGGTTGCGCGGGCTGATCGCCGACACCGCCGACCTGGAGTTGGCCGGCGAGGCCGGGGACGGCGACGAGGCGATCGCGCTGGCCGCGTCGTTGCTGCCCGACGTAGTGCTGATGGATCTGCGGATGCCGGGGACGGACGGCGTCGAGGCCACCCGGCAGATCCTGGCCGCCGGCTCGGCAGGCGCCGTGCTGGTGCTCACGATGAGCGACGACGACGGCAATGTCTTCGCCGCGATGCGGGCCGGCGCGAAGGGCTACCTGCTGAAAGGCGCGCCCGGGCCCGAGATCGCCGAGTCGATCCGGGTGGTCGCCTCCGGACGGGCGATCCTGGCCTCACCGATCGCCGATCGCATGGACCGCTACTTCACCCGCTCGACCAGCGGAGCCCGGAACGTCCGGTTCCCCCAGCTCTCCGCCCGCGAGACCGACGTGCTGGAGCTCGTCGCTCAGGGGCTCTCCAACGCCGAGATCGCCGCACGTCTCGTGCTGAGTGAGAAGACCGTCCGCAATAACGTCTCCGCCGTCCTGCTCAAGCTCGGCGCACCCACCCGCGCCGCCGCGATCGCCCTGGCCAGGGACGCCGGCCTGGGCAGCTGATTCACGGCTCGCGGGGGGTCGCGCGCTGCAGCGCCGCGTAATAGTCCTCGACGGCGCCTGGCGGCAACTCGATGTGGACGATCACGCCGCTGATCGTCTCAGGGGTGGTCATCGGGTCCTCCTTCCGGGTCGTTGCCTCCAGTAGGGATTGGCTCTCAACTCACCCAACGCATCCAAGAACTCCAGAGCGCTCAGAACGGGATGAACGGACTCACCAGCGCTGCCCCGGCGGCGACGAGCGACAGGATGAACCACAGGCGTCCGCGCTGCGGAGCGAGCACGGTGAGTCCGATCAGCGCCCAGCAGCCGGCCAGCGCGAGTTCGCCGACATGTCCGGGACCGGCGGCGGACCCCGCGACGAGCGTGACCACGGTGCTGAGAGTGGCCGCGAGGGCGTAGATCAGGAAGACGAACGCACCGGGACGTCCGACGACCCGGCCGCGCAGGACGCCCACACCGGCGAGGATCTCCCCGACATTGCGCGCGGTCCCACCCAGGAGCAGTAGTAACCCGGCGAGCTCGAAGCCGGCGAAGTTGAACAGAACTCCTCCGGCCATCACCAGCAGGAAGGCGATGGCAGCGACCAGGAAGCCTGCGCGTCCGGCCTTCGAGGCACCGGCCATTCCCGCCGATCGGGAGCCCAGCAGCGCCGCGACCAGCACTCCCATCGCGACGTAGAAGACGACCTCCGACACCACGAAGGACGCGCCGTCGGCGAGCGTGTCGGTGCGCGCGAACACGAGCTCGATGACATCGCCGACGGCCCACCCCGCCGCAGCGACGAGATAGCGGAACACGGCACTCCGCAACGCGGGCGATGCGGCAGCGGTCTCCCGCGGCGGGGACGGACGGACGGCGGTCATGACGATCTCCTTCGGCGTGGTCGACGGCTGATTCCGACTCTGGCCGACCGCGAAGGCCCATCCATCGGGGCGATCACGGGAACCGGGTGCGTGCTGACACGGATATGGCGACCGGCGAGGCAGTCCTAGGGTGAGGTCGTGCAAGGGATTCGGCACTGGACCGCCTGGACGGTCGCGGCCGCCTGGCTGGTCGGCGTCGCGGCCGTGGTGCTGGCCGCGCGACCTGAGGCGTCCGCCGTCCCGGAGAGAATCCTCACGGTCGTCGTGGGGCTGGTCCCGCTGATCCTGTCGGTCGTGCTGGCGCGGCGCGCGCCGGGGCATCCGGCGGGGCCGCTGGTCGCGGTGTCGGGCAGCATCCTGCTCGTCGAACTGCTGCTGGTCTTCGTCCCGTTCGGCATCACCGGCGTGGCGCTGCTCGGTGCATCCCGCAGGTCGGCCGGCCACCCGTAGCCACCACGGTCACTACCGGGCAGTCATTCCCAAGGCGCGCAGTTCACCTGAGGGAAGGCGAGGATGGCGGCATCCTTGGTCACGAGCTGCAGGCCGTGCAGCTGGGATTGCGCCACGAGCATGCGGTCGAACGGGTCGCGATGCTCCCACGGCATCGAGCCGGCGAGCGCCATCTCGGACGAGGTCAGCGCCAGGTCGGTGGCGAGCATCGAATCGAGCAACTCCGACCACCGCGCCAAGAGACTCGCAGCCTCCGGCAGGCGTCCCAGTCGCACCTTCTGAGCGAGCTCGTAGACGCTGGCCGCCGAGACACACACCTGCCGGGCGCCCGCGAGCAGCTCCCGCAGTCGGCGCGGCACCCGCTCGGGCTCGACCGCCAGCCACACCACCACGTGGGTATCGAGCAGATAGGCGCTCACGCCGCCGGCCCGTTCAGCGGATCGTCCGCGTGGCCGGCTTCCCAGTCGCGAAGCTCCGCCTCGTCCATCGGCGCCAGCAACTCTGAGACATCGAAGGGGGCGAGGCCGTTGAGCAGCGGCTCATCGAACGACCGGACGCGGGGCGCGACCGCCTGAAGGCGCGCAACCACGGTGCCGGCCCGGGCGATCACGACCTCCTCGCCGGCCTCCACGCGGTGCAGCAACTCCGAAAGCCGGGTCTTGGCTTCCTGCACATTGACGACCACGCTCATGTCGTCCATCCTCCCATGGTCTGGTCAACTTGACCAGACCACAGTCTGGCCCAGCTCCTGAGGCATCAGTGCCAGGGAAGGCGAACAACCTGGGCTGATCAGCAGCCCGGCTCGGGCTCGAGGTCGCGGCGACCCAGCCAGCAGGACCGTCGATGAGGTGTCACCACCGAGGCGAAATGGGTAGCGGCACCGATGGCAGACCGAAGGCGACGCCATCCATATGCGCTGTGGATGTGCGGTCGGCGTCAGACTCCGTCAGCCGCCACCCAGCCCGGCCTCACGGGCTCGGGTGGCGGCCTGCGTCCGGTCGGTGAGGTGGAGCTTGGCCAGGATGGTGGCCACGTAGTTGTAGACGGTCTTCTCGGTGAGGCCGAGGCGGCGGGCGATCGCGGCGGTGCCGAGGTCGTCGGCGAGCAGGGCGAGCACGTCGCGTTCCCGGTCGGTCAGTTCGGGGAACAGCTCCCCGGAAGAGGCAGGACGGGCGAAGTGCGCGGTCAGCCGCCGGGCGACGGCGGGGCTGAAGATCGCCTCGCCGCGGTGGACGGCGGTGATCGCGCGGGTCAGTTCGTCCACCCCGGCGTGCTTGAGCAGGTAGCCGCGGGCGCCGGCGCGCAGCACGGCGAAGACGGTCTGGTCGTCGTGCATGGTCAGCACCAGCACGGCGGCGGACGGATCGGCGGCGAGGATCCGTCGGGTCGCCTCCAAGCCGCCGATTCCGGGCATCGCCAGATCCATCACAATCACGTCGAACTCACCGGACGCGGCGAGCGCCACCGCCGCTTCGCCATCGGTAGCCTCGGCGGCGATCTCGATGCCCTCGTCGTCAGCCAGCAGGGAGCGGACGCCCTCGCGGTAGAAAGGGTGGTCATCGACCA
>JAPUEM010000032.1:20696-26013 GCA_027492575.1 Propionicimonas sp.
CCGCCCAGCCCGCGCCCAGCGCGTCCATCTGGGCCCGGGTGATGTCGGCGAACAACCCGATCCCGCCGGAACTGAAGATCCACACCATGGACGCGATCACCACCACGAACCCGAGCGGCGAGAGTGCGAGCAGCCACCCACCGACCCGGGAAACGGACGAGACGGGGACAGTGAGTTCAGTGGCAGACATGGCGGCTCCTCTCGGTCACCACCCACCCTGACGTTCCCGATCTCCCAGGCACCAGGGTGACGCCCTGACCGCGAGCTGCCGTCCGGCGACAGTTGCCTGAAGCCCCCGACTACACCGGGACGACTCGGACGAGTTCAGCCAACGGGGCGATGTCGCGGCTGTTGTCGTAGTGGACGAGCGCGTCAATGTAGGCCCGGCGGTTGATGTCCCAATCGAAACGCACGGCGTCGCCAGTGGCTGCGGCAGCCAGAACCACATCGGCGAGCAGCCGGGTTGCGCGCCCATTGCCGTCCACAAACGGGTGGATGCGCACCACGGCAATATGGGCAAGCAGACCAAGCGTTTGGGGGTCGAGGTCGTGGATCTCCTCCCACCGGTAACGCAGGTTGTCCATCTCGGAGCGAAGCTGCACCGCAATCTGCTCTGGCGCAATCCCGATGTTGGTCTGAAGCAGCCGGAACTTGCCACCCCACTCCCACACATCCCCATACAAGCGGCGGTGCAGATCGCGCACGAAGTGGTCGCTCAGAACCTCGCCCAGCGCCAGTGCGCCAGATCGAATCTCATCGATCAGCGCGGAACCGACACGATCTTGAAGCGTCTGCTCGATGTCGTACAGCGCAGCCTTCAGCATCGGCTCACCGAGCACCCTCAACGCGGACGGAGTGAGCGCCGCACGCTCCTCCTCCGATACCTCGGTCTCGCCGTACCCAGGATCGAAGGAGGCCATCAGCCCTTGGCCAACAGGCTGTCCAAGAACTCCTGGACGTTGGCCGGGCGAACGTAGTCAGCCGAAATCTCACGACCTTCGAGGCGCGCAGAGGCGACGGTGCTTTCGTGCACCATCTTGTGGAGCACCTCGACCGGCAACTCCTGAATCGTCATCGCCGCCTCCTTCACGTCTGCAGCAAGAATAACGCGAGCCATCCATGACACCCGAGACGAGGCCACAGCCAGGGCGTCGGGGAGCAGATCTGTTCGGTCAGGGTCGGGGTTCGAGCGCGGCGAGCCCGGTGAGCAGGATCTGGAACTGGCGTTCGAAGCGCGAGTCGGGGTCGTCGCGCAAGTGGGCGGTGGCGGTCACCAGCGGGACGTCCTCGCCGAGGGCGGCATCGCGCTGGTCGACGGCGTAGCGACCGGGGTCGGAGGCGGCGGATTGGGCCCGTTCCTGTTCCTCGATCACGAAGCCGACCACGAAGGCCGTCACCAGCTCGGCGGCGTCGACCGCGTCACGCAGGTCGAGTCCCGCAGCCGTCCACTGTGCCAGCCAGGGTTCCTGGGCGCGCAGCACCTCGGGATCGGTCAGCCGGGTTCCACTGAACGTCCGGGCGCCGTCGCGGTGGGCGAGATACTCCTGGCGCAAGACCCTGCCGTAGTGGGCGAGCCCGTCGCGCCAATCCGCAATCGGCGCAGCGGTCATGGCCGCTTGGACGCGCCGCTGGATCTCGGTGCCCATCTCGTCGAGCAGTTCCTGCTTGCTGGCCACGTGCCAGTACAGCGCCGGCGCCCGGACGCCGAGCCGTGCGGCCAGCGCGCGCAGCGTGAGCGCGTCGATGCCCTGCTCGTCCAGCAGGTCGAGAGCGGCGTCGACGATGCTCTCCCGGGTGAGTCCCTTTGCCACATTGACAGCTTAACGATGTTAAGCGATGCTGGGAACTTAACGTTGTTAAGGACGAACGAAAGGCATCCCGATGCGTGCAGTGGTGATCCACGATCCGCAGGCCGAGCCGGTCTGCGCAGACTTCCCCGAACCGGCCGCGAACGAACAGATGTTCTCCCTCGTGGGAGCGGGTTTGCACCAGGTCGTCCGCTCGCTGGCCGCCGGCCGGCACTACGGCAGCACCGCCGCCTACCCGCTGGTACCCGGGGTGGACGCGGTCGCCCGCGACGCCGCCGGGAGGCTGGTGTACACCGGTTTCATCACCCCGCCGTGGGGGACGATGGCCGAGCGGATGGCCGCCCGCCTGGGCATTCCGCTGCCCGAAGGAGTCGATCCGCTGGCCGTGGCGGCCGGCACGAACCCCGCCATGTCCAGCTGGCTGAACCTGCGGGCCCGCGCCGCCGAGGCACCGCTGGGCACCGTCCTGGTGCTGGGCGCGACAGGCCAATCCGGACGGATCGCCGTGGCCTCCGCTCTGGCCCTGGGAGCCGAGCGGGTGGTCGCCGTCGGCCGCGACGAATCCGCGCTGGCCGAGTTGGCCTCCGATACGGTGACCACCGTCCGGCTCGGCGAAGGTGCGCAGGAGCGGCTGGCAGCCGCCCTGACGCCGGCTCCGTCCCTGGTGCTGGATTATCTGTGGGGCCCGGTGGCCGAACTGACCTTCGCCGCACTCGAGCGCCGTGGCTTGGACGAGGACGATGCCGACATCACCTACCTCCAGATCGGCGGCATGGCCGGCCCGACCGCCGCCCTGCCGGCCGCCCTGCTGCGCAGCCGCCGGATCCGGATCGCCGGCAGCGGCGCGGGCTCGATGTCGACCCAGCAGATCCTGGCCGAACTCCCCAGCCTCTGGCAGTTGATGGCGGAAGGCAAGATCCAGGTCCCCTACCAGGCCTTCCCACTGGCCGAGGCCTCGGCCGCGTGGGCCTACCGCGGCCCGGGTCGTCCAGTGCTGGTGCCCTGAGCGGGAGGTCGGTGTGCACTTACTGCCACATACTCGCGCTCCGCGACAGATGCGTCGCGCAGGTGCAGTATGTGGCAAGAAGTGTCCGGCAGTAGGAGTGCCTTCTGGCTCCCTGGGCCGGTCCGCGACCCTTGGGCGACCCGGGCGGCCAGGCGAAGTAGGCTGGTGCTCTTCGCAGCGAAGGAGAACGACGATGCCCGTCTTGCGATCCCGGACCACCACGCACGGCCGGAATATGGCCGGCGCCCGCGCGCTGTGGCGCGCCACCGGGGTGACCGATTCCGACTTCGGGAAGCCGATCATCGCGATCGCGAACTCCTTCACCCAGTTCGTGCCGGGCCACGTCCATCTGAAGGACATGGGCCAGCTGGTCGCCGGCGCGATCCACGAGGCCGGCGGCATCGGCCGCGAGTTCAACACCATCGCGGTGGACGACGGCATCGCGATGGGCCACGCGGGCATGCTCTACTCGCTGCCCAGCCGCGAGGTGATCGCCGACGCCGTGGAGTACATGGTCAACGCGCACTGCGCCGACGCGCTGGTCTGCATCTCGAACTGCGACAAGATCACCCCCGGCATGCTGCTGGCCGCGCTGCGGCTGAACATCCCGACCGTCTTCGTCTCCGGTGGCCCGATGGAAGCCGGACGGCTGCTGGGCGAGAAGGTCGTCTCCGGCGCCCCCGACGAGGGCGGCTCGGAACGCCTCGACCTGGTGGACGCCATGGTCAAGGCGGTCGACGAATCGATCTCGGACGAGCAGATCGCCGCCATCGAGCAGAACGCCTGCCCGACCTGCGGTTCGTGCTCGGGCATGTTCACCGCCAACTCGATGAACTGCCTCACCGAGGCGCTCGGCCTGTCGCTACCGGGCAACGGCTCGACCCTGGCCACCGCGCTGGCCCGCAAGAGCCTCTTCCTGGAAGCCGGACGGCTCTCGGTCGAGCTGGCCAACCGGTACTACCACGAGGACGACGAGTCGGTGCTGCCGCGCTCGATCGCCACCAAGGCGGCGTTCAGCAACGCGATGCGCCTGGACATCGCGATGGGCGGCTCGACCAACACCGTGCTGCACATCCTGGCCGCCGCGGTCGAGGCGGGCGTCGACTTCACCCTGGACGACATCGACGCGCTCTCCCGGGTCACCCCCTGCCTGAGCAAGGTCGCCCCGAACTCCTCCAAGTTCTACATGGAGGACGTGCACCGCGCCGGCGGCATGCCCGCCATCCTCGGCGAGCTGCGCCGCGGCGGCCTGCTGGACGAGGCTGTGCACGCCGTCCACTCCCGGTCGCTGGCCGAGTGGCTCGACACCTGGGACATCCGGGGCGGGAAGGCCACCCCCGAGGCGACCGACCTCTGGTACGCCGCGCCGGGAGGCGTCCGCACCACCCAGGCGTTCAGCACCAACAACCGCTGGGCCGACCTGGACACCGACGCCGAGCACGGCTGCATCCGCTCGGTCGAGCACGCCTACACCGCCGACGGCGGACTGGCCGTGCTGAAGGGCAACATCGCCCCGGACGGCGCGATCGTGAAGACCGCGGGCGTCCCCGAGGCGCAGTGGGAGTTCACCGGCCCGGCGGTCGTCACCGAGTCGCAGGAGGAAGCCGTCGAGGCCATCCTCACCAAGAAGGTGGTGGCCGGCGACGTGGTCGTCGTCCGCTACGAAGGCCCCAAGGGCGGCCCGGGTATGCAGGAGATGCTGTACCCGACGTCCTACCTGAAGGGCACCGGGCTGGGTCCGAAGTGCGCCCTGATCACCGATGGACGGTTCTCCGGCGGCTCGTCGGGGCTGTCGCTGGGCCACATCTCGCCGGAGGCCGCCTCCGGTGGCGCGATCGGCCTGATCGAGGACGGCGACCTGATCCAGATCTCCATCCCGGAGCGGTCGATCGACGTCCTGGTGGACGAGGCCACCCTGGAGGAGCGCCGGCTGCGGCAGAACCAGGTCGGCTGGAAGCCGAAGACCCGCGTCCGCGAGGTCTCCCAGGCCTTGAAGATCTACGCCGCCCTGGCCCTGTCCGCCGACAAGGGCGCCGCCCGTTCGCTGGATGGCGCCTTCACCCCGCCGGTCACCGCCCCCACGGACGCCTCCGCCCTGAAAGCCTGAGCCCCCCGTGGAGCCGCGGATCAGCCTGGTCACCCTGGTGGTGGCCGATCTGGTCGCCTCGCGACGGTTCTACGTGGACGGCCTGGGCTGGACGCCGGAACTCGAGGCGCCGGGCGAGGTGCTGATGTTCCGGGTCGGCGAGAAGCTCCTGCTCTCGCTGTGGGATCACGAGCACGCCGCCGCCGAGATCGGCCAGGTGACCCTCGGCGGCACCCCGCCGCTCACCCTCGCGCACAACCTGGCCACCACCGACGCCGTCGACGCCGTCCTCGATGACGCCCGCCGAGCCGGCGCGCCGCTCGTCGAGACGGCCGCGTGGCGCGACTGGGGCGGCTACAGCGGCTACTTCTGCGACCCCAACGGCTTCCGCTGGGAGATCGCCGTCAACCCCACCCC
>JAPUEM010000033.1:0-16062 GCA_027492575.1 Propionicimonas sp.
CCCTCGTCCACCCGCAAGGTGTTGCCGATGATCCGACATCGGAACATCGGCAACACCTTGAGCGAGTGAGGAGGGGTCTCACTCCCCCTCCCCGCGAGCTGTGCCGGATTCCCCGATGTCGGCGAATCCGCCACACCTTGACGGCCTTGCGCAGTCTGCGAGCTGTTTCGGGAAAGTCCGAAGCACCCGGACGCCCCGCGCCGGGATCTATGTCCAGGTGGCGGGATTCGCCCAAGGGGTCAGCCAGCGAGGTTTGACGAAGCCGAGGTCTTGCTCAGATCGAGCACGGGCGACCGCCGACGTCTGCTGATCGCTCATAGCAGCATCCTGGCATCACCGGCGCCCACCACCCGAAGGTTCAAGACCGGGTGGACATCTCACCTGCGAAGCGACAACTCCGAACAGCTCGCTGCCGCCGGAGTGATGGAGCCCGCCCGGCTCTACGAATCCCCGTTCACCGACCGCGCTTTGACCGGCCCCGAGAGGTGTTCACCGACTCCGAAGTAGATGGCATCGTGGTCATCCTCGACGAGATCCGCGACCGCGCGGTCGCCGTCCCGGCCCCTTCGGAACCGACGCCTGGACGGGAAGCGCGTAGCGCGTATGCCTGGACGGTCACGGTTGAGGCAGCTTGCTGCCGCAGTGAGCGGCGTTGCGCGAACAAGGGGTCGGATCAATGACCCGACCCCTTGTCTCCCGGCCCGTACGTCCGGTGCAGAGTGTTGCGTCACGCAAAGCGCGCGCTCATCCATCATGGCGCAGCGCGCACTTGTAGACAAGTCGCGACCGTGAAATGGCAAGCACTAGCTCCTGGGGAGGGGAGAGGAGACGGGGTGAACGGCGGGCATCCCCCAAGTTGGGTGCTCCCCCACCAGAGCCACAGCAATACGGTCATGGGTGTCCAGTGCAACCCCCTTCAGGGCGACCGCGACCTCGACTCCGCTCTCTTCGAGCCGTGCCTTGGCCCACCCCACGCTGACGCGTCCAACCGTCACCCTGGCGAGAGTCCTGCGACCGGGCCCGGTGGGCCATGTTGGTGGTAGTGCGGCGCGATCCAGGGCTCCAATCAGATTGATGGAGTTGTCGGCGTCCTTGAGGACGGCTACGTCCTCGCCAGGTAGCAGTGACCCTGTTGGTGCCCAGATGCTGACATCAGATCCGTCCCCCATGGATACCTTGACTCGATTCTGTGCGACCCAGAACTTGACCCGTGCGACCTCGACGCCAGCGAACCTGGAGGACGGTGGCGTGTCGCTAAGTGAGAGCGCGGGAAACTTGCTGGTCCGCTTGCTGGCGATCACTCCAGTTGCGTACAGCGGGACCTTCTCGCCGCCTCTCTTCCGGTCAGGATTGGTCCAGAAACCACGTGCGCCGTTGTTCCGAGACATTTCGTAGAGGCCATCTCGTGTGGCATGCCCGACGGTCCAGATGCCAGCATCCTGATGATCGGCCAGTGCTAGTCGAGCTATCCAAGAGCGAAGCTTCATCCCGCGGAATCGGACCGACGAAGGGCATGCAGCGTTCAGGGCATCCTCATCTAGAAGAATCCATGACTTCTGATCGGGGCGCACGTGAACAGTGTCGATTGCCGCTGCGAACACAGGAACGCCGCGTGCATGCGCAAAGTCGTAGGCAGGCATGAGGTCCATATCCTCCGATATGCAGACGATGCATCGAGCCTGGGATGCGCCAACGACGATGCGCTCGGCGAGGTCAGCCACGGCGACGGCACACAGAACATCCACCTGCTTCTCCTCGACATCGCCGCCCCGCTCGGCGAGATAGCCGTGGAGGACTTTCGCCCCATCCGCGGTGAGTCGCGATGCCTGAGTCTGGTTCTTCTCACACATACGGGTTACATGGTTCGAACACTTGTCCTGCAACACGCGTGTGGCCATCCCAACCCGGACCTCGATTGGCTCGAGGCCGAAATCCTGCCAGAGCCTGACGCAGCCCGTTGAGGGTGAAGTTCGACGGGATGCCAAAGAGACGGGCTGCCTGGCCCACGAGATTCCGCGAGTCCACCACAACAGCGCAAGGAGTGAGCGACGTCACACGCCCCCCACTCGTTGTCGGGCCAGCTCGCATCTCCTTCCTCCGATCAGTGCTGCATGTCGACGAAGCGGGAGTAGTGGCCCTGGAAGGCGACGGTGACGGGGCGGGTCTGGCCGTTGCGGTGCTTGGCGACGATCAGGTCGGCTTCGCCGGCGCGTTCGGAGGCGTTGTTGTACATGTCCTCGCGGTGCAGCAGGATCACCATGTCGGCGTCCTGCTCCAGTGAACCCGACTCGCGCAGATCCGACAGCATGGGCTTCTTGTCGGTGCGTTGCTCGGGGCCTCGGTTGAGCTGGGAGAGGGCCACCACCGGCACCTCGAGCTCCTTGGCGAGCAGCTTCATCTGGCGGGAGAACTCCGAGACCTCCAGCTGGCGGCTCTCCACCCGCTTGCCGGAGGTCATCAGCTGCAGGTAGTCGACGATCACGAGCTTGAGGTCGTGGCGCTGCTTGAGCCGGCGGGCCTTCGCCCGGATCTCCATCATGGTCAGGTTGGGCGAATCGTCGATGAACAGCGGAGCCTCGGCGACCTCGGCGGTCTTGCGGGCGATCCGGCTCCAGTTCTCGTCGCTCATCCGGCCCTTGCGGATGTCGTTCAGCGGCACCTGCGCCTCGGCCGAGAGCAGACGCATCACGATCTCGGTCTTCGTCATTTCCAGGCTGAAGAAGGCCGAGCACAGCCCGTGCTGAATGGACGCCGACCGTGCGATGTCGAGCCCCAGGGTCGACTTTCCGACACCCGGACGGGCGGCGATGATCACCATCTGCCCGGAATGCAGACCGTTGGTCAGTTCGTCCAGCTCGACGAAACCGGTCGGGACGCCGGACATGATGCCGTGCGCCGACAGCGCCTCGATCTCGTCGAGGGTGGATTCCATCAGGGCCGAGAGCGGCTGGTAATCCTCACCGGTCTTGCCCTCGGCCACCGCGTAGATGGCCTGCTGCGCGGCGTCCACGATGCCCGAGACGTCGCCCTGGCCGGAGTAGCCCAGCTGGGCGATCCGCATGGACGCCTCGACCAGCCGGCGCAGGATCGCCTTCTCGCGGACGATCTCGGCGTAGTACCCGGCATTGGACGCGATCGAGACGGTGGAGAGCAGATCGTGCAGGTATATATGGCCGCCGATCTTGCCCAGCTCACCCCGCTTGGCCAGTTCGTCGGCGACGGTGATGGCGTCGGCGGGCTCACCGCGTCCGTAGAGGTCGACGATGGCGGAATAGATCTGCTCGTGTGCGGGGCGGTAGAAATCATGACCCCGGACGACCTCGGCCACGTCGCCGATCGCATCCTTGCTGAGCAGCATCGCACCCAGCACGCTCTGCTCGGCCTGGACGTCCTGCGGGGGCGTGCGGTCGGTGCCGCCGTACTCGGGTACGTCGCTCTCGTACGGCATCACCTCCGCAAGCGACACGATCGACCTCCCTGGTTCGTAGCCTTGGTTCACACCTTAGGCAGGTCCCTCTGACAGTTTTCGCGCGGCGGGCTCCGGAGGGATTCGAGGACGCAACGCTAACCCCTGCGGCGTCCTCGCTCAACGCCTGGATCCACAGGCTCTGTGGATGATCTGGGGATAACTCGGCTGACACGCCGCGAGGCATGTGTACAAGCCGGGGGGATTCCTGTGGATTGCGCTGGGGGTCGCCCCATGAACTGGCTCTGACTAGCAGTAATGCGAAGCCCAGGCTGTGGATGAAGAATGAATTCGAGGTGTCCGGGAAGTGTCTCACCGCGTTTGACAACGGTGACTCGGGGGCGTTATAGCGCGCCGCACCCGGAGTTATCCACACTCTGTCCACACCCCCGGGGCCCGCCTCCCATACCCTGGTGGGGTATAGTGTGAGCGGAAGAGCGAGAACAGCGAGCACCACATGTCACACGCGGAACACCAGGCCCACCAGCCGGGCCATCAGCACGGCTACGCGCACCACAAGGACGACCACCTGCGCCGCCTCAAGCGGATCGAGGGCCAGGCCCGGGGCCTGCAGCGCCTGATCACCGAGGACGCCTACTGCATCGACATTCTCACCCAGGTCTCGGCCATGACCAAGGCGCTGGAATCCTTCGCCCTGGTCCTGCTCGAGGAGCATCTCAACCACTGCGTCGCCGAGGCGGTCGCCGAAGGCGGCGACATCGCCCAGGAGAAGCTCACCGAGGCCTCGGCCGCGATCGCGCGGCTCGTCCGTTCCTGAACCCCAACCAAAGGAGAGAAATGACCGACACCAGCTACACCGTCACCGGCATCACCTGCGGCCACTGCGTCGGCGCCATCAAGGAAGAGGTCGGCGCCATCCCGGGCGTCACCGGAGTCGACCTCGATCTGGCCGGCGCCATGACCGTCCACAGCGAGGCCCCGGTCGACTTCGACCGCATCGTCGAAGCCCTCTACGAGGCCGGCGACCAGTACAGCGTCGCCTGACCCGTCCGACCCACTACTCCGCGGGGGCCGCGGGGGGCTCGTAGGGGGCGGTGACCTTGCGGTTGCCGAAGAAGGGACGGGCGAAGTCGGGCTCGATGCCCTCGGTGGCCGTCACCTTCTCGCCGGCGGCGATCTGCTCGTAGATCCGCACGAACTCCTTGGACTGGTTCTCGATCGTGTACGGCGCGGCGAGTTCGCGGCTGCGCGCCGAGGCCCGCGCCCGGAACTCGGGATCCTCCAGGGCGCGCAGCATCTCGATGATCGTCCCCGCCAGTGACACCGGGTTCGGACGGGAGAACATCGTGTTCACCCCCGGGTCGGTCACCATTCGCAGTTCGTGGTCGATCGACACGAAGGGCAGCCCGGCGTGGGCTGCCTCGTGCAGCACCAGCGCCTGGGTGTCGGTCGCCGAGGCGAAGACGAAGAGATCGGCCGAGGCGTAGTAGGCGCCCAGCTTCTCCCGCGGCACCTGGCCGACCAGCTTCACGCCGCCGTGCCGGGCCGCCTGCTTCAGCTGCCGGCGCAGGCTGGGCTGGGTGGTCTTCCAGTCGCCGACCAGCATCAACTCGGCCTGCGGGAGGTGGTCGCGAACCAGCTCGAAGGCGTCGAGCATCAGGTCGATGCCCTTCTCGACGGCGATCCGTCCGACGTAGAGCAGCCGTGGGCCGCGTCCCTTCGGAACCGGCGGCAGCTCGGGCAGCGGATCGGTGCCGTTCGGCACCACCCGCACCCGCGCGGCCGGAGCGATCTCCAGCACCCGCTTGGCGGTCTTGTCGGACGGGGTGGTCACCAGATCGGCGTCGGTCAGCATGCCGGCGGCCACCTGCAAGAGCTCGATCTGGGCGCGTCCCCGTCGTGGACGCTGGAACCGGATCGTCCTGCGCAGCCCGTTCCAGGTCACCCCCTCCATGTGCAGGGTGTACACCTTGTAGGCCGCGTTCAGCAGCGGCACCAGATGCCAGTAGTGATCGGCGTAGGCCTCGAAATCGGTGTGCCAGGTGATGATCAGCGGACGGTTGGTGCGCTGCGCCACCCACATGCCCAGCAGTCCGATGCCGCCCAGGCCGTGGACGTGGATGACGTCCGGCGGGTTGGCGACCAGCTGCGCCAGCCGGTAGTCGAAGTCCTTCCCCATCGAGATCCGCACCGGGTTGCCCGGCAACGGCACCGAGGGCAGCCGGATCTCACGGCGCCGGTCGTGCCCGGCGTAGGGGTTGGGCCCGTCCGCCACCGGGGCGACCACCAGCAGCCGGTGCCCGGCCTGCAGCACCTGGTTCTCCAGGAACTGCACCGCGTACAGCAGACCGGAGGCGCCCGGCCCGTAGTTGTCGGTGAACTGGGCGATGGTGAGCGGAACGGCCGGTTCGGCCGGTTCGGCCGGTTCCTCCGCCGCGGCCTCCGGGTCGGACGCCGGCTCCGCGGAGTCTGCCTCAGGTGTCGCCTCCTCCGCGGCGCCCGCTTCGTGGAGGTCGCTCGCTGCTGCGGCATGTGCCTCCGCGAGGGGTGTCGAGTCGTGCTCGCGATCGTCGCTAGTGATGGCAATCCTCCTGCGCGGCTGGTTCGACACACATTAACGTGGCGACCGGTCCGCTGCATCCCCCGATGGGATGACATCGGCCGAATGGAAGTTCCAGCGCCCGTCGGCGGATCGTTGGGTGTCAGCCCAGCAACGAGCCGTAGCGGGCCTTGGCCTTCTCCAGGGCGGTGACGTAGCCGGCGCGCTGGTAGCCGGCGGCGTCGGCATCAGTAGGGACGGCGAGCAGGCCGCGGGCGGCGTCCACCGAGGCGAAGCCCTTGCGGTCGAGCCAGGTGGCCAGACCGTCCAGCAGGACGCGGGAGTAGTCGCGGCCGTGCCGGACCAGGGCGGAGGTGGTCATCACCACGTCCGCGCCGGCCAGCAGGTAGGCGACCACGTCCTCGGCGTCCTCTACACCTGACGTGGCGGCCAGCGAGACCGGCAGCCGATGCCGAAGGGCGGCGATCCAGGTGCGGGGGAGGCGGGCCTCGGAGCGGTTCGACAGCTCGACGCCCAGCACCACCTCGACCCGCTCGATGTCCACGTCCGGCTGCAGGAAGCGGTTGAAGAGCACCAGGCCGTCCGCGCCGGCCTCGACCAGGCGGGTGGCGAAGCTGCCGAAGGAGGAGAAGTAGGGCGCCAGCTTGACCGCGACCGGGATCGAGATGCTCTGCTTGACGGCGGCCACGATGTCGAGGTGGCGCTGCTCCACGTCCGGACCGGTCAGGGTGGTGTCGCCGGGGACGAGGTAGATGTTCAGCTCGAGGGCGGCGGCGCCGGCCTCCTCCAGTTGGCGGGCGAACTGCACCCAGGAGCCCAGCGAGGAGCCGTTCAGCGAGGCGATCAGCGGGACGTCGATGGCTGCCGAGGCCCGTTCGACCAGGGTGAGGTAGCTCAGCGCGACGGTCTCGGCGGGTTCGGCGAAGACCGCGGGGAAGTACGAGGTGGCCTCGGCGAAGAGGTCGGCGTGCTCCTCTTCCAGCAGGGCGTCGCGTTCGGCCTGCTCGAGCTGGGCGCGCACCTGCTCCTCGAAGAGCGAGTAGAGGACGACCGCCCCGACCCCGCCGTCGGCGAGGCCCCTCACGCCGTCCACAGTCTGTGAGAGCGGCCCCGCCGAGGCCACCAACGGATTGCGTAGCGGCAGGCCGAGATAGCTGGTCTGAAGGTTCATCGGGCACCTCGCGTGAGACTGCGGGACGGGTTGCGTCTGGTCTGGGGTCGGGTTGTGAGATCCCGGGTCAAGCCCGGGATGACGGAAATGGGGGCCGTGGTAGGGGATCGGGTGGTCTGGGGCTGGGTTGTGAGATCCCGGATCGGAGTCCGGGATGACGGAAATGGGGCCGCGATGACGGAGCGGTGGGCGCTCAACCCAACTACGTCATCCCGGGCTTGACCCGGGATCTCCGTCTCGACCAACGGCCAGCTCATCGGTCGGCTCGGGTGGTGTCGGGGGCGAAGCGGTCGGCGCCGCGGGTGGCCATCTCCTCGTACTCCTGCCAGCGGCGGTTGACCTGGTCCTGGCCGAACTCGAGGAAGCGCTGGGCGGCCTCGGGGTCGGTATTCGTCAGCATCCGGAAGCGGAGTTCCTTGTCGTGGTACTCCTTCAGCGGGATGCGCGGACGCGGCGAGTCGAGCAGGAAGGGGTTGCGTCCGTCCATGCGCAGGACGGGGTTGTAGCGCATCAACGGCCAGTGGCCGGAGGCGACCGCCCGGTACTGCTGGTCGAGGCCCTTGCGCATGTCGATGCCGTGGGCGATGCAGTGGCTGTACGCCAGGATCAGGCTCGGCCCGTCGTAGGCCTCCGCCTCGCGGAAGGCCTTGAGGGTCTGCTGCGGATCGGCGCCCATCGCCACCCGCGCGACGTAGACGTTGCCGTAGGAGACCGCCTGCATGGCGACGTCCTTCTTGCCGGTCATCTTGCCGCCCGAGGCGAACTTCGCCACCGCGCCCAGCGGCGTCGACTTGGACGCCTGCCCTCCCGTGTTGGAGTAGACCTCGGTGTCCATCACCAGGATGTTCACGTCGCGGCCCGAGGCCAGCACGTGGTCGACCCCGGCCGAGCCGATGTCGTAGGCCCAGCCGTCGCCGCCGACGATCCACACCGAACGGCGCAGCAGATGGTCGGCGACCGAGCGCAGATCCTCGACCTTGGGGCCGGTCATGGTGTCGAGCAGGGCCTTCAGGGCGTCCACCCGGGCCCGCTGCTGGGAGAGCTCGGATTCGTACTGCTGCGGGGCGTTCAGGATCGCGTCCACGGTGGATTCGCCCAGCTCGAGCCGCAACTCCTCCAGCCGCCGGCGGGCGGTCTCGGTGTGCAGATCGGCCGCTAGCCGCAGCCCCAGCCCGAACTCGGCATTGTCCTCGAAGAGCGAATTCGACCAGGCCGGGCCGCGTCCGTACTTGTTGGAGGCCCACGGCGTGGTGGGCAGGTTCCCGCCGTAGATGGACGAGCACCCGGTCGCGTTGGCGACCGTCGCCCGGCCGCCGAAGAGCTGGGTCAGCAGCTTTAGGTAGGGGGTCTCCCCGCAGCCCGAGCAGGCCCCGGAGAACTCGAAGAGCGGCTCCAGGAACTGGGTGCCGCGGACGTTGGCGAAGTCGATCCGGGAGCGCCGGTTGACCGGGATGGTCTCGAAGAAGGCGACGTTCTCCTTCTCTTTGCTGCGGTCCAGGACGGGCGCGAGGTTGATCGCCTTCCGGTTGCCACCGCCGATCGGCTTCACCGGGCAGGCCTCCACGCACAGCCCGCAGCCGGTGCAGTCCTCGGCGTAGACCTGCAGGGTGTACCGCGAACCGGGGAAGCCGGCGGCGTTTAGCGGCGCCGACTGGAAGGCGTCCGGGGCGCCGTCCAGGGCCGAGCCGGTGTAGTACTTCGCGCGCAGCACCGCGTGCGGGCAGACGAAGGCGCAGTTCCCGCACTGGATGCAGGCCTCCGGATCCCACTCGGCGATGATGTCGGAGATGTTCCGCTTCTCGTACTTCGTGGTGCCGGACGGGTAGGTGCCGTCCACCGGCAGCGCGCTCACCGGAAGTTGGTCGCCGGTTCCGGCCAGCATGGACGCGGTCACCGTCCGGACGAACTCCGACCGGGCGCCGATCACCGAGGGGATCATCGGCAGGTCGCTCACCGGGGCCGCGGGCACCTCGATGCGGTGCAGGTCGGCCAACGAGGCGTCCACCGCGGCCTCGTTCTTGGCGACCACGTCGGCGCCCTTGCGGGCGTAGGTCTTGCGGATCGCCTTCTTCACCTGCTTGATCGCCCGCTCGGCGGGCAGCACCTTGCTGATCGCGAAGAAGCAGGTCTGCAGCACGGTGTTGGTGCGCCGGCCCATCCCGGTCTTGCGGGCCACCAGGTTGGCGTCGATCGCCCACAGCTCGATGCCCAGGTCGATGATCTTCGCCTGCATCGGCTGCGGGAGCCGTCCGAAGACCTCGTCGATCGGGTAGGGGGTGTTGATCAGCAGGACGGTGCCTGGCTTGGCGAACTCGAGGACGTCCACCCGCTCCAGCACCGACCAGGCGTGACAGGCGACGAAGCTCGCCCGGTTGATCAGATACGGCGCCTCGATCGGCTTCGGACCGAACCGCAGGTGCGAGACCGTCCGGGAGCCCGACTTCTTGGAGTCGTAGACGAAGTAGCCCTGGGCGAAGGTGCCGGGCACCTCGCCGATGATCTTGATGGTGTTCTTGTTGGCGCCCACCGTGCCGTCCGAGCCGAGGCCGTAGAAGACCGCCGAGACGGTCGCCGGATCCTCGATGTCGAGGGTCGGGTCGTAGGGCAGCGAGGTGTGCGTGACATCGTCGTTGATCCCGATGGTGAACCGCGGACGAGGGTGCGGCAGCGCGAGCTCGTCGAAGATCCCCGCGACCATGCCGGGGGTGAACTCCTTGGACGACAGGCCGTAGCGTCCGCCGATCACCAGCGGCATGTGGACGGGGACGCTGGTTGTGCCTCCCCCAACGATCGCCGAATCTCTCCCAACGATCGCCGGGCCCCCTCCAACGATCCCAGACGAGAAGGTTTCAGCCGCGTCAGCGGATGAAGCCGCAGGAGTCTTGACGAGGGCCGCGTCAGCGGACTGAGGAACAGAGCCTGTCGAAGGGTCGTTGGTGACGGCGTCCGACCCTTCGACAAGCTCAGGGATCGTATGGGTGAACTGAGGGATCGGAGCGGGCCAGGTGCCGGTGGCCACGGCTTCGCCCAGGGCGGCGGTGACGTCCAGGAAGAGGGGTTCGCCGCCCGAGCCGGGCTCCTTCGTGCGGTCGAGGACGGCGATCGTCCGCGCTGTGGCGGGGAGGGCGGCCAGGATCTGTTCGACCGGGAAGGGGCGGTAGAGGCGCAGCACGACGACACCGACCTTCGCGCCGTGGGCGTTCAGGTGGGCGACCGTCTTCACCACGGTCTGGGCGCCGGAGCCCATCACCACGACCACCCGCTCGGCCTCGGGGTCGCCGTGGTACTCGACCAGCGAGTACTGGCGTCCTGTCAGTTCGGCGAAACGGTTCATCGCGTCGGTGACCAGACCGGGGACGGCTGCGTAGAACGGGTTCACCGTCTCGCGGGACTGGAAGTAGGTGTCGGGGTTCTGCGCGGTGCCGCGGATGTACGGGTGCTCGGGGGAGAGGGCGCGGCGGCGGTGGGCGCGGATCAGCTCTTCGGGCACCAGTTCGAGCAGTTGCTCGTCGCTGAGCAGCTCGACCACGTTCACCTCGTGCGAGGTGCGGAAGCCGTCGAAGAAGTGGACGAACGGGATGCGGCTGGTGAGGGTCGCCAGCTGTGAAATGGCGGCCAGGTCGTGGGCCTCCTGCGGCGAGTTCGAGCAGAGCATCGCGAAGCCGGTCTGCCGGACGGCCATGACGTCCTGGTGGTCGCCGTAGATGGACAGCCCCTGCGCGGCGAGCGAGCGCGCTGCGACGTGGAAGACCGTCGAGGTGAGCTCCCCGGCGATCTTGTACATGTTCGGGATCATCAGCAGCAGGCCCTGGCTGGCCGTGAAGGTGGTCGACAACGCACCGCCCTGCAAAGCTCCGTGCAGCGCCCCGGCGGCGCCACCCTCGGACTGCATCTCTACAACTGTAGGAATCGTCCCGTAGACGTTCTCACGGCGCTGCGCGGACCACTCGTCCGCCAGTTCGGCCATGGTCGAGCTCGGCGTGATCGGGTAGATGCTGCACAGCTCGTTGAGCCGGTAGGCCGCTGAGGCGGCGGCCTCGTTGCCGTCGATGATCGTCCGCATGGTCACTTCTCCTGGATCATGTCGATGGCGTGGACGGGGCACTGCTCGTAGCAGGTCGCGCAGCCGGTGCAGCGGTCGTAGTCGAAGCGGTAGCGGAAGCCTGCGCCGAGCTTGATCACGGCGTCCTCCGGGCAGGCGCCCAGGCAGCCGTCGCACTCGAAGCAGTTGCCGCAGGAGAGGCAGCGGGCCGCCTCGACGTGGGCCTGGTCGTCGCTCAGGCCGCCGACGATCTCGCCGAAGTCGACCACCCGCTGCTCGGGTTCGAGCTCGGGCTGGGAGGAGCGCCGGGCGTCCCCGAAGTACCACAGGTGCAGCTTGTCGAAGTCGGCCAGGTCGTGCTTCGGACGGGCGGGCGCCTCCCGTCCGGCCAGCCAGGCGTCGATCTGCCGGGCCGCCCGCTTGCCGTGCCCGACGCCGACGGTCACCGTCCGCTCGCTGGGGACGGCGTCGCCGCCGGCGAAGATGCCCGGGACGCCGGTCATCAGGGTGCGCGGATCGACCTTGAGCACGTCGTGGTCGAAGGCCATGCCGGGGATGCGGCGCAGGAAGTCGGAGTCGGTCTCCTGGCCCAGCGCCAGAATGACGGTGTCGGCCTGCAGCTTCTCGAAGCGGCCGGTGCCGACCGCGCGTCCGTTCTCGTCGAGCTCCATGATCTCGACGGTCAGATCGTCGGAGTCGACGCTGGAGATGGTGCGCAGCCAGTTCATGGTGACGCCCTCACTGCGGGCGCCCTCGCGCTCCTCGTGGTGGGCGGGCATCTGCTCCTCGGTGCGCCGGTAGATCACGATCGACTCCTCGGCGCCCAGCCGCCGGGCGACCCGGGCGGCGTCCATGGCGGTGTTGCCGCCGCCGTAGATCGCGACCTTCCGTCCGATGATCGGACGTTCGCCGCTGGCGACTCCGCGCAGGAAGCTGACGGCGTCCACGATGCGGCCGGCGTCCATCCCGGGGATGTCGACCCGGCGGGAGAGGTGGGCTCCGATCGCCACGAAGCAGGCGTCGAAACCGCCCTCGGCCTGATCGGCCAGCAGGTCCGTCACCCGGTAGTCGGTGACGATCCGGACGCCGAGATCGACCAGCCGCCGCACCTCGGCGTCGAGCACATTGCGGGGCAGGCGGTACTCGGGGATGCCGTAGCGCATCATGCCGCCGGGCAGGTGGGAGGCATCCCGGATCTCGACCTCGTGGCCGGCCATCGCCAGGTGGTAGGCGGCCGACAGCCCGGAGGGTCCGGCGCCGACGACCAGCACCCGGCGTCCCGAGGAGAACCGGGGCTTCGCGAAGCCCCAGCCCCGCTCGATGGCCAGGTCGCCGAGGTAGCGCTCGACGGAGTGGATGGAGACCGAGCCGTCCAGTTCGATGCGGTTGCAGGCGGTCTCGCAGGGGTGGTAGCAGACCCGTCCGTGGATGGCGGGGAAGGGGTTGTTCGCCACCAGTTCGCGCCAGGCGGCCTCCTCCTGACCGGCCTTGACCAGCCGCAGCCACTCCTGGATGTTCTCCCCGGCAGGGCAGGCGTTGTTGCACGGCGGCAGCAGATCGACGTACACCGGCATGCGCGAGCGCACGGGAGCGACCCGGCCGCTTCCCGCGGCGAGATCGGGCAACTGGGTGATGTCACGAGCCATGGCGAACCTCTTCGACCGCTGATTTCCTTGTCAATGTAATGGGGCTCGCCGGCTCCCGCAGGCAGTTCGGGAAAGTCGCATGACAAGGCGATTTCAGTGACGAGCAGAGGACGAAAACCCCCACGTTGGACGGGGAATGAGCCGGCTCGTTTCCCGTCCAACGGCGCAAGCTGTGGCCGAGGATCCGAGGTCGGCGAATCCGCCACATCTTGCGGGACGGTGCTCTGGACGGAGTAGGGGACGGCCCCTCATGCCGTCCATTCCCGACGCCGGCCTTCTCTCCCGCACAAACCGGGCAATCCAGGGCAGCTGTGTGGAATCGGCACGCAACTGGCCGGAATCACCCGGTTTGTGCTGGGGCAGGGGAGGAGGGGAGTATCCCCCGACTACGGGGGACTCGGGTGAGGTCCACGGGTGAGGCTCGTGGATCGAGAGGGAGGATGGATAGGATGCGGATGCGCCCCCAGGGGCGGATTCCGTCGATAGGGGAACCGATGTCGAAGTCGTCCGGCCGGGGATTCCGGCGCTGGCTGCCGATCACCCCGCCGCCCGCTTCACGGCCGCAGCCGGCGGAGAATCGGTCGGAGGCCCTGGCACGGTTCGAGGCGCTCTGCGCGGCCGATGACGAGCGGGTCGGGGAGTCGACCCGCACCCAGTTGTTCGAACCCGAGGGTGAGGCGAAGGCCACCATCGTGGCCTGGCACGGCTTCACCAATGCCCCCAGCCAGTTCGTGGCGGTGGCCGCGGCGCTGGCCGAGCAGGGCTACCGCGTGCTGGTGCCCCGGCAGCCCTACCAGGGGTTCACCGACGTGCTCAACCGGTCGCTGGCCGAGCTCACCGCGCAGGATCTGGTGGCTCATGTCGACACCTGCATCGACATCGCCGCGGGATTCGGCGACCCGGTGTGGGTGGTCGGGCTGTCAGCGGGCGGGGTGCTGGCGGCCTGGGCTGCCACCAACCGGACGGAAGTGCGGCGGGCCATCCTGCTGGCGCCACTGCTGGCGCCCAAGGGAGTGCCGATGCCGGCCGTGCGGATGCTGGTGAAGTTCCCGCGGATCGTGCCCCGGATCTACTACTGGTGGGATCCACGGGTGAAGGAGAATCTGGGCCACAGCCCGCACGCCTACCCGGGCTTCCCGGTGCCGGGGCTGATGCCCTACCTGCAGCTCTCCGAGGCGATGTTCGACGCCGGGACGACCCACCAGCTCACCCGGATGGTGCTGGTCTCCAACCCGAACGACTTCGCCATCCGGCGGGACGCCGCCCGCGCCTTCGCCACCGGCGTCTTCGCCGGCCACAGCGACTACTACGGTGAGGCCACCGTGGATTCCGCGCTGGGCTGGTGGCACGACTTCGTCGACCCCTGGTCGCCGCACCGCGGCACCACCGAACAGGTGGTGGCGGTGCTGCTGGCCGGTTTCGGCGTGGACGACCCGACCGCCGACGGCCTCCTCGTCCCGCCCCTGGTGCAGCGGCAACCATAGGTCCGCCGACTCACCGCCCCCCTTCCGGCTGAGCCGGGGGAGGTGCCGGTGAGTGGGTGTTGGCGGTGCGGCGCTCCTTCTCGGCGTCGGCGTCGGCGGCGGCCTGGCGCAGGGCGACGGCGCGGGCGAAGTGGCTGCTCACTTGCGCCCCCCACAACGCGCAAGGTGTGGCCCCCGGCCCGATGTCGGACCAGAAGCCACACCTTGACGGTTGGTTGGAGTTCGTCCGTGGCCGGCTCAGGACCGCCACGCCGGGTCAGCGGCGGGAGGTGGGGAGTCCTGAGTGTTGCGCCGCCGGTAGGAGGATCAGAACTGCGGTGCCGGGTTGCGGTACTCGTCCTTGCCGAAGCCGAGGATCAGCATGCCGATCACGTTCAGGATGACCAGCAGGCCGATCGACCAGCCGGTGCTCTTGCCGAAGGCGCGGCCGAGCCCGAGCATCACCATGATGGCGAAGACGACGTTGACCAGCGGGATCAGGAAGAGCAGGAACAGGATCGGGTTGTAGCCCGAGATCTTGGTCAGGATGTAGGTGTTGTAGATCGGGACGATCGACGCCCAGCCGGGCTCGCCGGCCTTGGTGAAGATCTTCCACATCGCGACGATGGCGAGCACGCCGATCACGAGCGAGAAGAGGTAGACGGGCACCATCGCGGCCAGCAGAGCAGCGGAATCGACCTGGTTTTCCATGATTATCTCCAAAGGTAGGTGGGAACTTCCGGCAGGCAGCGTACCCAACCCCGGGTCGCCCCTCGTCCGGAGGCCCGCAGGCGGACGGTGAGGCGACTGAGAGTGCAGGATGCCGATCCCGGCTTCCGCTGCTGTCAGCGCCGCGGGGAGTAGGGCAGAGTGGGGGGATGCAGACTCCGGCCGCGCTCGTGCTGCGCGGGCAGCGCTTCGACGCCGCCCGTCCGGCGGTGATGGGCATCATGAACCGCACTCCGGATTCGTTCTATGCCCCGGCGCGGTTCACCGAACTCGAGACGGCGCTGATCGCGCTCGACCGGTTGGTCTCCGACGGCGCCGATCTGGTGGACGTCGGCGGGGTCCGGGCCGGTCAGCAGGGTGACTGGGTCGACGCCGCCACCGAGATCGAGCGGGTGCGTCCCTTCCTGCTGGCTGCCCGCGAGCGCCACCCCGGGGTGCTGCTCAGCCTCGACACCTGGCGCAGCGAGGTCGCGCTGGCCTGCGCCGAGGCCCGGATCGACCTGGTGAACGACACCTGGGCGGGGGCCGACCCCGAACTCGTCTCGGTCGCCGCGGAACTGGACGCCGGCTACGTGGTCTCCCACACCGGCGGGTTGCCGCCGCGCACCGACCCGCACGGCGTCAGCTACCCACCCGAGCCGGACGGGGTGGTGGCTTCGGTGCTGGACGGACTCGCCGCCGGCGTCGAGCGTGCCCTGGCCGCGGGCCTGCCCGCCGAGCGGATCCTGCTCGACCCGACCCTCGACTTCGGCAAGACCACCCGCCATTCGTTGCGCGTCCTGCGGGCCACCGATCAGATCGTGGCCCTGGGGTTCCCGGTGCTGCAGTCGCTCTCCCGCAAGGACTTCGTCGGCGAGACCCTCGATCTGCCCATCGACGACCGCCTGGAAGGCACCCTCGCCGCCACCGCGATAGCCGGCTGGCTGGGGGCGACGGTCTTCCGCGCGCACGACATCCGCGCCACTCGCCGGGTGGCCGACATGACCGCGTCCATCCGCGGCGACCGTTCGCCGGCCTTGACCGT
>JAPUEM010000033.1:16162-24164 GCA_027492575.1 Propionicimonas sp.
TCTCAGCCAGGTGCTGAGCCGGACGGGCCATCCGTCCGCCGCTGTTGCTGTTCTCAGGCCGGAATTCGGCGGAATGGCGACAACTACGGCGGTTGAAGATCGGGCAGCGGGAATGACCGCGCTCACAACGACAACAGCGGCGGTCGGCCTATGCTGCGGGGGTGGATCTGAGGAACCTGCGCACCGACTACGACCACCCCGACTTCACCGAGGCGGCGGAGGCTCCGCTGGAGCAGTTCGAGAAGTGGCTGGCCGACGCCGTGAAGTCGGGGATGAGCGACCCGCACGCCATGACCCTGGCCACGGTGGGGGCGGACGGGCGTCCGTCCACCCGGATCGTGCTGCTCAAATCGGTGGACGCCGCGGGGCTGGTGTGGTTCACCAACTACGACTCACGCAAGGGCCGGGAACTGGCCGCCAACCCGTTCGCCGCCATCCAGTTCCACTGGCCGGGCGCCGACCGCGTGGTGCGGATCGAGGGCCGGGTCGAGAAGACCAGCGAAGCGGAATCGGACGAGTATTACGCGATGCGTCCGCTCGATTCCCGGATCGGCGCCTGGGCCTCCCCGCAGAGCGAGGTCATCCCCTCCCGCGGGGTGCTGCTGGCCAACGCCGCGGCCGCCTCGGCGAAGTACGGCCTGCACCCGCCCCGTCCCGAACACTGGGGCGGCTACCGCCTCGTCCCCGACCGCTGGGAGTTCTGGCAGGGACGCCGCAGCCGGCTGCACGACCGCATCCGCTACCGCCTGACGGAAGGCCGCTGGGTCAAGGAGCGCCTCGCGCCGTAGCCCGGAGACGATCCCTGAGCCTGTCGAAGGGTTGTGGCTGCGCAGTCTGTCGCGACGAGATCCCGGGTCAAGCCCGGGATGACGGGGCCGGGGTTGGTCGCGTGAGTTGCGACGATCGGGCGGTGACCCTACGCCCCGGGCACGCCGAGGGCGCGCCACCTTCGGGGGGCGGAAGTGGTGGTGCGGCTGGCTACGCCCCAGGGACGCCGAGGGTTCGCAGCTGGCTACGCCCCGGGGACGCCGAGGGTTCGCAGCTGGCGGCGCAGGTGGCCGTGCAGGTGCAGCACCGAGAAATGGACGGCCTGCAGCCCCGCCTTGCGGGCGCCCCGGACGTTCGCGGGCAGGTCGTCGACGAAGACCGCCTCACCGGGCTCGACGCCGAGGGCATCGACGATGTGGGTGTAGAACGCGGGGTCGGGCTTGGCGTACCCGATCTGCCAGGAATGGAAGAGCGCGTCGAAGTGCTCGGCGTAGGGCATGTTCTCGAGCATGAAGCGGCCACGCGCCGGGTTCTGGTTGGTGCCCATCGCGGTGATCACCCCGGCGGCGCGCACCCGGTCGACCAGCGCCAGCATGGTCTGGTCGATCTCGGTCCGGTTCCAGTACGTCAGCACCTGCGCCACGGTGACGTCGAGGCGGCGCTCGGCGAGCACCTCCGCGATCAGCGGTTCGAAGGCGAGGCCACCGGCGAGGGTCCGCTTCTCGGCCCGGACGAGCGCCGGGAACAGCCCGGGGCCGCCCATCCGCAGCCAGCCCGACAGCCAGCGCAGCGGCACCGACTGGGTGACGCCGTCCGCGTCGAGGATGAGTGCTTTCACGGGCTTCGTCACGGGCACCGCCTACGCGCTCTCACATCCAACGTGGCCGACAGATTCGTCGGCCGGGCCTTCCAGGCGCAAGCTGGACATGGTTACGCGATCAATCCCAGTTCGGCGAAGGCCTGGACGATCCCGGCCTCCCGGGGCCCGGGGACGATCAGCTGGGCGACCGACCGCAGCACGTCCGGGGAGCCCTCGATGGCGACGCCGATGCCGGCGTATTCCAGCATCTCGAGGTCGTTGAGGCCGTCTCCGATCGCGATGACGTCCTCGCGGCGCAGGCCGAGGTGGGCCTGGACCACCCGGATGCCCGCGGCCTTGTCGACGCCGATCTGGTAGATCTCGCCGGAGTGGCCGCTGCGGCCGGTGAGCGAATCCGGCAGGGCGCCGACCTGCGGACCGATCCGCGCGGCCACTTCGGTGACCGGCACGGGGCAGTGGTAGGCGGCGGCCTTGCTGAACGAGCAGGTGCTCAGGTCGTCCGAGGTGCGCAGCACGGTCGAGAGATCCACGAGGCGGTCCTCCGAGCCGCCGCCCCGGTGGAAGGCGGCGAAGGTCACCGCGATCCGCTCGGCGGCGCCGGGCGTGCTGAAAAGCACCTCGGGCGATTCCAGCACGAAGGTCGCGTCCAGCTCGGCCAGGATCGCGGCGGTCCGGGCCGCCACCTCCGGCGGGAAGCGGACGTCGGTGAGCACCTGGTCGTCGATCCGGACGTAGCCGCCGGCCGCGCAGACCAGCCCGTCGAAGAAGCCCTCGCGGACGCTGGCCGGCACCATCACCCACGGACGTCCGGTGCACAGGAAGACCCTGTGCCCGGCGGCCTGGGCGGCGCGCACCGCGTCGAGGTGGGCTGGTGGGATGCGTCCGAAGTCGGCAAAGGTGCCGTCGAAATCGATGAAGACGGTTTTGTGGTTCATGGGTCCTTTGACGGTATCAGAAGGCTGCGCGATGAACCCTCTGGTCATCCCGGGCTTGAGTTCAGCGGAGCGGGGCGAGGGCTTCGCTGAGCTTGACGATCTCGTTGAGCTGGGAGGTCAGCACCAGGCGCTGCTGCTCGTTCGGCTCGAAGACGCCGTCGTCGTTCAGCTGGCGCTGCGGGAAGTTGATCTCGACGCTGCCCTTGGTGATCACCAGGCCGAGCGCGGTGGCGACCGGACGGAAGGCGGCCTGGGCGCGGGTGCCGCCGGAGTTGCCGCCCCAGTTCACCAGGCCCACCGGCTTACGGTTCCACTCGTTGTGCAGGTAGTCGACAGCGTTCTTGATCGGGGCGGAGTAGCTGTAGTTGTACTCCGGGAAGAGGAAGAGGAAGCCGTCGGCCGCCGCGACCCGGTGGCTCCAGGCGATGGTGTGCTCGTGGGTGTACTTCTTCAGCCGCGGGTGGTTCGGCTCGTCCATCAGCGGCAGCCGCAGTTCGGCGAGGTCGGCGTAGTCGACGGTGAAGCGTCCGTCGGCCTCGGCGGTCTGCTTCACCCATTCGCCGATCGAGCCGCCGATGCGGCCCTCGCGCACGCTGCCGTTGACGATGAGAAGGTTGGTCATGGAGAACTCCCACGAGATCGAGTAGTTGATTACGAAACTACTTTACTCCTCCGTGGCGCCGGTTCATCTCCCGCATCGCAGATCGGACGGGGGTTCGCCACCGACGAACGCCTGCCACTCGTCGGGGGTCAGGTCGCGTCCGGCGAGGGCGCAGGCGGCGGCGCGCCAGCCGTCGCGGGTCAGATCGAGGCGCCGGACGGACGCGGGCCGCCCACCCATCGACTGGATCGCGGTCAGCAGCCCCGAGCCGTCCGGGGTGAACGCCGAGATCGCGAACCGGTCGGTCTCGACCGGCACGGAGACGCGGCCGAACTCGGCGCCACGTCTGTCCAGGGCGAGCAGCGAGACGGCGCCGGTCTGGCCGCCGGTCACCACGATCTGACCGTCCGGGCTCAGCACGGGCGCCGGAATCGGCTCGACCGCGGCCGGCTCGGGCGCGACCAGCTCGCCGTCGTCCACGAGCCAGGCGGCGCCGTCGGCGAAGACGTGCAGCCGCGACGCCCCGTCGTAGGCCGCGCCGGTCGCCGGTCCGCTGTAGCGCAGCTTCCCGGTCGCGAGGTCGAGGTAGCCGGTGCCGCTGCTGAACACCGCGAAGGTGGTGCTGCCGTCCGGTGCGATCCCGAAGGCGAACGGGGCCGACTGCTCCCACACCTGCCGCAGCGCCTCGGACGAGGACGTCACCTCGCCCGAGACGAGGTCGATCACCTGCACCAGCCCGCTCTCGTCGAGGACGGTCGCGGTCGCGCCGTCGCTGTGGATCGCGAGGACGGCGTACGCCCCCGCGCCGAGCTCGATGGGCGCGGCGGCCTCCACCGTCGCGAACTCCGGGCCGGAGAGAACCCGCAGCGCCCCGGCCGTGCGGGAGTAGGCGACCAGCCGGTCGTCGCCGAGCCAGCCCGCGCCCGAGTACGCGTCCGCCTTCTCCAGGTCCACGGTGGCGCCGGTCGCGACCTCGGTGACGTAGGTGTCGTTGCCCGACAGGTCGGTGGTGAGCAGGCGCGTTCCGTCCGGGCTCACCCGCACGATTGGCGGACCGCAGGCGCGGCAGGGCTCGGCGATCCGGGTCGCCACCTCGGTGACGATGCGGCCGGCCTGCCGCAGATCCCACAGCAGCGCGAAGTCGCCCGTCCCGCTGACCAGGTGGTCGCCGGCGAAGGAGAGCGTCGACGGGGTGGCCCGGCCGGCGCCATCGAGGATCAGCGGCTGCTCGGGCAAGGTCGCGGGGTCGCGCGCCTCCGCCACGTAGATCACGCCGTCCACCAGCATGGCCAGCCGGGTGCCCTGGTCGTCCAGTTCGAGATCCAGCGGTGCGCTGACCTGGCTGGTCGCCACCAGGTCGGCGTTGTCGCCCGCCGAGTCGCCGCCCGATGCCGAACCCTCGGCGAACCACAGCGCGTAGTTGACGCCCGCCTCGGTCTGGCCGGCCAGGACGCGGCCGTCGGCCGACACCGCGCTGCCGCTCAGCGACATCGGGATGGCGTGCCAGCCCGAGTCGAGGGTCGCCAGCCCGTCGAGCGACACCCGCGCCCATTCGCCCAGCGGACCCACCACAGTGAACTCGCCGGCGCCCCAGCCGACCTGCCCGCCGTGGGCGACCGTGCCGAGCGGCCGGTAGCCGGTGTCGCCGGCCTCGAAGACCGAGGTCGCGCTGGTGGGGTCGCTGACCGCGAGGTGGCGTCCGTCCGGCGAGATCGAGACATGGGAAGGAGTGGCGCCCGCCCAGCCGGCGGCGGCCAGGTCGAGATCCTGGCGGCTGCCGTCCGTCCAGACCGCGGCGCCCGGGCCGCTGACGCCGGCGACGATCCGGGCGTCCGCCGAGGTCGCGACGGCCACGACCCGATCCCCGAAGGTCAGCACGACCTCGTGGTCGGGGCCCCAGCGTTCCACCTCGCCGTCGGCGTCCCCGGTGACGACGACTCCGTCCGCGGTCACCGCGGTGGCGGTCACCGCCGCCCCCGCCGGCAGCGCGCGGACCAGGGCCGGGCTCGCGGTCGCCAGCTGGAAAAGCGCCGTCCGGGTCTGCGCGTCGTCGTTGAGCCGGTTGGCCTCCACCGCCAGCAGGGACGCGGTCTGCAGATCGGTGCGGGCCAGCGTGATCGCCTGCGCGGCCAGCTGGCGGGCGAGCGCGATGCGGGCCTGCTCGGCGGCGGCGTTGCCGTTGCGGACGGCCAGCACGGTGGCGATCAGGCTCGCCACCAGCAGGACGGAGAGCGCGATCACGCCACCGCGCAGCAGGTTCATCGCCCGGCGGCGCTCCCGGACGTTCTCGCCGATCAGCTCGTCCCGCTGCTGGCCGCGGATCGCCGCGGCGAGGTCGGCGACCCGCTCGTTGAACCGCGGGTCGGTCTCGCCCTGGCTGTCGTCGAGTTCGAACCAGCTCAGGTCGACCCAGCGCGGCTCCTCAGTGAAAGCCCTGGTCAGAGCCGGATTGACCGCGGTCGCCCGCGGCCAGTCGAAGTCGCCGGCGGCCGCGTCCCAGGTGATCTCGCCCTCATCGAGCACCAGCAGGATGCGTTCCGGGCTCTTGTGCGTCAGCCACCACTCGATCTCGGTCGTGACGTACTGCGAGGCCGCCGACTGCGGACTGCACAGCAGGACGAACCATTCCGCCTCGGTCAGCCCGCGCTCGATATTCGTCCACAGCCCGGTGTTGGCCGACATCGAGGCGTCGTCGAGGAAGACCCGCGTCGCGCGCAGCTTGTACCAGGGCTTCGCGAACCGCTCGATGCCGTTGCGCAGCGCCACCGCCAGCGCACTCGACGCCCGGCGCGAGTACGAGATGAAGGCGTCGAACCCTGCCACGAAGGCGAGACTAGCCGCGCCTCGAACAGACCTACTCCCAGATGCCAGATCCTGGCCGCGCTGGGGCCGGATTCGGCGATCCAGAGGTAGGTCTGTTCGGGGACCGGCCCGACGAGCCTTCGACAAGCTCAGGGATCGTCTGGGATCGTCCGGGGCGCGTGCGATCATGGCGGGATGCGGCACTTCTCGGACGAGCAGCGGCGGGCCAGGCTGGCGCGGCGGCACGGGATCCATCCCGGGCATCGGTATCCCGATGCGCTCGCCGCGGCCACGGCGATGACCGTGCTGCACGCCACGGAGGCGCCGACCGTCCATCTCTCGCTGGCTGCCCGGGTCGACGAGCTGTCGATCGGTGATGTCGAGGCGGCGCTCTACGACGAGAAGGTGCTGGTCAAGCAGTTGGCGATGCGGCGCACGCTGTTCGCCTTTCCGCGCGATCTGCTGCCGGCGGCCTGGGGGAGCGCCTCCGCCCGGGTCGCCGAGTTCGAACGGCGGCGGCTGGTGACGGCGATCACGAACGGCGGCATCTCCGAGCCGGAAGCGTGGTTGGAGGACGCCGCCCGGCAGGTGCTCGACCGGTTCGGCGACGGCGCGGCCTTCGATGCGCCGACGATCCGCGGCCTGGTGCCGGTGGCCCAGACCCGGCTCAGCTGGGGGTCGGGGAAGTGGTCCCAGGAACTGCCGCTGGGCCCGCACCTGCTGACCCTGCTCGGCGCCCGGGGTGCGATCGTCCGGGGCCGCAATGGTGGCCACTGGCGGATCTCGAAGCCGCGCTGGACGGCGATGAGCGACTGGCTGGGCGACCGGATGCCCGCCGCCGAATCGGCCGCCGGCTACGCCGAACTCGTCCGCCGTTGGCTGTGGACCTTCGGTCCGGGCACCGAGGCCGACCTGGTCTGGTGGCTCGGAGCCACCAAGGCCGCCGTCCGCCACGCCCTGGCCGCGGTGGCCGCCGAGCAGGTCCGGCTCGACTCCGGCGACACCGGCTGGGTGCTCGCCGGTGACACCGAACCCGAGCCCGAAGCGACCGACTGGGCGGCCCTGCTGCCCACCCTCGACCCCACCACCATGGGCTGGCGGCAGCGCGAGTTCTACCTCGACCCGGCCGACGTGCCCTACCTGTTCGACAGCGTGGGCAACGCCGGGACGACCGCCTGGTGGAACGGCCGGATCGTCGGCTGCTGGGTGCAGGAGCCGGACGGACGGGTGCGCGTCGTCCCTCGCGGCAACCCCGGACGCGACGCGCTCCGGGCCCTCGACCATGAGGCCGCCCGCCTCACTGAGTGGTTCGACGGCGAGGTGGTGTCGTCCGTCTTCGGGCCACGCCAAGCCCGCGGCGAGCGCCTGGGCTGAGGGGAATCAGCCGGCGGTCGCGTAGCGTCCGGAGCGGACTGCCCGCTCGCGGGCCTTGGCGGCCTCCTCCTCGCGGTTCTTCGGCGGAGCGGTGGTGACCAGGTCTTCCAGCAGGTGCTGGGTGGCGTGGGCGATCGCCTCGACCGCGCGGTCGAAGGCCTCCTGGTTGGCCTTGGAGGGCTTGGTTGTCCCGGCGATCTTGCGGACGTACTGCAGCGCGGCCGCGTAGACTTCCTCGGAGGTCGCCTCGGGCTCGAAGTTATGCAGGGTATGGATGTTGCGGCACATGGCCCCGACCCTACGTCCGCCCGATCGATCAGTGAAGACGAGCGAACAGGCCGTCTCGGACGCGGGGCCAGTCGGTGTCGATCACGCTGAAGACGACGGTGTCGCGGAAGCTGCCGTCCTCGCGGCGGCTGTGGCGGCGCAGGACGCCCTCGCGAGTCGCGCCGAGGCGTTCGATGGCGGCGGCCGAACGGGTGTTGCGGGCGTCGGTCTGGATTTTCACCCGTCCGTAGCCGAGATCCTCGAAGCAGTGGCGCAGCAACAGGTACTTGGCTTCGGGGTTCACCACCGAGCCCCAGACCCGCGGGTGGTAGAGCGTCCAGCCGAGGTGCAGCCGTTCGTGGGCCAGCACCGCCTCGCCCAGGGACGAGGTGCCGACCACCTCACCGGCCGCACCCAGTGGCGAATCCTCCAGCA
>JAPUEM010000033.1:24264-25668 GCA_027492575.1 Propionicimonas sp.
GGATGACGGGGGTGGGGAGGTTCAGCGGAGCAGGCCGTACTCCTCGGCGAGGATCAGGGCCTGCTTGCGGGAGCCGGCGCCGAGGCGGCGGTAGAGCATGCGCAGGTGGGTCTTGAGGGTGTTGCGGGAGATGCCCATCTCGACGGCGATGGACGCGGTGCTGCGTCCGGTCGCGAGCCGCTGCAGAATGCGGGTCTGCTGGCGGGTGAGGGTGGGCAGCGACTGGGCGATCAGGATCGGACGCCGCAGCAGCGCCTCGTAGACGTCGAGCGGGATGCCCGGCGGCAGGGCGCGACGGTTGAGCCCGGCGAGCCAGTGCCGGTACTCGGCGGTCTCGACCGCGGCCAGCGACAGGAACTCGTCGGCGATCACGGCCTGCCGGGTGGCGCGCAGGAAGTGGTCTGCGGCGGATTGCTCCATGCCCTGGCGAGCCAGCGCCGACCCGCGGATCAGCAGCACCCCGGGCACGAAGCGCGGGTTGGCCCGCTGCACGTGCTGGCTCGACAGCGGTCCGGTGGGGGAGGTGTCATCCAGCACCGCCTCGAGCTGACCCATGGCCAGGTTCAGCCGATGGGTCAGCATCAGATGGATGATCAGCTCGGCGCCGGCGACCGTGTCGCCGCGGCTCTCGGTCAGCCGCGAGAGCTCGGCCCGGGCGGCGCCGAACTGGCCGCGTCCGCTGAGGACGACGGCGTAGGAATGCCGGCTCATCCGGTCGAAGCGCAGGTTGTGGTGCGCCCATCGGCCGAGCTGCTGGATCTCGGCGAAGGCGCACACCGCCCGCTCCACGTCGCCGGTGAGGTAGCTGGTCAGCATCGTGACGTAGTTGAAGTAGCTCCGGTAGGCCGTCCCCTGGCTGTGGAAGGCGGCCCGGGCGGCGACGGCGTCGAATCCGGCGTTGCCGTCGCCGACGGTGCCGCCGACCAGCAGCATGCGTCCGGTGTCGGCCGCGGCCCGGGCGGCGCCGGCCGCCTGGTGGGCGTCGATCTCCTGGTAGGTGAGCTCCAGTTCGTCCAGGGCGCGCTGCCGGTCGCCCAGGAGGGCCAGAATCATGGCGACCACGCCGCGGGCCTCGCTGGCCAGCGGGGGCGAGGCGTGCCGGATCAGATCGGAATCGAGCGCGGCGCGCAGTTGGGTGGCGCCCACGGTCGCGTCGATGGTCTCGAACTCGGTGAGGGCGCTGATCAGCGCCAGGTCTGCGCGCAGCCGGGCCGGCACCGAGTCGCCCATTGGCTCGCACAGCCGTTTGACGGTGGCGCGGTGCCGGGAGGCGCCGGTCAGGTCTCCGGCCGCCACCGCCAGGTGCTGCCCGATCGACTCCAGTTCCAGGGCCTCGACCGTCGACAGCCCGTGGTCCGACAGGGTGGCGCGGGCGGCCCGGTAGCGTTCATAGGCCGCGGTGGA
>JAPUEM010000034.1:0-7783 GCA_027492575.1 Propionicimonas sp.
TGCCACGGGGTGCGGTTGGCCGGCGGGATCAGCTGGCGGTCGAGGACGGTGACGCGGTAGCGGGCGTCCGGGTCGAGACCCGGGAAGCGCAGCCGGCCGAGGCTGGTGGCGTCGGTCGGCCGCAGCATGGCGAGTGAATAGATCGCGCGCTCAGGGGTGACCACGCCCTTGAAGTAGACCTCGGGGTCGGCGAGGTCGGCGCGCACCAGGCGTCCGGTCAGCAGGGTGCGCCGGTTCGCCTGGTACCAGGCGATCCACCAAGCCAGCTGCTCCAGCTCGTCCGGGGTCGCCTGGGCTAGATCCCACTCGACACCGAGATGCCCGAAGACGGCGGTGGCGGCGCGGAAGTCGAGGTCGTGCCAGCGTCCGGTGGTGTGGGAGCGTCCGGAGGCGATGTGGCTGCCCATCAGCTCCGGCGGCAGCAGCTGGCCCGTCCACCAGAGCAGGCGCTGCCGCGCTTCCGGGTCGATGTTGTCGGAGACCCAGACCCGCTCGGCGCGCTCCATCACCTCGAGGTCGATACGGGCGCCACCCGAGGAGCAGGATTCGAACTCGACCTGGGGGAATCGGGCCCGCAGCTCGTCGAGCAGGCGGTAGAAGGCACGGGTCTGCGCGGCCACCGCCGGCTCGCCGCCGGGGGCGGTGCCGGCGTCCACGAGATCCCGGTTGTGATCCCATTTGACGTAGTCGATGGGGTATTCCGCGAGGATCGCGGTCAGCTGCCCGAGGACGTGCTCGTAGGCGCCGGGGAGTGAGAGGTTGAGCACCTGCTGGTTCCGGGAGCGGATCGGGAGCCGTCCGCCGGGCCGCATGATCCATTCCGGGTGGGCGCGGGCGAGGTCGGAATCCTCGTTCACCATCTCCGGCTCGAACCAGAGCCCGAACTGCATCCCGAGCCCGCGCACCCGGTCGATCAGCGGGTGCAGCCCGTCCGGCCAGACCTCGGGGCTCACCACCCAGTCGCCCAGCCCGGAACGGTCGTCGCGACGGGAGCCGAACCAGCCGTCGTCCAGCACGTAGCGTTCGATGCCCAGGGTGGCGGCCCGCTCGGCGAGGTCGATCAGCCGGGTGGCGTCGTGGTCGAAGTAGACCGCCTCCCAGACGTTGATCGTCACCGGACGATCCGGGCCGGGGTTCACCGGCAGCGCACGGAGGTGTGCGTGGAAGCGGGCCGCCTGCGCGTCCAGGCCGGAAGCGTGGTTGAAGTAGACCCAGGGCGTCCCGTAGCTCTGACCGTGAGCGAGCGTCCCTTCCCCGGGCAGCAGCAGTTCACCGCCGCCGATCAGCTGGAAGCCGTTGGCATCGCGTTCGGCGACGTGCAGGTGGTTGCCGCTCCACGCGGTGTGGACGGCCCAGACCTCGCCGCCGCCGTAGCCGAAGCCCGCCTCGCCGAGGCTGAGGACGTAGGCCGCATCCGCGCCGGTGCGGCCGCGGCGTCCCTCCCGGCGGTGAGCGCCGACCCCGAGCCGGGTGCGCTGTGGCACCCGCTCGTTCCCCCAGCGTCCGGCGAAGTCGAGGATCTCCCGGGCGGTCTCGGGGACGGGCAGGCGCAGGGTGAGCTCGTCCACGCGGTAGGGGTCGTCCCCGGCGTTGGTGAGGGTCGCGCGGACGCGCACCAGCCCGGTGGGCAGTAGTTCGACGGTGAGCAGCAGTTCAAGCCCGGCGGCCACCGCCCGGTAGCCAACCGTCGCGGCGCCGGCGGTGACGAAGCCGCTGGTGGCCTCGCCGTCGAGGTCGACGGCCACGACCTGCCAGTCGGGGCTCCAGTCGCGGCCCGCGCGGGAGCCGATCAGGCCCGGTGTGCCGAGCCAGCCGAAGCGTGCCTCCGGCACGATGCCGAGGCGCACCGGCTCGTCCGGGGTGTTGGGGGCGAGGGGCATCACGTCGGCACGCTCCAACGCGCGGAAGTCGCTCTCGGTGAGGTCGCCGGCGTCCGCACCCCAGTGCAGCACCGCTGGGAGACCGGATTCGCCGGCGGTGAGCAGGATGGAGACGCCGCCCGCGCGCAGGACGATGCGCGAATCGGCCATGGTTCCCCCTCGGAGGGTCTATCCCAGGATCGGGATGGTGGCGTCCAGGTTGTCGCCGGCCAGGGTGAGCGACCGGTCGCGATCGACCTGCTCAACGTAGAGCACCGTCACCCGGGGCGCCATGTCCATCGTGCACATTCCGTCATGGGGGGTGAAGTTCACGGTGATGCCGTCCGCGGTCTCCTCGATGCCGGCGACCTGCGGCCGGCAGGAGGACGATCCCCAGGTCAGCAGGGCGATGCCGTTGTCGTTGAACCAGCCGGCGGTGGGCTGGTAGTCGGTCGGATCACCGGGGGTGCCGGTCAGTTCTTCGTCGCCGGCGAGGGTGAGATCGGCGGTCTGGTCGAGGTAGGTCAGGTGCACGGTGACCGGCTGGTGCGGGTCGACGCCGGCCGGTACGGCGATCTCACTGGCGCGGGGCCCGTAGTCGGCCGTGCAGGGTCCATCGGTGGCGTCGACCAGCGTGACCGTGATCTCCTGACCGGATGCGGTGGCCGCCTCGGCGTGCGGCACGCAGGAGGACGATCCCCAGGTGACCAGCCCGATCATCCGGCCGGCGTCGAGCCAGGCCGCGGCGAGCTCCATCGCCGGCTCCTCCGGGGTCGGGGTCTGGGACGGCGCGGCCGGCACCGGCGAGGTGGTCGCGCAGCCGGCCAGCATCAACGTGGAGAGGACGAATGCGGCCGCGCCGCCGCGGAACGTGAAGCTCATTCCCCCAAGGTAGCCGGGGAGGAAAAGCCTGGCTCGCCGGCCGAACCGCCACTCTTGTCGCCATGTCGCCGGTCTCCGGCCGGTTTCGGAACGCGACCGCCGGTCTTGTCGCCATTCGGCCCGAAACCGGCCTCAGAACGACAACTGCGGCGGTCCGGCTCGGATCGGCGGGATTGACCCGCCCGACAACGACAAGAACGGCGGTCGCATAGCCGGCTAGGTCGGATACTCCCTGGGCTGACCCTCGACGGCAGCGTCGGACCGCTGCACCGATGGCGGCTGCTCAGTCCTGGTCGGAGGCAGCCTGGTACGCGGCCGCCCACTCGGCGACGCGGCGTGCGCTCTCGTCCTCGGAGAGGTCCTCGACGCGGGAGAGGATCGACCAGCGCACTCCGAAGGGGTCGCGGATCGAGGCGAAGCGGTCGCCGGAGACGAAGTTGGTCGGTGCCTCGCGGACGGTCGCGCCGGCCTCCACCGCGGCTGCCACGACCGCGTCCACGTCGGCGCAGTAGAGGCCGATCGAGTAGCAGTCCTGTTCGCCGGCGGGCGGCGGGACGAGACCGTACTCGGCGGTGGGCTCACCGAGCTGCAGCCGTCCGCTGCCGAAGTCGAGATCCGCGTGCACCACCAGGCCACCGAACTCGGTCACGTCGACGACACGGGCGCCGAAGATCGTCCGGTAGAACTCGATGGCGCCGGCGGCGCCCGGAATGGCGAGGAAGGGGGTCAGGCTCGTCGAGCCGTGCGGAAGGCCGTTCGTCGTGTGCTGCCCGGAGACACCGAGCCGGGGTTCGTCCTGTTCGTTCATGATGGTGACGTTAGGCGTCGGCGGGCGCGCTGACTTGTAGATTCGCGACGACCTGGCGGGAGGGTGCCCATGACCGAGGACGGACGAGGCGTCCTCTACCCGACCCGGCTGCCGACCTTCCACCGCGTGCCGGCGCCGGCGGAGCTGGAGGGTCTGGTCCGATGGTTCTGGATTCCGCGCTGGAACCTCGCCCCCGGACGCAGTTCGCGGCAGGAGCTGCTGCCGTTCCCGGCGTCCAACCTCGTCGTGCAGCCCGACGGGGTGTCGCTCTCCGGCCCCACCACGGGCGCCTCCCATCGCGATCTCCGCGGTCGCGGCTGGGCGGTCGGGGCGCTGCTGCGTCCGGGCGGGCTGGCGTCGCTGTGCGAGGAGCCCGGCCGCCTTCGCAATACCGAGACGCCGTTCCCCTCCCCCGCGTTGCAGCGAGAGATCGTCCTGGCCATGACGGAGCCCGACGAGGCGACGGGCCGAGCGCGGGCCGTCGAGGTCTTCGTCAGGTGGGCGTCCGAGAACCTGGCGCCGGTCGACGAGAGCGGTGCCCTGGCGAACGCGATGGAAGACCTGATCGCCACGGACCCGAGCGTCGTCCGAGTCGAGCAGGTGGCCCGGAAGCTCGGTCTCTCGATGCGGAGCGTCCAGCGGCTGGCCCGGCGCCACATCGGGCTGACTCCGCTCGCGGTGATCCGCCGCTACCGCCTGCAGGAGGCCGCCCAGCGCCTGCGCGACGACCCCACCGTCACGATCGCCCAGGTGGCCGCCGACCTCGGCTACGCCGATCACGCCCACCTCACCACCGACTTCCGCACCGTCCTCGGCCTCACCCCGAACCGCTATCGCTCCAGCAGCTTGTCCTAGACGAACGGGTTCCAGACTGTCACGGCACCGAGACGTTGCCCGTCTGGGAGATCCTCCGACACCAGGATCGAAGCCCCGGACTGTTGCGCGGCGGCCACGACGAGGGCGTCGTAGAAGCTGAGACTCCAGCGACCGTGCGCGTCGAGCGCGGCGTGAAACAAGCCCGCCGACGGCCACACCGAAGTGATCGGCAGGATGGCTCGATCGATGAACGCACGAGCCTGGGACGCCCCGAGCGGGATCCGAGCCAACTTCAACACGACATTCAGCCACTCCTGCGTCACCTGGTAGCTGGTGCAGGTCGAGCCGTCGACGAGACCCTGGCGAAGCAGGTCCCGTGCAATCTCTTGCTTGCGCTGGTCGGTTGGATCGACGGCGTACACGAAGACGTTCGTGTCGAGGAACCGCTCAACGGGCATTGCGCTCCTCGCGGCTGAACGACTGGCCTACGACCACCTGGCCGTTCAGCTCTTCCATGAGCGCGTCGAAATCGGCGACCGGGTCGGTGCGCCGCGCGTAGGCGGCGAGCCACTGGCGGAACTGCTCGTTCAGCGTCGTGTGGTCGGCTCGGGCGCGCGCGCGTCCGGCCTCGATGTCCTCCTCGCGAGCACTCAGGGTCACGTTCTTCATGCACCAAGCATACGGGACCCGTGCACACGAGAACAGTGTAGTTCGCCTCCTTTCATCCCGCCTCAAGCCGTTGTCGGAGGCAAGTGGCAGAGTTGTCGCCGTGACGGACGGAGTGCTCGAACGCTTCTCTCCGGCGACCGCGGCGTGGTTCCGGAGCAACTTCGCCGCGCCCACCCCGGCCCAGGCCGGGGCCTGGGAGTCCATCTCGACCGGGCAGCACGCGCTGGTGGTCGCGCCGACCGGCTCGGGCAAGACCCTGGCCGCCTTCCTGTGGGCGCTAGACCGGCTGAGCCTCGCCCCACCGGCGGGGACGGAGCTGACTCACCCAACCACGTCGTCCCGGGCTCGATCCGGGATTTCCGACTCGAGCACTGCCGATCCGCAGCGGCGCTGCCGCGTCCTCTACATCTCGCCGCTCAAGGCCCTGGCGGTGGACGTCGAGCGCAACCTGCGGGCGCCCCTGGTGGGCATCGGCCATGCCGCGGCCCGGCTGGGGCTGCCGCGTCCGGAGATCCGGGTGGGCGTCCGGTCGGGCGACACCCCGGCCGAGGAGCGCCGTGCCTTCGCCCGGAACCCGCCCGACATCCTGATCACCACGCCGGAATCGCTCTTCCTGCTGCTCACCTCGGCCGCACGGGAATCGTTGCGGGGCGTCGAGACCGTCATCCTGGACGAGGTGCACGCCGTGGCCGGCACCAAGCGCGGCGCCCACCTCGCGCTCAGCCTGGAACGACTGGACGCCCTGCTGCCGAAGCCCGCGCAACGGATCGGGCTGTCGGCGACCGTCCGTCCGATCGAGGAGGTCGGCCGGTTCCTGGCCGGCGGACGTCCGGTCGACATCGTGGCCCCAGCCAGCGAGAAGCGCTGGCAGTTGGACGTGGTGGTGCCCGTCCCCGACCTGGCGGCGATCGGCGACGCCACCGGCGATCTGTCGGGTGCCGCCACCGCCGACCCGCAGCGCACCTCCATCTGGCCTCACGTGGAGGAGCAGATCCTCGATCTGGTGATGTCCCACCGCTCGACCCTGGTCTTCGCCAACTCCCGCCGCCTCGCCGAGCGCCTCACCGCCCGCTTGAACGAGCTCTGGTGGGAGCGCACCACCGGCGAAGCTCCTGACCAGGTGGGCAGCGGTGGATTTGAGAGGATCTACCGCCCCAACCGCGACTCTACGATCCCTGAGCTTGTCGAAGGGTCGTCACGCGACAGCTTCATCCGCCGAGATCGCGCACCCGCGGAGGCCATGGGCGGAGCGGGTAGCACAAAGGGCCACCCTGGCCGTGGTCGGGCAGAGACCCCGGATCGAGTCCGGGGTGACAGTGAAGTTTGGCGGCGCGACCAACCCGACCACCGTCATCCCAGACGAGAAGACTTCGGACGCGCAAGCGAACGAAGTCGCACGAGTCTCGACGAGCAACGCGTCAGCGGTGCTCGGAACAGACTTGATCCGGGATCTCCGTCGCAACCCAGCGCAGAGTCGTGGTCCGGGACGGTCCCGGGTGTGGTCGCCCGCGCCCACCACGGGTCGGTCAGCCGGGAGCAGCGCCAGCAGATCGAGGAGGACCTCAAGTCTGGCCGGCTACCCGCGGTCGTGGCGACGTCCAGCCTGGAACTGGGCATCGACATGGGTGCGGTCGATCTCGTGATCCAGGTGGAGGCGCCGCCCTCGGTGGCCTCCGGGCTGCAGCGGGTGGGACGGGCCGGGCACCAGGTGGGCGCGGTCAGCCACGGCGTGCTCTTCCCGAAGTTCCGCGGCGATCTGGTGCAGACCGCGGTCACGGTCGAGCGGATGCGGGCCGGCGCGATCGAAGCCCTGCGCATCCCCGCGAACCCGCTGGACGTGCTGGCCCAGCAGATCGTCGCGATGGTGGCCATGGATACCTGGACGGTCGCCGACCTGGAAGCCCTGGTACGCCGTGCGGCGCCGTTCACCGGACTGACCCGGGCGGTGCTGGAATCCGTCCTCGACATGCTGAGCGGCAGGTACCCCTCCGACGACTTCGCCGAACTGCGCCCCCGGCTGGTCTGGGATCGCGTCGCCGGCACCCTGACCGGACGGCGCAACGCCCAGCGGCTGGCGGTGACCAGCGGCGGGACGATCCCCGATCGGGGCCTGTACGGGGTCTTCATCGCCGGCGACCCCGGATCAGGTCCGGGGCAAGGGGGCCGCCGGGTCGGCGAGCTGGACGAGGAGATGGTCTACGAGTCGCGGGTGGGCGACATCTTCGCGCTCGGCACCTCCAGCTGGCGGATCGAGCAGATCACCCACGACCGGGTGCTGGTCACCCCGGCCCCCGGGATGCCGGCCCGGCTGCCGTTCTGGAAGGGCGATGCGCTGGGCCGTCCGGCCGAGCTGGGTCGCGCGCTGGGCGGGTTCGTCCGGGAGCTTTCCGGGCTGTCCCCGGCGAAGGCCCGCCAGCGGGTGGCGAAGGCCGGCCTGGACGAGTGGGCGACCGACAACCTGCTCACCTATCTGGCCGAGCAGACCGAGGCCACCGGCAAGCTGCCCACCGACCGCCAGATCGTGGTCGAGCGCTTCCATGACGAGCTGGGCGACTGGCAGGTGGTCGTCCACTCCCCCTTCGGCTCGCAGGTGCACGCCCCGTGGGCACTCCTGGTGGGCGCCCGCCTGCGCGAACGCTACGGCGTGGATGTCCAGGCCATGCACGCCGACGACGGCATGGTCTTCCGTCTCCCCGACACCCAGTGGTGGGAGGACGAGGACGACTCCCCGGCTCCACCCCGCCACCCC
>JAPUEM010000034.1:7883-63794 GCA_027492575.1 Propionicimonas sp.
CGACACCCAGTGGTGGGAGGACGAGGACGACTCCCCGGCTCCACCCCGCCACCCCCAAGGCGACCCCTCCTCGCCGTCCCAAACCGACCCCTTCCGTCAGTTCCAAGCCCACCTCTCCCGTCCTTCCCAAGCCCACTCCTTCCGTCATTCCCGCGAAGGCGGGAATCCCGGTCAGGGCGCCGACGAACTGCTCGACCTGCTCTTCCCCGATCCCGAGGACATCGCCGCCCAGGTGACCGCGCAGCTGGGCGGCTCGGCGCTTTTCGCCGCCCGGTTCCGGGAGTGCGCGGGACGAGCGCTGCTGCTCCCCCGTCGCCGGCCCGACCGTCGGCAGGCGCTGTGGCAGCAACGCCAGCGGGCCGCGCAACTGCTGGAGGTGGCCAGCCAGTACCCCAGCTTCCCGATCGTGCTGGAGGCGGTCCGCGAGTGCGTCAACGACGTCTTCGACGTGCCCGCCCTGGCCGATCTGCTGCGCGGCATCCGCTCCCGCGAGATCGCGACCGCGGTGGTGGAGACCCCGCGCGCTTCCCCGTTCGCCTCCTCGCTGCTCTTCGGCTACGTCGCCCAGTTCCTCTACGAGGGCGACTCGCCGCTGGCCGAGCGCCGCGCCGCCGCCCTCGCCCTCGACCCAACTCTGCTGGCCGACCTGCTCGGGACGGCCGAGGGCCTCTCGCTGGCCGACCTGCTCGACCCGGACGCGCTCACCCGAACCGAACTCGAACTCCAGCACCTGGCCGACGGACGCCGAGCCCGCGACCCCGACGAGCTCACCGACATCCTCCGCTCGATCGGCCCGCTCACCCCGGCAGCAGCCGCCGCCCGCTGCGAACCCGACCCTCGCTCGGCAGAAGCACCCGTCAAAGCGGCTCACCCCGCCACGCCACCAACCGACACCGACGCACCCCACTCCACCACCGTCATCCCGGAGCTAGACAACGACCGCCACGCCGCGTCAGCGGCGGGAAGGGAGGAGTCTCGACGAACACCGCGTCAGCGGGGTGAGGAACAGACCCGGGATCTCAACGCGACCACAGCCTGGCTGCACCGGCTCGAGGACGAACGCCGGGTGATCCGCGTTCAACTCGCCGGCACCGAGCACTGGGCTGCCGTGGAAGACGCCGGAAAGCTGCGCGACGCCCTCGGGATCGCGCCCCCACTGGGCATCCCGGACGCCTTCCTCGAACCGGTCGACGATCCACTGGGCGATCTGGCCACCCGCTACGCCCGCACCCACGCCCCCTTCACCGGCCTTGAGTTCGCTGCCTCGCTTGGGCTCGCCCCAGCGGTCGCCCGGGACGTGCTGCGCCGGCTCGCCGCGACCGACCGCCTCGTGGAAGGCGATCTGCGTCCACCCGGCTGGTGTCAAGTGGAAAACGGCCAGATTTCGGCCACAAACGGCCAGATTTCGGCCGGCGGTAGCCAGATTTCGGCCAATTCTGACCAGGTTCCCTTGACATCCGGCCAAGCGTCGGAATCCGGCGGCCGCACCCAGTTCTGCCATCCCCGCGTCCTCCAGTTGTTGCGGCGACGCTCGGTGGCCGCCCTGCGCAATGCCGTGGAACCCGTCGCCACCCGGGATTTCGCGCGATTCCTGCCCAGCTGGCAGGGGGTGGGCGAGCTTCGCGGCATCGACGGGGTGCTGCGCGCGGTCGAGCAGCTGGCCGGCGTCCCGCTGCCGGCCAGCGCGATCGAGTCGCTGGTGCTGCCGGCGCGGGTGCGCGACTACCGCCCGGCCATGCTGGACGAGCTCACGGCCGGCGGCGAGGTGCTCTGGCAAGGTCACGGTTCGCTGGCCGGCGGCGACGGCTGGGTGAGCCTGCACCCGGCGGACGGCGCCGAGCTCACCCTGGCCACCCCCGACCCGGATCTGCTCAGCGAACCGGCCCGGCGCCTGCTGGATCTGCTGCTCGACGGCGGCGGCTACTTCTTCCGCGCCCTGGCGGACCAGCTGGGGACGACCCTTGGCGGCGGCACGGGCGCGGGCCAACTCCAGCCGACCCTTCGTCCCCTCGACACGCTCGGGGTAAACCGAGCTCAGGGATCGTCCGTGGCTCCCACCCCGGACCCCGCCGCACCCCTTCACCGTCATCCCGGGCTCGCCCCGGGATCTCTCAGTGACGACGCCCTCACCGAGATTCTGTGGGAGCTGGTCTGGGCGGGCTTCGCCACCAACGACACCCTCGCCCCGCTGCGGGCCCAGCTCGGGCACGCCAGCACCGCCCACCGAAGCCGGCCCACCGCGCCACCCCGCGCCCGGTTCGGACGCGGTCTGGCTCGCGCACCGGTCCGCCGCACCAGCCCACCCACCGCTGCCGGACGGTGGTCCGCCCTGCCGGCACCCGACAACGATCCGACGGCCCGCGCGGTCGCCACCGCCGAGGCCCTGCTGGATCGCTACGGCATCATCACCCGCGGCTCGGTCGCAGCCGAGGGCATCGAGGGCGGCTTTGCCGGCATCTACCGGGTGCTGGCCGCCGCCGAGGACGCCGGGAGGGTGCGCCGCGGCTACTTCGTCGAACGGCTCGGCGCGGCCCAGTTCGCCGCGGTCGGCGCGGTGGACCGGCTGCGTGCCTTCTCCCGTCCGCTGGACGATCCGGTGGCCGGCGAGGCCCTCGTCCTGGCGGCCTGCGACCCGGCCAATCCCTACGGCGCGGCGCTCCCCTGGCCCACCCGCACCGACGACGCCAAGGGTCACCAGCCGGGCCGCAAGGCCGGTGCGCTGGTGGTGCTGGTCGACGGCGACCTCGTCCTCTATGTCGAGCGCGGCGGCCGCACCCTGCTCTCCTGGAGCGAGCGGCCGTCCGTCCTCAATGCCGCCGCGACCGCGCTGGCGGCCGCCGTCCACGCCGGAAACCTCGGCACGCTGCGGGTCGGCAAGGTGGACGGCGAGGCCGTGCTCGGCTCCTCCCACCCGCTCACCGCGGCGCTGGAGCAGGCCGGCTTCCGGCTCACCCCGCGCGGCCTGGTGCTACGCCGATGAGGACGCCCGATGCCCGAAGGTGACTCCGTCTGGCGCACCGCGCACCGGCTGGACGACGCCCTCTCCGGACGGCGGCTGCTGGACGCCGACCTGCGCTGGCCCGGCATCTCCACCGCGAGGCTGGCCGGCATGACCGTCGTCGAGACCGTCCCCCGCGGCAAACACATCCTGACCAGGCTGGACAGTGGCTGGACGCTGCACTCCCACCTGCGCATGGACGGCTCCTGGGTGATCCGCAGGACGATCCCGGACGACAAGGCATCAGCCGTCAAGACTCCATCCCTTCCCGCCGCTGACGCGGCGTGGCGGTCGTCGTCTGGGATCGTCCGGGTCGGCCAGCGGGTGTCGGGACGCCGTCCCGAATCCATGGGCGGCGGCTTCGTCCGGGCGGTTCTGGCCGGGACGGACTACACCGCCATCGGCGTCGATCTCGGCATGCTCGACCTCGTCCGCACCGCCGACGAGCACACCCTGGTCGGCCATCTCGGCCCCGACCTGCTCGACCCCGGCTTCGACGCCGAGCGGGCGGTCGCGAACCTCGCCGCTGCCGACACCACCATCGGCGCCGCCCTGCTCGACCAGACCAACCTGGCCGGCATCGGCACCATCTGGGCCAGCGAGACCCTCTTCGCCGAGCGGCTCCCGCCGTGGCTTCCCGTCGCCGACCTGCCCGGCTCAGCCCTGGCGGCAGTCGTCGAACGGGCGCGCCGGTTCCTCAACGCGAGCATCCAGCACGCGACCCCGTCCTCGACCGGGTTCACCCAGCGGGGCCGGAACACCTACGTCCACGGACGCTCCGGCAGGCCCTGCCGCCGCTGCGGCACGACCGTCCGGGTCGCCTCGATCGGCCCGCCACTGCGAGAGCGTCCGATGTTCTACTGCCCCGGCTGCCAGGGTGGTCTCGGGCCCACCGACGGGGGTCGAACCGCGGCTCCGCTCGGTTCCGGCCGGCGCTGAGGCCCGCTGCCTGCCGAGCAGGATGCCACCCAGCACCAGGCCGACCCCGGCCAGTTGGGTCAGGGTCAGCCGCTCCCCGGCCAGCCCGGCGCCCAGCAGCAGCCCGGTGACCGGGTTCAGTAGCCCGACGATGCCCACCGTCCCGGCGCTGAGCCGGGCCAGCCCGGTGAACCAGCAGACGAAGGCGAGCGCGGTCGCGATCAGGCTCAGGAAGGCGAAGCCCGCCACGGCCGGCAGGTCGAGCGCCGGTGGCGCCCCCTCGACCAGCACGGCGGCCAGCAGCAGTCCGAGCCCGCCGGCCAGCAGCTGCCAGGCGGTGACCGCCAGCACCGGGGTGTCGTCCTTCCACCGCTTGGCGAGCACGTACCCGACCGATGACAGGACGAGCGCCGCCAGGGAGGCAAGCACTCCGCGTCCGTCGAACCGTCCGGTGCCCACGGTGACGATCAGCCACACCCCGGCGATGCCGAGCACCGCCCCGGCCAACATCCGAGCGGCTGGCCGTTCCCCCACCAGAGCCCAGGACATGCCCGCCAAGGTCAACGGCGAGATCGCCATGATGGACGCGGCGACGCCGCTGGGCAGCAACTGCGCCGCGAGATAGACCAGGACGAAGAAGACGCCCACGTTCAGCAGCCCCAGCACGACCGACCGCCAGATCCACGCTCCGCGAGGCAGCGCGCGGACGAGGGCGAGCAGCACCATGGCGGCGGGCAGCGCCCGCAGCGTCGCTCCCCACAGCGGAGCATCGAGCGGCAGCAGCTGACGGGTCACGAAGTAGGAGGCGCCCCAGGTGATCGGAGCGACCGCGGTGAGGGCGACCCAGCGTCCATTAACTTCCATGGAAGTTACTTTAACTTCCATGGAAGCTATCCTGCAAGGGTGAGCAGCGATCGGGTGGCCAGAGCCCACCAGCAGTGGCTACGGGAACGACCGGATCTCGACAGCACCCCGATGCTGGTGATCGGCCGGCTGCATCGGCTCGCGGCGCATCTCACCGCCGAGCTCCTGCCGGTGTACGCGCAGTACGGCCTGGGCGAGGGCGAGTTCGACGTGCTGGCCACCCTGCGCCGCTCAGGCCCTCCCTACGAGCTCGCACCCGGCGAACTCGCCCGCTACACGATGGTCACCACCGGCGCGATCTCCAAGCGGCTCGACCGGCTGGAGGCGTCCGGCCTGGTCTCCCGCCGCCCCAGCGAGGCGGACGGCCGGGGCCGCTACGTCGCCCTCACCACCGCCGGCCGTGAGCTGATCGACGAGGCCTACGCGGCGCACATGCGCAACGAGGCCCGCCTGCTCGGCGCCCTCTCCCCGTCCGAGCGCGCCGCGCTGGAGCGCCTGCTCAGCCAGTGGCTGGGCGACTTCGAAAGCTGATCCGCCAGACTAGTTTGGATCCATGACCGTTCCCACCATCACGCTCGCCCACGGCGCCGAGATCCCGGCGATCGGCCTGGGCACCTGGCCACTGCTCGCCGCCGAGGGCGCGGCTGCCGTCCGTACCGCGATCGAGGCCGGCTACCGGCTGATCGACACCGCGGAGAACTACCGCAACGAGGCGGCCGTCGGCCAGGGCATGCGCGATTCCGGCGTGCCCCGCGAGGAGATCTTCCTCACCACCAAGTTCAACCGGCGCTGGCACAGCGTGGACGGCGCCCGCCAGGCCGCCGAGGCCTCCCTGGCCCGGCTAGGCGTCGACTACCTCGACCTGCTGCTGATCCACTGGCCCAACCCCGATCAGGGCACCTACGTCGAGGCCTTCGAGGGGCTGCTGGCGTTGCTGGAGGCGGGTGTCGTCCGGGCCATCGGCACCTCGAACTTCAAGCCCGCCCACCTGCAGCGACTGATCGACGCCACCGGCACCGTCCCGGACGTGAACCAGATCAACCTCAACCCGTACGCCATGCGGGCCGCCACCGCCGCCTTCCACGCCGAGCACGGCATCGTCACCGAGTCGTGGAGCCCGATCAAGCCCGTCGAAATGCTGACCAACCCGGCGATCACCGGGATCGCCGAGGCCCACGGCCGCACCCCCGCACAGGTCGTCCTGCGCTGGCATGTCCAGCACGGCTACGTCCCGATCCCGAAGTCGGCCTCGCCGGTCCGCCAGCAGGAGAACCTGGCCGTCTTCGACTTCGAACTGACCGTTGACGAGTCGGCCGCCATCGACGCCCTCGACCAGGGCGAGGCCCACGTCACCGACTCCGACGACTTCGGACACTGATCCGCGGCCACGAAGCCGAGGTTTGCGGCAACGCATAGCCTCGGGCCATGTCCAATGTCGCCGACGATCGGTATCTGTGGTCCCGGGCGCTGCTCGCCGCGCTGTCGGTGGTCTTCCTGGGTGCCGCCGGCCTCTTCGCGCTCGGAAGCCCCGGCATCGATCCGGACGACCGGACCCCGACGACCCTGAACGCCGTGCTGGCGGTGCTGGCGCTCGCAGGCCTGGCTCTTGCCGCGTTCGGCGGTCTCGCCGCCAGAATCGCCTGCGGCGGGTACGGCCTCCTGATGACCGCCACTGGGCTCCCGATCGCCGCGCCGGAGCTCGTCATATTCGGAGCCCTCGCCGTCGTTGCCGCGGTACGACCACGCCGTCGGCGATCGGCGGCCGGCCCAGAGTCCGCCACCACTGTGTCCGATTTCCGCTAGGTTCGGTTCGCGACGCAGGGCAGGATGGACGCATGACGCCGATTCCCGACCACGCGACCTGCTATCGGGCGGTGTCCTCGCGGGATCGGCGGTTCGACGGGGTCTTCTACACGGCGGTGGCGACCACCGGCATCTACTGCCGGCCGAGCTGTCCGGCGCGCACGCCCGCTGAACGCAACGTCAGCTTCTACCCGACGGCCGCGGCTGCCCAGTCGGCCGGCTACCGGGCCTGCAAGCGGTGCCTCCCGGACGCGACCCCGGGCAGCCCGCAGTGGGACGTCCAGGCGACCACCGCCGGACGCGCGATGCGCCTGATCTCGGACGGGGTCGTGGATCGCGAAGGGGTCGGCGGCTTGGCTTCGCGGCTCGGCTACACCCCGCGTCACCTCACCCGGGTGCTCACCACCGAACTCGGCGCCGGACCGCTCGCCCTGGCCCGCGCCCGCCGCGCCCAAACCGCCCGCACCCTGATCGACGCCACTGGCCTCAGCTTCGCCGAGATCGCCTTCGCCGCCGGCTTCGACTCGGTCCGGCAGTTCAACGACACGATTCGCGCGGTCTACGGGACGACCCCCACCCAGCTGCGCGATCGTCCGGGACGCCGGGTGCGCACGCCGGGCGCCATCAGGCTGCGGCTGGCCGTCCGGACCCCGTTCCACGGCAGCAGCCTGCTGCGCTTCCTGGGGCCGCGCGCGCTGCCCGGGGTCGAGGTGGTCGGCGACGGCTGGTACGCCCGGACCCTGCGACTGCCCCACGCGCCCGGCGTCCTCCGGATCGACTTGCCCGACCTGCCGGACGTCGGCACCGCCACGATTCCCCTCGAACTCGAACTGGGTGATCTGCGCGACATCGCCGCCGCCGTCGAGCGGGCCCGCCGCCTGATCGACGCCGACTGCGACCCGGTGGCGGTGGCCTCCGTGCTGGGCCACGACCCGGTGCTGGGTCCGGTGCTGAGCCGCCGCCCCGGCCTCCGGGTGCCCGGCCACGCGGACGGCGCCGAGGTCGCCGTCCGGGCCATCGTGGGCCAGCAGATCTCGGTCTCAGGGGCGCGAACCGTCCTGGGCAGGCTGGTCCGGCAGCACGGCGAACGGCTGGGAGCAACCCCCGAACAGATCACCAACCCGAACCACCCCGCACAAACCGGGCAATCCAGGCCCGGTGCGGACACATTGCACGCGGGAGGCCCGAATCACCCGGTTTGTGCAGAAGGGAGCGGCGGGAAGCAGGAGGAGGGCCGACGGACCCCCCGGTCCGCAGAAACCGGGCAAATCAGGGCCGGCGCGTGCAATGCGCACACAGAAGACCTGAATCACCCGGTTTGTGCGGAAGGGGGCGGCGGAAAGCGGGAGGACCGACGGACCATCCCCCCGTCCGCAGAAACCGGGCAGATCAGGGCCAGTGCGGGCAAGGCGCACCCAGACGATCTGAATCACCCGGTTTCTGTGGGTGTCGTGGCTCGGGATGTCGCTGCGGGTTCCGGGAGCCTCACCCACCTCTTCCCTTCGCCGGACGCCCTCGCGGCGCTCGACCCGGCCGATCTGCCGATGCCGAAGGCCCGTGCCCGGGCACTCGTCGGCCTCTGCCAGGCGCTGGTGGACGGCGACCTGGCCCTCGACCGCGGCCCCGACCGGCAGCGGACGCGGGAACGGCTGCTCGCCCTGCCCGGCATCGGCGACTGGACGGCCGGCTACATCGCGATCCGCGCCCTCGGCGACCCGGACGCCTTCCTACCCACCGATCTCGGCACCCGGCACGCCCTCACCCGTCTGGGCCACGACCCCGCCCAAGCCGCGTCCCTCGCCGAGAACTGGCGGCCGTGGCGCTCCTATGCCCAAGCCCTGCTCTGGACCGTCCTCCTCGACGAGGCCGCCCACCAATCGACCTCCCTCCGGCAACAGCCCACCTCCTTCCCGCAAGGTGGGGCGAACGTCCCGACCACGGACCGTCGGCCACACCCTGTGACCACGAAGGACGCCGATTCCGCATTCATCCTGGAAGGATCCACCGATGTGGCTCGTGATTGACTCCCCGATCGGCCCGCTGCGCCTGGTGGCGGCCGACGGTGCGCTGACCGCCATCGACTTCTCACCCTTCGGCGACCGGCCCGGCGACGAGGCCGCCGAGGAGCCCGTGCTGCAGCAGGCCGCTGCCCAGCTCGCCGAGTACTTCGCCGGCGAGCGCACCGACTTCGACCTGCCGCTGGCACCGCGCGGCACCGCTTTCCAGCAGCAGGTCTGGGCCGAGCTGGTGAAGATCGGCTACGGCGAGACCGCCAGCTACGGGGAGATCGCGCACCGGCTCGGCCTCACCAATGCCGCCTCCCGCGCCGTCGGGACGGCCAACGGACGCAATCCGATTCCGATCATCGTCCCTTGTCATCGTGTGATCGGAGCGGACGGCACGCTCACCGGCTACGCCGGCGGCATCGAGCGCAAACGCATCCTGCTCGACCTGGAGAGCCCCACTCTGGTGTGATCCGCCCATCCATCCGTCATTCCCGCGAAGGCGGGAATCTCGGGCCGCCGTGATCCCACCCCGAGGTCCCCGCCTACGCGGGGATGACCAAGGTGGGTGGCTTGAGACGAAGGTCACACCAGGAAGGTGGCCTCCGGGAATACCAACTCGTACTTCTGGGAGTGGCGCGGCTCGGCCATCATCTCGGCGACGGTGTCCCGCCAGAGCGCGTAGTGGGCGGTCTCCTTGTGGGCCAACACCGCCTCCGGGCTGCGGTAGACCTCGACCAGCACGAACCGGGTCGGGTCGTCCACCGCCTGCAGCACGTCGAACCGGGCGACCCCAGGCTCCTGGATCGAGTTGCGGGCGTTCTCGGCCGAGGCGGCGGCGAACTGCTCGACCTGATCGGCCTTGACGTGAACATGAACGTGGACGGTGACCATGCCCCAGTGTCCGCCATCGACCCCACCCCACGGAACCCCCAGCTGTCGTCGCACCTTGTCGGCTTCTGGCGCAAGAAGCCGATCAACGACATCACCCGACGCCGGGATCTTCGCCCGCCTCTCAACGTGTGGCGGATCGTCCGACAGCCGTCCGTCGGCCACACCAGGCCGACGCACCCCCGAACGCGCCCCTCCCCACCGGCAAGGTGTGGCCGAGGAACCGACCTCGGCGCTTTGGCAACACCTTGTCGGCAGGGCGGGGTTCGCAGGAGAGCCGGGGAGGGCGGTAGGGAGTTGCGTGGCCAACGAGCGAGTGACAATCTGGAGGGCTGGCCAACCGGCCCTCCCATCGAGAGACACTCCCATGAACCTGCCCGCTTCCACCCGTGCGCTGACCGCGAACCGTCCGTTCGTGACGCTGCTGGTCGCCCGGACGATCTCCATGCTCGGCATGGCCTTCGCCCCGGTCGCGCTGGCCTTCGGCGTGCTGCGGCTTCCGGGGGCGGACGCGGGCACGCTCTCCCTCGTCCTGTTCTCCCAGACCACCCCGCTGGTGGTCTTCATGCTGGCCGGCGGGGTGATCGCCGACCGCTATCCGCGGGCGGTGGTGCTGCGCTGGGGCGAGTTCCTGAGCGCGATCGCGATGGGCTCGATCGGCCTGATGATGCTGACCGGGAACGCCCCGGTGTGGGCGCTCTGCCTGGCGGCGGCGCTGGGCGGCACGGCGGGCGCGGCGGTCTACCCGGCGCTGACCGGCATCATTCCCGACCTCGTCCCCACCGGGCAGCTGCAGCAGGCCAACGCCTGGCTGAGCGGCGGCTCCTCCGCGGCCCGGCTGGCCGGGCTGGTCTCCGGCGGAGCCGTGGTGATCTGGCTGGGCGGCGGCTGGGCGATGGTCACCGCCGGCGCGCTCTACCTTGTCGCGGGCGTGCTGGTGCTCGGCCTGCCGAAGATCTCGTCCTCCCTGGCCAGCACCGCGGAGAGCCCGCTGCGCCAACTGGTCGAGGGCTGGGGCGAGTTCCGCTCCCGGCAGTGGCTGTGGGTGGTGGTGCTGCAGTTCTCGCTGATGATCATGGTGCTGCAGGCCGCGCACGGCGTCTTCGGACCGGTCGTCGCCGAGACCGAGCTCGGCGGCCCGGCCACCTGGACCACCTTCCTGGCGGCCGAGGCGGTCGGCGCCGTGGCCGGGGTCTCGCTGGCCTTCGTCTGGAAGCCGCGGCGTCCGATCCTGGTGGCCACCCTGCTCACCTTCAGCGCCGGCATCCCGGCGATCCTGCTCGGGGTCAGCGCGCCGCTGCTGCCGGTCGTGCTGGCGGCCTTCGCGATGGGCGCGAGCTTCGAGCTCTTCGGGATCTGGTGGATGACCACCATGCAGAACGAGGTGCCGGCCGAGTCGCTCTCCCGGGTGGCCTCCTACGATGCCCTCGGCTCGCTGATGCTCGGCCCGCTCGGGCTCGTCCTGGCCGGCCCCGCCACGGTGGCCTTCGGCGTCCACACCGCGCTGATCGGCGCGGGAGTGATCAGCCTGGTCACCACCTGCCTGGCGCTGCTCGCCCCCGAGGTCAGGCAGCTGCGGGCACGCGTGACCCCCGCCGTCCAGCCCGAGATCACGGCCACCACCTGACGCTCAGATGTCGGCGAGCGCCTCGACCGGGGACGCCTGCGCGGCCCGGCGTCCGGGCAGGACGGACGCCAGCGCTGCGGCGACCACCGCCACGACCACCATGCCGAGGGTGAGCGGCAGGTCGACGGCCAGCCGGGGGTCGGCGCCGTCCATCATCGCGGTGAGGGCGGTGGAGCCCAGCCAGCCGAAGAAGACTCCGGCGCCGATCCCGACCAGCACGCCGACGCCGGCCAGCAGCAGGGCCTCGATCAGCAGCATCAGCCGCAGCGAGCGGGTCTGCAGGCCGAGCGCCCGCAGCAGGGCGGATTCCCGGGTGCGTTCGATGACCGACAGACCGAGGGTGTTACTGACCCCGACCAGGGCGATCAGCACGGCCACAGCGAGCAGGGCGGTGGTGATGAGCAGCAGCAGGTTGAGGATCTCCTCGATCTGGGCGGCCTCGATCACGCCCCCGGTGACCGAGTACTGACCGTCACCGGCCAGGTCGTGGATCTGCCCGACGGCGGAGATCGCCTGGCTGCGCTCGGGGATGGAGAGCCAGACCAGGGCGTCCGGGGTGACCGGGCCGAGCTTGGCCAGGGTCGCCTGGGAGACCATCACCTCGCCGAGCGACAGCAGGCGCGAGGTGGTGAGGGTGAGTTCCACGCTGCCGTTGGGCCCGCTGAGGGTGACGCGCTGCCCGTCCTTTGCCGCCTCCGACCGGCTGGAGACCAGGATCTGGTCGTCGCCGAGCGCGGCCGGGACGCCGGGCGCGACCGCCGCCATGCCCGGGTCGAAGCCGATCGCGGGCAGGCCCTGGTACTGCTCGGAGCCCCGGGTGAAGTCGACGGTGCCGACCGGCAACGAGACCGCGGCGGCCACGCCGGGAACCCGGGCGAGCTGGTCGCGCAGGTCGGCGGGCAAGGATCCCTCGAAGCCCCAGGTGGCCACCGCGGCGTCCACCGGGCGGCGCTGGTCGATCTCGTTCAGCATGGTGGCGCGGACGCTGGCCGTCCCCACCTGCAGGGTGACGATCAGCCCGACCGCCAGCATCAGCGCCGTCGCGGTGGCGGCGGCCCGCCGCGGATTCCGGACGGCGTTCTGCGCGGCCAGTCGGCTGGTGACGCCCAGCGGGGAGACCAGCGCGCCCAGCCCCCGCAGCAGCAAGGGGACGAAGAGCGGCGCACCGAAGAGCACGCCCAGGGCCAGCAGCGCACTGCCCGCGATGGCAGGCAGCAGCGGGTTGTCGAGGGTGAGCGAGCCGACCGCCACCGCCAGCCCGCCGGCCACCAGCAGCCCGCAGATCACGCCGCGCACCCAGCCGGCCCGCCGACGTTCGTCGCTGGAGAGTTCGGGCTGCAGCGCCTCCAGTGGACGGACGCGGGTGCCGCGCAGCACCGGAACATAGGCGGCGGCCACGGTGATCAGCAGCCCCGCCGCGAAGGCGAGCGCCAGGTCGGTGGCGGGCAGGGCGAGCCCCCAGAACAGCGAACCGGTGATCGCGGCGCCGATGGCGGCCAGCCCGATCCCGAGCAGCACCCCCAGCCCGGCGCCCACCACCCCCAGCGCGATCGCCTCGGCCAGGAAGCGGTTGCGCACCTGGGAGCCGGCGGCGCCGACCGCGCGCAGCAGCCCGATCTGGCGGCGGCGCTGGGCGAGCAGAATGGTGAAGGTGTTGGCGATGGTGATCATGCCGACCACCGCGGCGATGCCGGCGAAGGCCCACAGCAGGTTGCGGAAGGCCTCGAAGCCGTCGGTCAGCTCCTCCAGCGCCTTGGCCCGGATGGCTGCGGCGGTATCGACCTCGGAGGCGCTGGGCAGGGCCGCCGTCACGGCTTGCACGACCTGGTCGACCGGGACGCCCGGGGCGCCGCGCACCAGCCAGACGCCGTTCCCCGCGGCCGGGTCGACGTCGTAGCGCGTGAAGGCCTCGCGAGCGAGGTAGCCGGTCTGCACGAAGAGCGAGTTCGGCTCGCCGGTCAGGCCGACGACGGTGTAGCTCACCTCGTCCAGGCTCGATTCGAGGGTGTCGCCGATCTTCACCTTGAGGGCTGCCGCGGCACCGCGGGTGAGCACGATCTCGCCGCTCTCGGGCCAGCGTCCGTCCACCAGCTGCGACCAGCGGAAGGGCTCCGAAGGCAGGCCGATCAGGCTCAGGTAGGCGAAGTCGGTGCCGTGCTTGAGGCCGTCGCCGGCGACCAGGCTGGCCTCGGCGGCGGCCACCTCGGGCAGCTTGCCCAGCGTCTCGCCGATGGCGGCCGAGTTGGCGTCGTAGCTGATCTGAGCGACCACGTCGGCGCTGGCCATCGGCAGGTTCTGCTGGCGTTCCAGGCCGTTCTGCTCGGTGGCCACGATGACCGAGGAGCCGGCCATGAAGGCGACGCTGATCGCGATCGCGACCAGGGTCGCGACGAAGCGGGAGGGGTGGTAGCGCAGTTCCCGGAGCGCTTGGCGCAGCATCAGGCCCCCAGCGTCTTCATCGCGGCCAGGACGCGGTCGGCGTCCGGGGCCAGGAAATCGTCCACGATCCGTCCGTCGCTGAGGATGACGGCGCGGTCGGCGTAGGCGGCGGCGTTCGGGTCGTGGGTGACCATCACGATGGTCTGGCCGAGGGCGAGGGTGGCGGTGCGCAGCTGGTTGAGCAGGTCCGTCCCGGTGCGGGAGTCGAGGGCGCCGGTGGGTTCGTCCGCGAAGAGCACCTGGGGCCGGGTGATCAGCGCGCGGGCGATCGCCACCCGCTGCTGCTGCCCGCCGGAGAGCTGGGAGGGCAGGTGCTTCAGCCGGTCGCCCAGCCGCAGCGAGTCGACGATCTGGTCGAAGGCAGCGGGGTCGGCGCGACGCCCGGCGAGGTCGAGCGGCAGCAGGATGTTCTCCTTGGCGGTCAGCGTGGGCAGCAGGTTGAAGGCCTGGAAGACGAAGCCCACCCGGTCGCGCCGGACGGCGGTGAGCTCGCGGTCGCGCAGCCCGGTGATCTCGGTGCCGCCCAGGTGGACCTGCCCCGAGGTCGGCCGGTCGAGCCCCGCCAGGCAGTGCATCAAGGTGGACTTCCCCGACCCGGAGGGCCCCATGATGGCGCTGAACGAGCCCGGCGCGAAGCCGACGGACACCCCGTCCAGGGCGCGCACCTCGGCCTCTCCGGAGCCGTAGGTCTTGGTCAGGTCCACCGCCTGGGCGATGGTGTCGGGCAGGGCGGGTGCAGTAATGGTCACCCGTCCAACCTAGGGACGAGCTGTGCGCCCGCCATCCTCCCGACCGGCAAACCCCGTCCTCCGATCGGACGATTCGCGGTGCCCGCTGCTATCGCCCCTGGGGATCACCGAGTTCCGCCTCCAGCACCTCGATGCTGGGCAGCGAGGCGGCCAGTTCCGCCGGCAACTCCGTCGTCAACTGGGTCGCCCACTCAGCCACACCAACCGGCGCGGCCAACGAACGAAGCGCGTACTCCGCGACGAGCGAATCCTTGCCGCGACACAGCAGCAGCCCGATCGTGGGCTGGTCCTCCGGCACTGCGACGAGGTCGTCAACCGCGGCGAGGTACATGCCCAACTGTCCCAGGAACCCCGGCTCGAACGGGACCGCTTTCAGTTCGATCACGACGTAGCGTCGCAGACGCAGGTGGTAGAAGAGCAGATCAGGACGGAACTCCTGACTCCCGATCACTAGCCGGGGCTGCCGTCCAACCAGCGCAAATCCCTGGCCGAGTTCCAGCAGAAAGTCACTGACGTGGTGAAGCAGACCTTCCTCAAGATCGCGTTCCAGCTTGAGGTCGGTCGATCCGAGGAAGTCGAAGAGGTACGGATCCTTGGTCGCCTGCTGCAGCATGTCGGAAGCCTCCGGCGGAAGCACGGCCGAGAAGTTCGTGATGGCTTTGCCCGCCCGCTGGTGAAGACGTGTTTCGATGTGGTGGGCCAGCACGTTGCGACTCCAGCCTTCCTTGACCGCCAGTCGTGCAAACCATAGCCGTGTGGTGCCGTCGCGAAGCTTGTCCAGCAGGGCGAGCTGGTGATACCAGGGCAGTTGTGCAAGAGGCGCTTGCACAACCTGCTCGACACTCCACGCTGCTGAGAAGGCGCGCATGTACTTGAGGTTGCGCGCAGAGAAGCCCTTGGTGTCTGGGAACGTCGCCTTGAGATCAGCCGACAGCCGATCGATGACCTTGGCGCCACAGCCTTCCGCGTCCTGACGGTCGAGGATCGCGCGGCCGATGTGCCAGTAGGTCACAACCAGCTCGTGGTTGACTGCGGCCACCGCGCGGCGTCGTCCAGTCGAGACCGTGTGTTGGATGGAAGCCAACATCTCGCCATACCAACTCGGCATGGCGGAACGAGGACCAACCCCCGATCAATCCGCCCCGGTCACTCATCGCAATCCCCCTCGCCCACTACCGATCAACTCAGTGTGGCGCGAGGCCCTGACAGTTCCCGTCCACGAGCAGGTCGAGACGGAGACCGGCACCTTGCTGCCGTTCTTCGGCGACACCACCCCGATCCCGCTACTGGGCCGTCTGAAGCCAAAGGAGGGAGCCCACCGTCGCGGTAGGACAATGGACACGTACTGGGCTCCGCAGCCGCGGTGAGCAATCAGTCGGCCACCCGACTGATGAAGTTCTTCACCTCCCGCTGCAACTCAGCTTCGAAAGGCAGCCCCTGGGGCCTCCAGCGGTGACTAGCGGAGATCCGCGAAGGACGCCTCGATGAGGAGCCGGGGGTCAAGGCGGATCGTCAGGTCGGTGAGCTCGGCGCCGAAGACCTCTCGGAGCGGGACGGGTTCGGCGAGGGCTTCCGCCAGACGCCGGCGGCCGAAGGCGATCACGACGGCGCAGAGCGGGTTGAGGCTGGACGCCGCGACATCCGAGAACCGGAGGACGAGGTCGTCGTCGACGGTCGCCGCCAGTTCCAGGCGGGCCGACAGCGGAAGCACCTTCCAGCGGAGTGCGGCCTCGACTCGCACCCGGTAGCTGCGGTCGCCGAGCTGGGTGGCGTCCACCCGCAGCTTCCGGAGGTGGCCGCCGTGCTCGCGCAGCGGGCGGTCGATGGTGCGCCGCAGGGCCTCCGTGAAGGAGTCGAGCTCGGCTTCCAGGCGCAGGTTGCCGGAGGTGCCGGGTGCGTCCTCCCCGGAGAGCCGGACGCCGACCAGCTGCCCGTCCTGCAGCAGCCAGCGGAAGCGCAGTTCGCGGACGTGGGCCGCGACGCTGAGCGGGGTGCCTTCCCAGAACAGGTCGTCCCCCACCACGTGCAGCTCGTCGAGGGTGCCGGGAAGCTCCTCCAGCGGCCCGTCCGGGAGGGCCTGGGGAGGCAGATCCTCCATGCCCGGCACCTCCACCCGGGAGGCGACCAGCGCGAGCCGGGTCAGGTGAGGGGCGGCCCCCTCGACATCCAGGACGACGGCATCGACCGTCCGCGGCGGGAACTCCCAATGCAGCAGCAACTGCCGCACCAGCGCGGCCACGGCTGCCGGAGTCTGGGGCAGCGGCTGCCACAGCTCGGCAGGCAGGACGAGGGTGTCGTCAGGTGTGGGCTCGGTCATCGTGCCCACCCTAGCCAAGGGCCTGGCCCAACCCGCCCGCCGGACGACGTCCCACCTCGCGACGGTGTGGCGGAATCCCCGACATCGGGCCGACGACCACACCTAGATTCGGCGCCGTCCGGGGCCCTCTCCCCCGTCCGACAAGCTGTGGCCGAAGGCGCGACCTCGGGCCGAAAACAACACCTTGAGTGGAGGTCAGGAACCGTCCGCCACTCCGTCCAGCCCGGCCAGGAGGGTGGCGGAGGGGGCGAAGAAGGTGGTTCCGGTGTGCGGGGTGGAGAAGTCGAGGATGCGGTCGTGCAGGCCGGGCGGGTCGCCCAGGAACATCCGCTCCAGCATCTTCTCGATCACCCACAGGTGGCGGGTGTAGCCGATGAAGTAGGTGCCGAACTCGGCGCTGCCGGGGCGTCCGAAGGGCATGTTGTCGCGCAGGATGTCGTGCTCGCCGGCGTCGTCCTCGATGGTGTTCAGGGTCTTGTGCGACTTCTGGCCGCTGGCCGCGTCGGGCAGTTCGAGGTTGTCGATCTTGCGGCGTCCGATCACCGCCTCCTGCTGCTCGGTGGTCAGCTTCTCCCAGGCGTCGAGCGAGTGCAGGTACTTCTGGACGACCACGTAGCTGCCGCCGGCGAAGGCCGCGTCCTCGTCACCGACCAGGGTCGCCTCCGGCAGGTCGGGACCGACCGGGTTGGCCGTCCCGTCCACGAAGCCGAGCAGGTCGCGGGCGTCGAAGTAGCGGAAGCCGAAGACCTCGTCGACCACCTCCGTCGCATCACCCAAGGCGTCCAGCAGCAGCTTCTCGAACTCGAAGCAGAGATCCTGGCGGTCCGCCCGGATGTGGAAGAGCAGGTCCCCCGCAGTGGCGATCGCCGTGTGGGCCGGCCCGGCGATCACCCGGAAGGGGTGCAGTTCGGCGGGCTGGGGCTTTCCGGTGATCCGCGTCCAGACCCGGCTGCCGATGGCTGCCGTGCACGAGAACCGCGACCGCGGATCACGGAAGCCGACCGTCTTCACCAGGTCGTCCAGGCCTGAGAGCACGTCACGCACCACGGCCGTGGCAGCGTCCCCGTCCGCGACGGTGAGGACCAGGAAGATCGCCGCATCGGTCAGCGGCTGGTCGACCGGCTGGGTCGCGATGGTGTCGGTCATTGTCTGCCTCCCGGGAGTTCGATGACAGCAGGCTAGCCGCCACTTCGCTGCACGATTGTGGTTATCGGCCGACTCCCTCGCGCGTCAGGCCCCCGTTCGCTGCAGGCACCGGCACCGCTACCTCGGTCAAAACGACTCTCGTACAGCGAAGCGGCCGCTGACTTCTGGGGATAGGCTCAGGCTGTGGCGCTGAGCGTCTTCGAGTTGTTCAAGGTGGGGATCGGGCCGTCGTCCTCCCACACCGTGGGGCCGATGCGCGCCGCGGTCACCTTCGTCGGCGCGCTGGCCGAGGCCGGCCTGCTGCCCGGCGTCGCGCGCATCAAGGTCGAGCTCTTCGGCTCACTGGGCGCGACCGGCCACGGACACGGCAGCGTGCCGGCGGTCGTCCTCGGGCTGCTGGGCGAGCATCCCGAGACGGTCGATCCCCGGCTCTGCCAGCCAACCCTGGCCACCGTCCGGGAGCGCAGGACGCTCGACCTGCCGGACGGCCCCACCATCGCCTTCGACCCGGACGAGGACATCGTCCTCTATAGACGTAGAGCGCTACCCACCCACTCCAACGGCATGATCTTCACCGCCTGGGACGCGGCCGGCCTCGAGCTGGTCTCCCGCCGGTACTACTCCGTCGGCGGCGGCTTCGTCGCGGACGAGCGTCTCGAAGGCCCCGACCGCATCGTCGCCGACCCGACTCCGGTGCCCTACCCGTTCAGTTCCGGCGCGGAGTTGCTCGAACAGTGCAGGCTCACCGGCTTCTCGGTGGGACGCCTGGTGCGCGAGAACGAGCGTGCCTGGCGCACCGACGCCGAGATCGACGCCGGCCTGCTGCACCTGTGGGACGTGATGCAGGAGTGCATCGCCAACGGTCTGACCACCGAGGGCCTGCTGCCCGGCGGTCTCCGCGTCCGGCGCCGGGCGCCCGAACTGCTCAACGGTCTGGAAGCCGAAGGAGACGACGGCGATCCGCTGCGCGGCATGGACTGGATCACCCTCTACGCCCTGGCGGTCAACGAGGAGAACGCCGCCGGCGGACGCGTGGTCACGGCACCCACCAACGGAGCGGCCGGGGTGATTCCGGCGGTGCTGAAGTACTACACCCAGTTCGTCCCGGGCGCGGGCGACCGCGGCGTGATCCGCTTCCTGCTCACCGCCGGCGGGATCGGCACGATCATCAAGGAGCGAGCCTCCATCTCGGGCGCCGAGGTCGGCTGCCAGGGCGAGATCGGAGCCGCCTGCTCGATGGCCGCGGCCGGCATGGCCGCCGTCATGGGCGGCACCCCGGCTCAGGTGGAGAACGCCGCCGAGATCGGCATGGAGCACAACCTGGGCCTCACCTGCGATCCGGTCGGCGGGCTCGTCCAGATCCCCTGCATCGAGCGCAACGCGATCGCCGCGGTGAAGGCGATCACCGCCGCCCGGACGGCGCTGCGCGGCGACGGCACCCACATCGTCTCCTTCGACAACGTGCTCAAGACCATGCGCCAGACCGGCGCCGACATGAGCGTGAAGTACAAGGAGACCGCCCGCGGCGGTCTGGCCGTCAACGTCATCGAATGCTGAGTGCCCCCGTCCGGCACCGGCCTGTGCAGTTGCTGCCACATAGGCGCTCTCCGCGACAGATATGGCAGGGACAGGCGATATATGGCAGTAACTGCGCAGGCCTCCCGGGGATCTCCGAGCGGGCCTAGCGCGGGTGCGGAGGCCGAGCACGCCGGATAGGCTCGGATGGCCAACGAAAGGGTGACCGATGCCGATCCTCGACCAGTTCCACGCCGACCCCGACCGCTACGACGGACGCATGCCCTACCGCGCCCTGGGCGCCAGCGGACTGAAGCTGCCGGCGATCTCGCTGGGGCTGTGGCACAACTTCGGCGACGACGTCCCGTTCGCCACGCAGCGCGACATCCTGCGGCGGGCCTTCGATCTGGGCGTCACCCACTTCGACCTGGCCAACAACTACGGCCCGCCCTACGGCAGCGCCGAGACCAACTTCGGCCGCCACCTCAGGGAGAGCTTCGCCCACCACCGCGACGAGCTGATCATCTCGTCCAAGGCCGGCTGGGACATGTGGCCCGGCCCGTACGGCGACTTCGGCTCGCGCAAGTACCTGCTGGCCTCGCTCGACGGGTCGCTGGAGCGGCTCGGGCTCGACTACGTCGACATCTTCTACCACCACCGCTTCGACCCGTCGACGCCGCTGGAAGAGACCATGGGCGCGCTCGACACGGCGGTGCGCAGCGGGCGGGCGCTGTACGTCGGCATCTCGTCCTACTCCGCCGCCCGGACGCGGGAGGCCGTCGCGATCGCCCGCGACCTCAAGCTGCCGCTGGTGATCCACCAGCCCTCCTACTCGATGCTGAACCGCTGGGTCGAGGACGCCACTGCCGGCGAGAGCCTGCTGGACGCGCTGGGCGACACCGGTCTGGGCTGCATCGCCTTCTCGCCGCTGGCGCAGGGCATGCTGACCAACAAGTACCTGAACGGTGTTCCGGAGGGCTCGCGCGCCAGCCAGGCCAAGTCGCTCTCCACCGATCTGCTCACCGAGGAGACGCTCACCCACATCCGTGCCCTCAACGATCTCGCCGCCGGACGCGGCCAGTCACTGGCCCAGCTGGCGCTCGCCTGGGTGCTGCGGGACGCGCGGGTCAGTTCGGCGCTGATCGGCGCCTCGTCGGTGAGCCAGCTGGAGAACAGCGTCGGAGCCGTCGGCAACCTGTCCTTCACCGCGGACGAGCTGGCCGCCATCGATCACCACGCCGTGGAGTCGGGCATCAACCTGTGGGCGGGCCCCAGCCACGCCTGACCCACGGTCCCGTCCAGGTCAGGGGAGGGACGGCATCGCGGCCAGCACCAGGTCGCGGGCGTAGGGTGCCGCGACGGCCCGCAGGAACCGTGGGAAGTCGACCCCGGCCTCAGCGTCCGCGCTGTCGGAGATGGTCCTGACCAGGCCGAACGGGACGCCGCCGCGGTGGCAGACCTGGGCCACCGCGGCGCCCTCCATCTCGACCGCGAGCGCGTCCGGAAGGTCGGATCGCAGCGCCGCCGCAGCGTCGGACGTGGAGACGAAGACGTCCCCGGAGACCACCAGCCCGCGATGGACGACCGGCTCGCCCAGCCCGAGCACGGCCAGTTCCGCGCGATGCCCGGCACAGACCCGGCCGGCGGCGGACGCCAATACGCCGGTCAGGACGGGATCTGTAGGGATCCGATCCAGCCCGAGGCCGGGCACCACCCAGCGCCGGAACAGCGGACGGGCGTCGACGTCGTGCTGCAGCGCCGCGTCGGCCACCACCACGTCACCGGGTTTCACCGCCGGCCCCAGCCCACCGGCCGTCCCGACCATCAGCACCGCGCCCACCCGCTCACACAGCAGCGCAGCGGTGGTCGCGGCCGCCACCTTGCCGATACCGGAGCGCGCGAGCAGCACCTCGCGTCCGGCGAGGGTGCCGGCTTCCAGCTTCACGCCCACCGCTCGTTCGGTGCGGACGCCGCCACCGGCGCGCAGCGCAGCGGCGAGGGCGGCGACCTCCTCGTCCATCGCGGCGATGATTCCGATCACGGACACTCCTCACAAACGTTGAATCAATGGCCCTTTGACAGGCTCAGGGATCGTCACCTGCCTAGCGCAGGAACAGGGCCCGCAATCGACGGGTGGTGAAGGCGATGCCGAGCGCCGACATCGCCACGAAGTAGCCCAGATGGACGAGGGTCGACCCCTCGAAGTGGCCGACCGACAGTTGTCGCATCAGTTCCACTCCGTGCCACAGCGGCAGCGCCATCACGAACCACTGGACGACCTCGGGGAAGACGGTGATCGGGAAGAGGGTGGCGGAGAACATGAACATCGGCAGCAGCGCGATGTTGATCCAGTCCATCTGCTGGAAGGTGTTGAAGTAGCTGGTCACCGCCATCCCCAGCGCCGCGAAGCCCAGCGCGATCAGCAGCGCCACCGGGATCATCGCCAGCGCCCACCACGAGGTCGCCAGGCCCATGATCGCGATCACGGCGGTGAACCCGAGGGCGTACAGGAAGCCGCGGAAGAGGGCCATGAAGATCTCGCCGATCGCGACATCCAGCGGCCCCATCGAGGTGGCGAGCATCCCCTGGTACAGCTTGGCGAACTTCAGCTTGAAGAAGACGTTCCAGGTGGAGTCGTAGATCGCGCCGTTCATCGCGGACGTAGCCAGCAGCGCCGGTGCGATGAACGCCGCGTACGGGATCGGACGTCCGCCCGGCCCGGCCACGTCCCCGATCAGCTGACCCAGCCCGAAACCCATCGCCAGCAGGTAGAAGACCGGCTCGAAGAAGCCGGAGAGGATGACGATCCAGTTCTGGTTGCGGATCACTCGGAAGCCGCGTTCGATGATCGCCCGGGCGTTCCCGGAGGAGTTCGCCGCGACCCAGCCCGTCACGCTCATTTCGCCAGCCTCCGGGTGAAGAACCGGGCCGCGAGCATCGTCCCGCCGACGGCGTACAGCACCAGGACGCCGAGGTGGACGGCCACCATCCAGCCCGGCACCGGCAGCCCGAAGGCGAGCAGCCGGGCGACCTGCGTCCCATGCCACATCGGCGAGATCCAGCCGATCCACTGCAGATAGATCGGCATCGACTCCAGCGGGAAGAAGGTGCCCGCGAAGAGGAACATCGGCGCGATGACGAACCGCTGCACCAGCGAGAACTGGTAGCCCTCGTTCTCCAGGGTGGCCGCGTAGGCCATCAGCGGGGTGCCCAGCGCCATCCCGGCCAGCGCGGCCACGACGATCATCGGCCAGGAGGCCAGCCCGGTCACCCCGGCGATCACCAGGATCACCCAGAAGATCGCGGCCTCGGCGAGGAACCGGACGCCCACCGCCACCACTTCGCCGACCGCCACCTGCATGGCGGACGCCGCGGTCGCGGACCGCGCGAAGTAGAGCTTGCTCCACTTGAACCCGTCCATCACCGGGAAGGTCATCTCGCTGCCGGCCGACATCACCACCGTGCTGACCAGCAGCCCGGGCGCCACGAAAGTGAGGTACGGGACGCCCGCCACCCCGCCGGAGCCCGCGTCCACCAGGGTGCCCAGCCCGACGCCCATCGCGACCAGGTAGAGGACGGGGGTGAGCAGCGAACTGCCGACCGCGGAGGTCCAGTAGGCCTTCATGGAGATCAGCCGCCACTCGGCCTGGTACCACCAGCCCCAGCGGCGCGCCCGTTCCGCCTGCTGGGCAGGCGGCAGGGCCCGGCCCGAGTAGGCCAGGGCGTTGCTGTCCACCAGGTCCGTCACCTCGGCCTCCGCCCGGTGAGCCGGAGGCAGGCTTCGCCGCCCGGACCGACAGGCCAGGGGGCGTTGTGGTCGGTGAGGTCAGTCAATGAGGCTCCGTCCGGTGAGCCGGAGGAAGACATCCTCCAGCGAGGAGCGGCGCACCAGCGAGGTGATCGGCACCAGCCCGCGGTGCCGGACGGCCTCCAGCGCGGCCTCGCCGTCCTCGGTGTAGAGCAGGACGCGATCCGGCAGCGCCTCGAGGCGTCCCAGATCGCGCAGTTCGTCGACCAGCGCGCCATTGCGTTCCGAGCCGAACCTCAGTTCCAGCACCTCGCGGGTGGCGTACTGCCGGATCAGCGCGGCCGGCGAGCCCTCGGCGACGATCTTGCCGTGGTCGATCACGATCAGCCGGTCGCAGAGCTGCTCGGCCTCGTCCATGAAGTGGGTGGTGACGATCAGCGTGACGCCCTGCTCCTTGAGCCGGAAGAGCCGGTCCCACAGGATGTGCCGGGCCTGTGGGTCGAGCCCCGTGGTGGGTTCATCCAACAGCAGAACGCGGGGTTCGTTGACCAGCGCGCGAGCGATCGTGAGCCGTCGCTTCATGCCGCCGGAGAGGTTGTCGACCTTCTCGTTCGCCTTCTCGGTGAGCTGAGCGAAGGCCAGCAGCTCGTCCGCCTTCGGGTTCAGGTAGGAGTACGGCAGGCCGAAGTAGCGGCCGTACATGATCAGGTTCTCCCGCGCCCGCAGTTCGCTGTCGAGGTTGTCGGTCTGCGGGACGACGCCCAGGTTCGACCGCACCTCGGGCCCGTTCACCTCCGGGTCGAGCCCGTTCACCAGCAGCGTCCCGGAGGTCCGCAGACTCGTCCCGCCGATCATCCGCATGGTGGTGGACTTGCCCGCCCCGTTCGGCCCCAGCAGCCCGAACGACTCCCCCGCCGCCACCTCGAACGAGATGGCGTCCACCGCACGCAGTTCCCCGTACACCTTGGTCAGTTCGCGGGCTTCGATCACAGGCACGCGGGCAACCCTACTCGCGCCCTACGACACCTCGGAACGCGGCGGTCGGCCGGCTGAAGCGGCGACAGACGTAGACGCGGGCGAACCTCTCACGCAGCTCTGCCTCGTGCTCAAGCTTGGCGTGGCAGAACGCCATGACGGGACGCGCGAGTGGTGACGGGCTCGTCCAGCCGTCGTCCGATTCCTGCCAGCCCTTGTACACATGGAGATAGTGCTCGGACTCGGCGAATCCCCGACTCCGGTACCAGGACAGTGTCGCTGGATCCTCTCGGGTCCAGGCGTCGAGTACCTGCACTGTTCGGGGAAGGTGCACGACCGCTGCACGCAGCAGGGCTGTCCCGATTCCCTGGTTCTGATAGTCGGGATGAACGGCAACGGTGTCGATCGTGGCCAGCTCCTGATCGATCTCGACGTCGAGTAGGCCGACAAGGTTCTCGTCCACGATCGAGACGAGTTGGATCGCCGGAGTGGTGGGGCGCGCGGTCCATACGTCGTCGTAATAGCAGGTCGTTAGAAAGGCGAGGGTGCGACAGCGCAGCCATTCCTGCGCGTCGGCAGATTGGTAGTTCCGGATGGTGGGCATGGCTCTCCCTGGTGATGGTGGACGGGTGGGTCTCATCACGCGCGGAACATGCCGACACCGTAGCACTGGCATTGTGCCGACTCCCTGACATAACGGCGCTAGAGAATTTCGGGGAGCAGAGTGAAGTGGCCACCACGCTTCGGAGTGAGGGCTGAGAAATGGCGGCGGTCGAAGGTGGCGATCTCGTCCACGCTGTACCGTTCGGCGACCGCGACCACAGACGCGTCAGTGCCACCCAACGGGAACGAAGCGAACCTGCGCACGAGTTCGGCCATCCGCAGCAAATCACTGGAAGTCAGCTCAACAAGTCTGAAGACGCCGGCGGCGACCGCGTCCAGGAAGGCGGCCTCGGCCTCCGGGCCACCGTGCTTGTCGAGCCAGTAGCAGACCTCCGCGAGCACCGTGGGTGGTATCAGCACCACTTCTCCGGCCATGTGCAGGTCGCGGAAGAGGTTATTGGCCGCGAAGTAGTGCTCGTCCGACTGGTTCGAGAGCGCGACGAGCGGGCCGGTGTCGCAGACGATCACCTGCGTTCGCTGCCGAATCCCTGTGCCAGCACCGAGTCGATGTACTCCGGCGTGGAGCCGTTCGCTGGTCCGTCCTTGATCATCCCGACGAAGGCCGGCGGCCAAGTCCCTCGATGTCCAGCAACAGCCAGGCGGCGAACGTCCGCGAGCAGCACGTCGACCTGGTCGTCGGGCAAGCCCTCGATCAGGTGCAGCAACTCGTCGCGGTTGGCCGTCATGAGGCCGATTGTAGGCGAGGCCCCCGTCCGCGCCGCGTTAGGCTGCCAAGGTGAGCCCCGATCTGCCCTCCACCATCGCGGGGCGGGTGGTGCACGAGATCGTCATCAAGAAGTCGCGGTTCATCGCCACTCTCGTGCCGGTGCGGAGCGTCGGCGAGGCGGACGCGGAGATCGCTGCGTTGCGCAAGCAGTACTGGGACGCGCGCCACAACTGCACCGCCCTGATCGTCGGGACGAACGCCGAGCAGCAGCGCTCCAGTGACGACGGGGAGCCGTCCGGCACCGCCGGGGTTCCCATGCTCGAGGTGCTGCGACTTCGCAATCTGACGGATCTGGTAGCTGTGGTGACCCGCTACTTCGGCGGGGTTCTGCTGGGCGCCGGCGGGCTCGTCCGCGCCTACTCGGGTGCCGTCACCGAGGCCCTCGACCGAGCTCGGCTGGTTCGCCGCGAACTGCTCACGGAGGTCACCGTGGACGTACCGCACGCCGATGCCGGACGGCTCGACAACTGGCTGCGCGACTGGGCCGCCGGACACGACTCCGTCTGGGAAGAACCCAGCTGGACGGCGGTCGCCCGCTTCCAGTTGTTCGTACCGCCTGTCGCGCTGAGCGTTCTCGCCGACGATCTGGCAGCCTTCACCGCCGGAGCTCTTGTCCCGGTGACCGGCGCAAGCCGGGTGGTCGATGTCCCGGGTAACTCAACCACGCAGCAGTAGGTCCGCGACCAAGGGCAGCGACGTGACGCCATCCGCGACGATGAAGTGCCCCGCGTGCGGCACCGTGACGATCTTGGCACCGAGCGCCGCCCCGAGGTCACGGCTGAGCGAGGGCGGCACCAGGTAGTCGTTCTCGGAGAGCACAGCGAGCCGGTTGCGGGTGCGAGCGACGGTGCGTTCCAGGTCAGGACGGGTCACTGTGAACGCCGCCAGTTCCAGCAGCTCCGGAGACGCTTCGATGAACCCGGAGACGGCGATCAACGCACCGAGCGTCCAGTCGCCGTCGATGCGGTCGAGCGCATGCAGCGCGGTCACCGCTCCCAGACTGTGGCCGACGATCCCGGTCCGCTCGTCCGGCCTGCCGATCGCAGCCACGGCGGTGGCGACCCAGGGTTCCAACTCCGGCGCGTCAGACTGCGGCAGAGCGGGCACCTCCACCCCGACTCCAGAGGCTTCGAGCTCGTCCTTCAGCCAGCCGAACCAGTTGTCCGCGGGACTCGAAAGGTACCCGTGGAGGACGATCACGCGATCCAGGCCCAGAGACATGGCGCGCAGCTTAACAACGCCCGCCGAAGCGTGGGCCCGCACGTAAGTTCCTCCCGCCGTGACGCTTCGCTACAGGATTGTCGCTGTGACAGGGGTGGTGGGGCCGATTCGCGGGCCTCGCTGCAAGATGGCGGTTCTGACGCCCGGACTCTGGCTGGCAACAACCATCCTGCAGCGAAGCGCCCCCGCGAGCGTCCTGACCCCCGTCAGAACGACTATCGTGCTGCGAAAAGCAGGGAGAGCATGGGCTGGACGCCACCCAGTCACTCCGACTGCGCCAGGACGCATTAGGAACGAGCATGGCCCCACCTGAAATCTCTCGTCGGCGAGCGATCACTCTCGCCGCCTTCGCGGCGCTCGGCGGGGCACTTGCGCCGGGTGCGCTGCGGCTCGCGAGCAGCACTTCCACCTTGGCACCGGTGGGCTTCGCCCCGCCTGGCTTCCGCTTCCTCGACTCAGTCGAGTTCGGCATCCGCGTGGCCATCCCCGACGACCTCGTCAGCTACCGGCCCTGGGACCTTCTGGCAGAGGACGGGATGCTCTCTACTTTCCAGCAGCTCGCTGCGCGGAGCCCCGTCGGAGTTGACGAGTACCTGGACGACCAGCTGAACAGCACCGAGATCAGCGCGGTCGCGGAGGACGGCACCAGCGTCAACGTGATGCGCGTCTCGTCCGACAGCGTTCCGACCGCCGAAGCCCTTGCCGACGAAGTGGCCGCAATGCAACTTCAGGACGTGGTCTTCGACCGGATTCCGACGGTCTTCGGGGCAGCGACCACCATGCGTAGCACCATGGTGATGACGGTCTTCGACCAACAAATCGCTGTCCCCGGGCACGTCCTGTGGGCTCAGAACACCCGCGGCGTCTTCAGCATCCAGCTCGCTGCCGAGGATCCCGACGTCGTCGACGCCCTCTACGGCATCCTTCTCCGCACCCTGCAGCCGGCTCCGCAGTCCTAGCACCTGGTGTCTACCTGTGCCACTCGCCAGTTGAGGTTGGATTCAATCCGACCGCAGGCCCGGTTGGCATCCCAATCGTGGCGCAGTGCGGCCACGAGTATCAGGAGCCCACCACGATGCCCGCCGCATTCTGCGAGTGCAGGAACGGCACGCGAGGTGACTGAACGCCGGTAGTAGGCCCGGGTTCAGCCGATGGCGAGCTTGGTCTGAGCGAAAACCGCCAGCTCGGCCACGCCCGCGCCCGCCCGTTTGGGGACGACCAACGCCTCCAGGTCGCCGAGCATCAGGAACAGATGCTGCTCGGTCTCCTCCACCCGCTGGACGCGCTGCCAGCCGACTATCGCCTGGCTGGCGGTGGCCGACTCGGTGATCCTCCTGTCGTCCCAGGTCAGGACGGTCGGACCGAGCCGTCCGAGATCCCCTTTCCGGGCCATCCGGCGCAACTGGGCATCCATGTTCCGATGGTGCAGCGCCGTCCAGGTCAACCACATCACGGCAGTGGCGATCGCCGTCGCGACGACGCTCAGGATCAGCTCGCGGGTCGCCAGCCACAGCACGGCCAGGCCGATCCCGACCGCCGAGGCCACCACGACACGCCGGGCCCGCTCCACCTGCGCCAGGACCGTCGGCGAGGTGCGCGCGAGGTGCCGGTTGAAGGCGAGATAGTCGTCGTTGGTGAGCTCGTACTCCAGCCTTTCCGTCACAGGCCCGGCCTCGTCGCCACCCGTGACCGTGCGTAGCCGGCGAGGTCGGCGACACCCGCGCCGGCCCGCTTCGGGATCAGCACCGCGTCCAGCTGGCCCAGAAAGAGGAACAGGTGATCCGCGGTCTCGCCCACCCGTTCGATCCGCCACCACTGCACGTAGGTGCCGTAGCCATGGAAGTCCTCGGTGAGCCGCTCGGCGTCCCAGCGCAACCAGACCGGGCCGGTGCGGCCGACGTTCCCGCTGGACGAGACCCGCTTCAGCTGGCTCTCGATCGACCGGTGCATGAGCCACGGCCAGCTGAACCACACCACCGCGGCCACACCCAGCGCCGCGATCAGCGCCAGCCAGAACTCGACCACCCAGCCGCCGGTCAGGGTGATCACGGCGAAGCAGGCGGTGAACAGGATCCGCTGGCGCAGGCCGTATTTCACGAACGCCTCGGCATTGTCGTAGGCGTAGTGGTTGAACGCGACGTAGTCGTCGTTGGTCAGCTCGTAGACCAGTTCGCCCATCAGCCCCTCCTGCCGAGTCGGTAGCGCAGGGCGTTCGGACGGCACGCGGCCTCGGTGGCGATCTGCAGGTTCGCGATCTTGCGCTCGTCGCGCAGCCGGTACAGATTCGGCACCAGCTTGTCGCGGATCGCGTAGGGGTCGATGGTGTTGAGGTAGATCTTCGTGGCGCCCTCGAAGCCGGCCACGGTCGAGATCCGCCACTTCAGCATCACCCGCCACGGCATGGCCAGGTCGGTGTCGATCGGACGGTAGTGCCACTCCTCGTTGCAGGGCACGGCCACCCCGGTGGCGGCGTGCATGGCGTGGATCATGTCCGACATGCCGCGCAGCTCGTCCGGTTCGTGCTCCCACGGGTCGCAGTGCTCCGACTTGGAGTAGATCTCGACCGTCGGGTACCGGTGCCCGAAGCCCGCGAACGCGATGGCGTGGGAGTTCTCGGCGATCACCAGGTTCTTGTAGGCGGCGTAGTTCGCGGCGTGCTCGTTGAAGACGTTCGGGTTGGCCCGCAGCCGGGCCATCGCCTGCTCGTGCTGCGTCCCGCGCTCGTCGATCGCGACCAGCTGCTTGTGCAGATGGTCGAAGGAGGCCCCCGCCGGCCGCAGCCAGTTCTGGAAGACCGCGACGTAGCGGGCGTAGCGGTTCAGTTCGAAGAGCCCGCGGGTGGCCTCGGTGGTGTAGGCGATGAAGCGTTCGTGCTCGTCCGGAGTGAGCGTGCCGGACGAGGCCAGCTGGGTGTTGTCGGTGGCGCCGTCCACGAAATGCCGCCGCGCCACGATCACGTCGTGCCCGCCCCCGAAGAAGCCGGACGCCGCCTGCAGCTGGCCGTCCTCGCCGAGGGCGTCGATCTGCTCGTCGGTGCGTCCGCCGGCGCGCAGCTTGGCGCGCACAACGGCGAGGACGTGCGCCCGTCCCACCTCGGAGGCCAGGTAGGCCTCCTTGCGCTCGCGCACCAGGGTGGGCAGCACGTAGCCGTAGTTCACGTGCCAGTAGTCGTAGGAGAGGATCTCGAAAAGGTTCGGCACCCGCCGGAACTCGGCGACAGTGCTCTCCAGCTCAGCGGCGGGGGTGCGGTAGCGGGTCTCCCAGTTGCCGTCCTCGTGGCGGATCACCCGCGACTTCTCCGGCGGGGTCTCGAAGTAGCGGTGCTCGCAGAAGGCGCAGTGGCGGCCGTGCTGGGCGGGGTCGAGCGGCACCGGGTCGGGCAGATGGGTGCCGAGCGGACGGTTTCCGCGTCCGGCCACCGTCCACACCTCGGTGCCGGTGAATGGATTCAACTGTTTGACGGTGCCGTCCGGCAGTTGCGTGATCCAATCCGGCTCGCGCATCTGTGGCTGCAGCATGACCCTCCCTCGCGTCCCGCCGCCCCCCGGCAGCGACTTCTCACAGTAGCGGGGGCATGGAACCGGAACCACCCCGGCTGCGTCAAAGGCCAAGCACTACGAAGAAAGGCTTCCGATGACCTCACACCCCACGCCCTGCATCCAGGCCCGCGAGATCTTCCAGAACCCGCTCGTCGAGGAGCCCCCGACCGGACGCAACGACCTCGCCGTCCGGCTCGCCGGACGGGCGATCGAACTGTGCGAATCCTGCCCGCTGATGGACAAGTGCCTCTACGAGGCGGTCGTCGAGCACGACGTCGCCGGGGTCGCGGGCGGCACCACCGCCCTGCAGCGGACGCGCATCCGCCGCCTGCTGGGCGTGAACGTCGACCGCGAGGATCTCAGCGACTTCGCCGGCACCACCCGCGAGGGCGGCCGGCTCACCCACGCCGAGGTCTCCCGCGCCCGCCGCGCCGACCCGGACGCCACCCTGGAGACCATCGCCGAGCGGCTCGGCTGCTCGCTGTCGACCGTCAAGCGCCACCTGCGCCAGGTCCGCGCCGAGGGCGCCCCGGTCGCGCCGGTGCGCACCGCGAAGCCGTCGCCGAGCGCCGTCCAGGCCGCCCGGCTCACCGTCGTCGGGGATCGCTCCCGCGCTCGAGTTGCCTAGGCCGGGACGAGCGACAGCTCGACGGTGACGAGGTCGCCGACGCCGACACCGGCAGGCTGTCGGACGGCGTTCTTCAGCGGCAGCAGGTAGCCGCCGTCGCGCGGGAAGAGCGAGGTGGTGAAGGTGATCCCGGCGATCGTCGCTCGCACCGGGATCACTCCCCAGCCGTAGGTGAAGGCGTGGGCGACTGCTCTGATCTCGTCGCTCTCCGGTTGTGGGATGACGACGTAGTAGAACGGCGCCGGGCCACGCCACTCGATCACCTCGCCGGCGAACTCGAGTTCCATGGCGGAAGTATCCACCAGTTCACAGCCGTTTCTCGGCCGGCTCGGCATCCGCGCTTGGTGAGGAAGGCGGGTGTCGTTCCTCCCGGCCTGGGAGGCGCACCCGCCTGGCCCTCGGCGGTGTCAGGCGGCGCGGGCGAGTGAGCCGAACCAGCGATCCAGTTCGAGCGCCGTGCCGCCCTGGGCGAAGCGGGCGGTCACGTGGTCGGCAGCCGCGCGCACCTCGGGGACGGCGTCACCGAGGGCGACCCCGCGTCCGGCCCAGGCCAGCATCTCGACGTCGTTGCGTCCGTCACCCATGGCGAGGACATCCGCGGCCTGGATGCCGAGCGAGGCGGCCAGGCCGGCGAGCGCCGAGGCCTTGTTCACCCCGGCGGGGGCGATGTCGAGCCAGGCGCTCCAGCCCACCGAATAGCTCACCCCGTGCAGCCCGAGCCGGGCGGCCAGCGCGATGAAGTCGTGTTCGGAGGATTGCGGGTCGCGCACGACGATCCGGGTGACATCACTGCCGGCGAGCTCGTCCACCGAGACCACCTCGATGTCGCCGGTCAGATCGCCCTTCGGGAAGGGTCTGGTGACCCGGTAGCCCTGACCGATCACCTCGGCGGCCAGCGCCGCCCGCGGGTGCTCCTTCAGCACCTTGTCGATCACCTGGGCGGGATTGAACGTGACCACCTGGGTCAACTCGAACGGAGGGAACTGCACGCGCACCGCGCCGTTGGACGACACCGCCGGCCCGGCGGGCAGCCCCAATTCTTCAAAGACCGGCTGCGTGGCATGCCAACTGCGTCCGGTCGTCAGGACGACGGGCACGCCCGCGTCCACCACTCGCCGGACGGACCGGCGAACACTCTGCGGCAGCCTTCCCTCTTCGTCGACGAGCGTGCCGTCGATGTCGAGCGCTACCAACTGCGGCCTCCAAGCCGCCTGCGGTCCCCTGACCGCCTTTTCTGTGTTATTCATCTTCGAACCAGGGTACCCGTCGAAGATGACAGCCCGGTGAACAGGCGATGGGGCCGCGCCGCTAGTGGGGCAAACGATGCGCCCAATAGCCGGGACGACGACGCTCCGGGGCATACGCAATGACGAAGACCGACGTCTTCGTCCGCAGGTGGATCACATCGATGGGAAAGCCCGCGATGCTCCGTGAGTAGAGCTGGGGATCGCTCTGCCGACTCCGGTAGAAGCCCCACTGGACGGCCGGATCCAGCGTGCTCTCGACGGCTTCCTCCGCGGCTCGCAGCAACTCGTAGCCGAGGCCCCGCTCTCTTCGCTCGTACCACTCTGCTGATACTGCGAGCTCTTCCTCGGCTTCGGGGTGCTGATCCCAGTCCAGGGTCACCGAGGCAACTCGTCCAGCCTTGCGCGAATCCGCGCGAACGACTCCCGGCCACTGACCGGCTCCACCTCGCCGCTGAGCAGTTCCTCGACCCGACGCGCGATAACGGCATCCCACTCGGCATCGACCTCAGCCTGCGCTGTGTCGGCATCGCGATCGACACTCAGCAGGAGCATCCGAGCAGCCTCTAGCCGCTCATCCGGCGTGAGCGCGTAGCCCGCCTCAATGTACTCCGCCAGTTCCTGCGCCATGCGTCGAGTGTACGGCGACGCTCCGACATCAACCAGGGCGGGGCGACGGCCCTGGAACAAGCCGGGTGTTGCGCTGCCTCAGCCCGGTGTGACACTAGACCCATGCCGACGACCTTCAAGCGCCACATGATCACCGAGACACCTGATGTCACGGTGGCGCTGGAAGCTGCACGGGCGGCGTGGCCAGGGGAGACGTCCGTCGCTCGGCTGCTCACCCGACTGGCTCTGGTCGGCGCATCGGCGCTGCCGGCTCCCGACGAGGCCCGCGAGACCCGCAGGCAGAGGTTTGCTGCTCGGGCTGGCCGGTATCAGCACCGACTTACCGGCGCTGAGTTCGCGGCGCTGCGCGAGGAATGGCCCGGATGACGGCCGTCACCAAGACCAACGTCCTGCGCGCGGAGACTCAGGCCGGGGGCGTCAGCAGTTCTCGTCCGCCCAGGTAGGGGCGCAGGGCCTCGGGGACGTAGACCGAGCCGTCGGGCTGCTGGTGGTTCTCGAGCAGCATGATGATCGGGCGGGCCATCGAGCACAGGGTGCCATTCAGGGTCGCCACCGAGCGGACGCCGTCGGCATCCCGCAGCCGGATGTTCAGGCGACGGGCCTGGAACTCGGTGCAGTTCGAGGTGGAGGTGATCTCGCGGTAGCGGCCCTGGCTGGGGACATAGCCGTAGCAGTCGTACTTGCGCGCGGCCGACAGGCCGAGGTCGCCGGAGGCCACGTCGAGCACCTGGAACGGGATCTCCAGCAGCTTGATGAACTCCTTCTCGAAGTTCAGCAGCTTGTCGTGCCATTCGGCGGCGTCGGCGGGGTCGCAGTAGATGAACATCTCGACCTTGTCGAACCAGTGCACCCGGAAGATGCCCTTGGTGTCCTTGCCGTAGGCGCCGGCCTCACGCCGGTAGCAGGGCGAGAAGGCCACGTACTGGCGGGGCAGCGAACCCGCGTCCAGGATCTCGTCGGAGTGGTAGGCGGCCAGCGCGACCTCGCTGGTGCCGACCAGGTACAGATCGTCGCGTTCCAGGTAGTAGACGTCGGCGGCGGCCTGGCCCAGGAAGCCGGTGCCCTCCATGGCGGACGGACGCACCAGCGCCGGCGGGATCATCGGCGTGAAGCCCCACTCGGCGGCCTTGGCCATGGCCAGGTTGAGCAGCGCGAACTCCAGCTGCGCGCCGATGCCAGTCAAGAAGTAGAACCGCGAACCCGAGACCTTCGCGCCCCGTTCCATGTCGATGGCGCGCAGGCCCTCGGCGATCTCGATGTGGTCCTTGGGCTCGAAGCCCTCGGCGGCGAAGTCGCGCGGGGCACCGATGGTCTCCAGCACGTAGAGGTCGTCCTCGCCGCCGGTGGGGACGCCGTCGATCACCAGATTGGGCAGCCGCAGCATCAGGTCGTCGAAGGTGGCTTTGGCGGCGTCCGCCTCGGCGATCGCGTCCTTCACGGCCTGAGCGAGCTCCTTCGTCCGCGCCAGCAAGGCCGGCTTCTCCTCCGCCGATGCCCGAGGCACCTGCCGGGAGAGCTCCTTCTGCTCGGCCCGCATCGCCTCGGAGGCCGCGATCTGCTGCCGGCGGCGTTCGTCCGCCGCGATCAGGTCGTCCACCAGGTCGACGGACTCCCCGCGCGCCGCCTGCGAGCGGCGAATGCGGTCGGGGTCGGTGCGCAGCAGTCTGGGATCAATCACAGTCGACCAGCCTACCGACTCCCACGCCCTGCGCTGATTCCCGCCGCCTGACGTCGCACGTATTCGGTCTCCTGGAAGAGAAGTCGAATGACTGTTGCATCAGAAGCCCCTGGTAGTCGCGTCCGAAACCGGCAGGGCGCTGCGCGCCCTGTTGCGTGTCCGCCCGTCCTTCACCTGCCTGATGTCACACCTGTTCGGCCTCTTGAACGAGAAGGCGAACAACTACATCACGAGACAGGAGGGGTTGGCGCTGCTGTGGGCAGATCCGCTGCCGGCAGCAAGGGCTTCGGTGCGGGCGGTCGTCCGGGCAGGCTCGGGCGCATGACCGAGACCGAACCTCTGCTCAAGCTCGACCACCACCTGCACGATCGGCTGTTCGAGCAGCGCACCATCGTCCTCAGCGGGCCTTTGGTGGACGAGAACACGCTGCGGCTGTGCAGCGCGCTGCTGGTTCTGGCCGGGGACGACCCGGCGGCCGACATCCGGCTGCTGATCAACTCCCCGGGCGGGTCCGTCCCAGGCATGCTCGCCATCCGCGACTGCATGCGGACCATCCCCAACGACGTCAGCACCGTCAACCTGGGCATGGCCTACAGCGCCGGCCAGTTCCTGCTCTCCTCGGGAGCCAAGGGCAAGCGGTACACCATGCCGAACGGACGGGTGCTGCTGCACCAGGGGTCGGCCGGCATCGGCGGCACCGCGATGGACATCGCGATCCAGGCCGACGGCCTGCGGAAGACCCGCGACACCGTGCTGGCCTGCATCGCCGAGGACACCGGGCAGCCCCTCGATCAGATCGAGGCCGACTCCCGGCGGGACCGCTGGTTCAGCGCCGCCGAAGCGCTCGACTACGGCTTCGTGGACGCGGTCGTCGAGGGTCCTGAGCTGTTCCCGGCACCCCGTCGCATCGGGTTGGGGGTGCGATGAGCAGCTACGCGATCCCCTACGTCACCACCCGCACCGACCGGGGAGAGCGGACGGTCGACATCTACAGCCGGCTGCTGGCCGACCGGATCGTCTACCTGGGCACCCAGATCGACGACGGCGTCGCCAATGTCGTCATCGCCCAACTGCTGCACCTGGCCAGTGAGAATTCCGAGACCCCGATCTCGCTGTACCTGAACTCCCCCGGCGGCTCGATCCCGGCGACGCTGGCGATCTACGACGCGATGCAGTTCGTCCGTCCCCGGGTGGAGACCACCTGCGTGGGCCAGGCGGCGGCGACCGCCGCGCTGCTGCTGGCCGGTGGCGCGCCGGGCGGCCGCCAGATCCTGCCGCACGGACGGGTGGTGATGCATGCCCCCGCCGCCGAGGGGCGGGGCGCGATTCCCGACCTGATCCTGGAGGCGGACGAGGTCGCGCGGGTGCGTGCGCTGCAGGAGCAACTCCTCGCCCAGCACACCGGACGCACCACCGAGCAGATCCGTGCCGACCTGGAGCGCGACCTGATCCTGACGCCCACCGAAGCAGTCCGGTTCGGGGCGGTTGACCGGGTGCTGGAGGTTGGGCAACCACCAGTCAGCATGGGTGGCCGGGCTTCGACAGGCTCAGCCAACGATCCCTGAGCTTGTCGAAGGGTCGCTGAAATCAGGTGCTTCCCCCAGCGATCCCAGGAAGGCGCTCAGATCAGGGGTTGCCTCGACTTCTCCGGGTGACCCAGAGACCGCTGATTTCTTGTCGGGGTGACGTGGCCACGCTCTCCTTGAGCCGGTCTCGCGGCAGGCTCAGGCGGCCAGGCAGACCGGCCCGCGGACTGAGCCCGTCCGGATCCGGAGGCTGGTGCGGCGGGTGAGTTCGGCGACCGACAGGTCCAAGGCGCCGGCGATCGCCGCGAGAAACTCCGAGGAGGGTTCCTTCCGGCCGCGTTCGAGTTCGGAGAGATACTGCGGCGAGACCCCGGCCCGTCCGGCGACATCGACCAGCCGGGCGGCGCGCTCCAGCCGTTCCTCCCGCAACTGCTCGCCCAGGACGTGGCGCCACAGCGGTTCCACCGGCGCGGGTGTGCGTTCCGGCCGCAGCGGTACGACGTCTCCCATGCCGACACGCTACCCCGACCGTCAACAGTCGCTACCCGATGCGGCTGGAACTTACTGCCAAATAGCCGTCCTGCGCGACAAATACGTCGGCCAGGGCCGCTATATGGCAGTAAATGCACACCAGTTCACGGGCGGTGGGTCGTCAGTCGTCCTCGGGGTTGACCAGGGAGGCGTACCAGTCGCGGGCCTCGGCGAAGTCGGGGTCGGTGAAACCCCAGCCGACCTTCGGACGGACGCCGTCGGCGCGGGGATACGAGCCCAGGAAGACCACGTCCTCGCAGATCCGGTGCAGGCCGAGCAGGGCCTCGGCCAGGCGCGGATCGCGCATGTGGCCCTCGGCGTCGATCGAGAAGCAGTAGTTGCCCAGCCCGGTCTTGGTGGGACGGGATTCGATCCGGCTCAGGCTCACCCCGCGGCTGGCGAACTGCTCGAGGATCTCCAGCAGAGCGCCCGCGCGGTCGGCGTGCATGTAGGCGACCAGGGTGGTCTTGTCAGCCCCGGTCGGCACCGGCGGCGGCGCAGGCTTCGAGACCAGGACGAACCGGGTCACCGCGTTCGGGTTGTCGGCGATCCCGGAAGCCAGCGCGGTCAGGCCGTACATCGCGCCGGCCACGGCGGCCGACACGGCGGCGTCGTACTTCGAGGTGGGGTCGGAGACCTCCTCGGCTGCCGCCGCGGTGGAGCCGCCTTCGGTGATCGTGGCCAAGGGCACGTTCGCCGCCAGCCACTCCCGCACCTGCGCGGCGGCGTGCGGGTGGGTGAGTACGCGCCGGACGTCGCCCAGCGCCGTCCCGGGCCGGGCGAAGAGGGTGAACTGCACCGGCAGGATCACCTCGCGGACGATCATCAGCCGGCGGTGGCCGTTGGCCAGATTGTCCAGGGTGACGGTGACGCCGCCCTCGACCGAGTTCTCGATCGGCACCAGGGCGGCCTCGATCGCGCCGGAGCGCACCGCGTCCAGCGCCTGACCGACGGTCTGGTACGGGATCGCGTCCTCGTCGGTGAAGGTCTGCAGGGCCTGGTGAGTGAAGGTTCCCGCAGGTCCGAAGTATCCGAGCACGGCCACAAGGTTAGTGCTGATCACCCTAGAGTGCGGTCATGCGATGGGGGAGGCGGCCGAGGCTCGAGCTGGTGGTCTTCTTTCTGGCTACCTCGACCGAGTCCGTCCGGCGGTGGGCGACCGAGCGTCAGGTGCCGGGCTGGGTGCAGGAACTGCCGGGCGGGTGGACGCTTTTCCGGACGGTGACCGTCGACGGGCAACTCGTGGCGACCTCCCTTTCGCCAGAGGAAGTGCTGGTCGAGTGGTCGACCCGAGCCGAGTCGTACCTGATCGAGGAGGATGTCCTCAGCGGCGTGCGCGCCGGCCAGGCCTACGTCCTGCCCGACGACATCGAGCAAGCGCCATGGGAGGCGGACGACCATCGTCCGCGCCACGGACTGGTGGCCGCCCGCGGCGATCGTCTGGCCGATCTCACGCTGTTCGCGACCGGAACCGGGGAGTCGCAGCCGGCGGTGCTCCGCGACGGCTGGACGCTGGTACCGCACGACAACCCCGGGCTGGTGTGCGAGGTGCTCTGCCTGGACGACGCCACCTCCGCGATCGGGCTGCTGGCCGAAGGCGACGAGTTCACCCTGTGGCTGGCGTCCGAGGGCGAGGTGGTGGCGTCCTGGGACTGGTCGGTCATGGGTTCGGCGGTCGCCACCGATCGGCTGCCGCTGGGTGAGATCGGAGCGGCCGCGCTGGAAGGCATCGACCCACCCCGGCTCGGGGTGTCGCCCTTCGTCGAGCACGGCTTCGCGGTCGCCTCCGTGGAAGCCCTCGGCCGGGTGCTGGCGACTCCGGGAACCGCCGACGAGATCGTCCCTGCTCTGACCTCCGCGCTCGGCCTGCCGGACGCCGCCCGCACCCACCTGCTCGGTTGGGCCGAGCTGGCCGACGATCCGGACGCCGTGCGGGCGCAGCCGGCCAGGTCGACCGCAGCCGCCATTGCCGGAGCCGTGGCCGGACAGGAGCGCAAGGAAGCGCTGGCCAGGTCACCTCGCCGCCGGCTCTGGGGAGCGATCGTCGGAGCGGTCTTCATCGTCGTCATGTTGACCCTGCTGGTCGTACTGGTGCCCGCCTATCTCAGCGGCGCCGAGCCCTGGTCCTGGTGGGAGGGCCTTCGGCTCGGCATCGGGGTGCTCCTGCTGCCCATGGCGGCCATGGGGGTATGGAACTGGTGGAAACTGCGAGGCGCCGGCCAGCACGATGCCGCGCCGACGGCGCCGACCGCCGAGGAGTCGAAGGTCAGGCGGTGGATGAACCGGCGCGGCCCAGCCACTGCGATCAGCCTCGCCATGGGGTTGATGCTCGCGGTGATCGGCGCGCTGGCCTGGCGGGATGTCGCCGCCCTCCGGGAGTACGGAGTGGAGACGAATGCGACCGTCCTGGCGGTGACCGAGGACGACCTGCGGGTGGAGTTCCAACTCCCGGACGGCCGGTCCGCCACGGCGAGCGTCCAGCCGCGGAGCGACCTACGCCCGGGCGACGTGGTGACCGTGATCTATGATCCCGCCGATCCCGAAGACGCCGAGTTGGCGGAGGACGTCCACGACAACGTCCTGTACCTCATTCTGGGCGGCGGCGCGGTGTTCTGCCTGGTGGCGGCGGCTCTCACCTGGTGGCGGGTCATCGACGCACAGAAGATCGACGACTGGATCAACTGACCTCAATCGCCCACGGGAAGGAACGGCCCGGACGCGGTGTCGCTGACGAGTTCGATGTAGGGGGCCGCCTCCGGCAGGTCGTCGGTGCGGTACAGGGTGCCGGCGCTCGCCAACGCATCGACGAGGGTCTGGCGGGGCACGGCGGTGGCGACGGTTCTGCCATGGACGCCGGGCAGGGTCGACATCACCGAGACCAGCGGCGGGGTGCCCGGCGGCCGCGCCGTCCACAGCCCGTGCAGGCTGATCGGGGTGGCGTTGCGGCTGCCGTGGTGGCCGACCTTGTACAGGTCGACGGTGGCGAGCTTGTTGCGCAGGCGGCTGTTGGCCGCCAGCCGTCTGAGGGTGTAGCGCCAGTTCTCGATCTGGGCGTCGCCGGGGAAGAGCAGCCGGAGGTTCCCGACCTCCAGCAGCAGGATCAGGCTGGTGTTGTTCAGCGCGTCGTCGAGGGAGCGGATCAGCCGCAGCATCGACTGGGTCCGGTGGCTGCGCAGCCGCTCGATCAGCCAGCGGGCGGGGCCGGGCGGCACCTCGTTCGCCACGTCGGGCCCGAGCTGAGCACCACCCGGCGCGAGCGGCGCGGCGGGCAGCGCGAGCATCGCCTGGCGCAGGCAGAACATCCAGTACTCGGGGTCACGGGACGCCTGCTTCGACACCCCGGGAGCCTGCTTGAGGGTGGGCGGGCCGAGCACGGTGACCCGCAGCCCCGGCACCACGGACGCCAGCGCGAGCCGGCTGCCCGCGTGCAGGTAGCGCCCGCGTCCGTCCGCGGCGAGGGCGTCGAGGGTCTCGATGGCGGCCCGATTCGGCAACTGCTCGGCCGCCGCGGCGGCGAGCTCCCGCATCGCCGCCGACCGTCCGGTCGCGATGCCGGCCAGGATCTCGACCATCTGCTGGGCGTCGCGCAGCCCGGCGGCGAAGGCGCGGTGGCTCTCGTCGGTCGTCACCGCGACGGCATCGTCGGTGAGGCCGGGGTCCTCCGTCCACGGACGCAGGACCAGCCTGGGCTTCAGCGCTGCCAGGATCGGCGCCGACTTCTTGTCGCCGAACCCGGAGAGGTGGTCGCGGTGCCGGTGGGTGATGACCAGGACGTCGAGCTGCCCGCCGGTGTGCTGCCGGATCAGCTCGGCGACGCCGGCGAGGCCGTCGGATTGGAAGGGCGAAGGCCGGGTGGTGCCGCAGTCGAAGAGGAGGTGCCGCTCGGTGCGGCCGTCCGCGTCCGGCTTGGCGTACTCAAGGGTGAGCAGGGTCGCGTCGCCGAACCCGACCCGGTACATCCGCACCCGCGCCCGCACCGGCGCGGCGGGGCTCACCACGCCTCCCCGTCGGAACCCGGGTCGTGCAGGTCGGCGAAGGCCTGGCCGCGCACCGACGGGTAGGAGAACCCCAGCCGCAGCCGGGTGTCATACAGGCCGGCGAGATGCAGGTACTCCACCCGGCGCTGCTGCCGGTCCCAGTCGTCCAGCCGCTTGACGACGTGCAGCTTCGCCCGTCCGAACTGGTCGAAGACGAGAGTGCCGCCGCCGAAGACCTGCAGCCGGGTCTCCGGCCCGATCCCGGCGGGCAGCCGCCGGCCGGTGCGAGCCTCGAACTCGGTGGCGGTCAGCTCGTCCAGCTGGACGTAGTTGGCGACCGACTCGACCACCACCAGGCCGTCGGGGCCGACCCGCTGGCTGGGCCGGACGGCTTCCACGTGCGTGTAGAGGCTGGTGTCGACGCCGAGCTGGGTGGCGTTCTGCCACAGGAAGCGGAAGACCTCGTCGGGGTCGGTCCGCATGGCCGAGAAGTTCAGGTTCTCGTACCGCAGCCGGACGTTCCGCTCGGCGAGGTTGACGGCCGTCCCGGACGGGACGACGATGCCGGCCGCGGCGAACCCGTCGACCAGCTTGGCGCGGTAGGCCATGCCGTCGTCCGGGGCGACCTCCCGATCGGCGAGCACGGCCGCCTGGACGAAGTCGCCGAACTCGAACTCGACCGGTGGCAGGTAGTCCAGCCCACGGATCGCCATGTTCAGCAGGTGCCCGGCGGCCTTGGCGCCCTCCTCGGCGGCGCGTGCCCGGTCGATCCGGCCCGGCAGCCGCTCCGACCCCGGCGCGAGCAGCGGCTGCAGCCGGGTGACCCAGATGTCGATCAGGACGTCCAGCATCACCGAGACCAGCACCTCGCCGCGCTTGTGCGGCTCGCGGTAGGCCGGGCTGGCGGCCCAGTTCGCCGGAGGCGGCTCCATGGCCGAGCGCCGCAGCGCGCCGTGGCCGGCGGTGAGAACGGTGCCGAGCTGCTCGCCGACGCTGGTGAGGACGTTGCTGCGCAGCCGATCGGCGGTGACCAGGCGGCGGTCGATCCGGCCGTCGGCGTCCGCGGGGCCCAGGCAGGCCGCCACCACCGGACGCAACGAGAAGACCGACAGCAGGGCGACGACGTCGGCGAACCCTTCGTGGAAGGCCGCCTGATCCGGTAACCCGGGGCCGAGGAACCGGCGGCGCAGGCCGTCCAGCACCGCGTGGGTGGTCTCGTGGGCGACCACGTCGTGGGAGAGGCAGGTGTAGATCGAGTGGTCGCCGGGCTGCGGCACGTACCCGAAGAGCAGGGCGCGATCGTCGGCGGAGTAGTAGGCGTTCGCCTCGCTGAAGGCGTGCGGCACCAGGTACAGCTGGTGCCCGGCGAAAGCCCACGGCAGCCGCCGGCCCAGGGCGGTCTCGAAGGCGGCGAGGGTGCGGGCGGCGACGGCGTAGACCTGCTGGGCGTGGAAGCGGACGTCGGTCAGCAACTCCTCGTCGGTGGCCGTCGCGAACAGATCCTCGTCCGAGGGCAGGTCCGCGGGCGGCTGCAGGACGCCGGTCGAGGCGTCGAAATCCACCACCTGGAAGCGCGCGTTCGTCGGCCCGGGGGCGAGCGGAGCCCAGGGCACGGAGGCGTTGGCGGTGAGGATCTTCCCGGTCTCGTCGGCAACCGCCGGATCCTGGCCGATCACCCGCAGCGCGATCACCGTGGGCAGCGGGCCGGCGATCGAGGTGGCGCCGGGATCGGCCGGCTGCAGTTCGTCGTGGTCGTTCCACGGGGCCGCGGCCATGCTTCACAGTAGCCAGGTGAGCGGGGCGCGCCAAGAGGCAGTGTGACGCCAGGTCAGGCGATCACTCGTGCGGCACCAGCCGCCGATCGCGAAGCAGGTCGATTCGTGCCCGCAGACCGTGGAGGTTCGGCAGCTCGTGCCCCTCCCGCCACCACCAGCGGACGATCAGGACGAGCACCAGGATCTGAGCGGCCGCGCACAGGCCGTAGCGGATCCCGTCCCCGATCGCGACGATGGCCGGGCTGAACTCCACCGAACGGCCGGTCACGTAGGCCAGCGACAGCCACATGCCGCGCCACATCAGCAACGGCTCCAGCCGGGAGGCGGCCAGCAGCCCCAGCGGCACCCAGGCGATCAGGTCGTACCAGCTCAGCGTGTAGGGAGAGGTGACCAGCCAGGCGGTGCTGAGGATGGCGGCCGTCCGGGTCGCGATGGTGAGCGGATCGCGCTGCGGGCTCGCGGTGGGCGACAGCCCGGGGACGGCCTGCCAGGGCAGTACCCGCGACAGCATCCAGGCGATCGCGATCATGCCGCCCCAGCCCAGCCAGCCGATGATCGAGCGGGCAATCCAGTCGGGCATGACGAACGACAGCAGGCCTTGGACGGGCGGCGCCCAGGAGCCGGCCGAGATGTAGCCGGTGTTGCGTCCGGCCGCCAGCAGGGCCTTGGGCACGATCAGCCCGTAGGCCACCGCCAGCGGGATGACGGCGCCGATGCCCAGCAGGATCAGCTTGCGCGGTTCGCGCCGGTAGCCCCACATCATGGCCAGGCCGTAGAAGACCAGGGACACCTTGATCGTGCCGGCCAGCCCGATCCCGATGCCGGCCAGCAACGGGCTGCGTCTCATGAACAGCAGCCCGACGATCGCGAAGACCAGGGTGAACGCCTCGTTGTGGGCGCCGGCCACCACCGACCAGATCATGATCGGGTTGAGGACGGTGAAGAGCACCGCACGGGTCTGGGCGGCGTGGTCGCCGCGGGCCATCCGGTAGACGAGCAGGCCGATCGCGATGAACGGCAGCACGCACAGCACCTGCAGCCAGAAGACGATGTCGTGCATGTTGTCGCCGCCGAGCGCGGCCGCCAGCCACTGGCTGAACGAGGCCAGCGGTCCATAGACGGACGGGGTGTCCTGCCAGGGCCGCTCGGTGACGATCAGGACGGGGTCGTACTCGGCCCGGAAGATCTCCGCCGGGGTGATGTCGTAGGGGTCGAGGCCCAGCACCTGGAGACGTCCGTAGGCGGCGTACATCAGGACATCGGCCGACGTCAGGGGCAGGACGAGGGCGGTGAGCGAGCTGAGCCCGATGCCCAGCCCCAGCAGTCTGCGGTTGTCGGGACGCCAGCCGTCGGCGACCGCCCGCCAGGCGATCCACAGCCCGATCGTCCCGGCGACCAGGCCCAGCCAGAGCAGGATCACCGCCACCCATTCGTTGGGCGTCCCGGCGCTGGCCGGCAGGTACCAGGGCGGTAGCCAGGAGTGATGCTCACCCAGATCGAGGGCGACCGCGCTCGACCCGGCGAAACCCACCGCGATCGTGGTGGCGGCGCTGGCGGCGATCAGCGCGATGCCCAGCCGGTGGTTCCGCGTCCACGCCGCAGCGAGCAGGCGCGTGAACGCCGACTGCAGAGCCGTGAGCATGGAACTCCTGTGATCGTGAGCGGGGGTGCCGTTCCTCCCAAGGCTAGCCGCCCGCCCGCATGACACCAGACACCGGTCACCAGCTATGCCGAACCGTTACCTGAGGTTGACGACCGCCGCTCTTGTCGATGTCGGCTGAGTCAACCCGGCTGACCCGAGCCGAACCGCCGTTGTTGTCGCCATTCCGGCCCAGATCCGCCTCAGAACGACGTCAACGGCGGTCGGCCCACGATCTCCATCAATGACCCTGCTGACAACGACAAGAGCGGCGGTCGAAGGGTGGTGCAGGGGAAGCCGCCTACTCGTGGACGGAGTGGGGACGGTGTCCCACTCCATCCAGATCAAACTGTTTCCGCTTGTCACAGCGTTTGGGCGGAGTCAGGAACCCCACTCCGTCCAGCGGGGGTTATTTGAGCAGGCGGGAGAGCCTGCGGTCGGCGAGCGGTTTGCCGCCGGTCTGGCAGGTGGGGCAGTACTGCAGGGACGAATCGGCGAACGAGACCTCGGCGACGGTGTCGCCGCAGACGGCGCAGGGCTGGCCGGTGCGACCGTGGACGCGCATCGCGGCGCGCTTGCCGTCCTTGAGGTCTTTCGCGGCGGAGCCCCGGGCGCGCTCGACGGCGGCGGCCAGTTCGCCGCGGAGCGCCTCGTACAGGGTGGTGCGTTCGGTCTCGTCCAGGCCGCTGGCGGGTTTGAACGGGCTGAGCTTCGCGGCATGCAGGATCTCGTCGGAGTAGGCGTTGCCGATGCCGGCGATCCGGCGCTGGTCGCGCAGCACCCCCTTGAGCTGCGAGCGTCCGGCCTTGTCGAGGATGCCGTGGAAGGCCTCGGGCGTGAAGGCGTCGTCGAGCGGCTCGGGGCCGAGGGTGACGATGCCGGGCACCTCGTCCAGGGCGGAGACCAGGTAGAGCGCCAGCCGTTTCTGGGTGCCGGCCTCGGTCAGGTCGAAGCCGCTGTCGTCCTCAAGCCGCAGCCGGAAGGCGAGCGGGCCGCGTCCCGGACGGGCGGGCGCGGTGGGCACTTTGTCCTTCCAGACCAGCCAGCCGGCGCGGGCGAGGTGGAAGACCAGCCACTCCCCGCCGATCTCCAGGCCGATGAACTTGCCGCGGCGGGTGGTCCGCTCGATCTCCAGGCCGTGCAGGGCGCTGAGCGGGAGCTGGAAGGTCTTCAGACAGGCGAAGGCGACCAGCTGGGTGTCGGCCACGACCTTGCCGACGCAGCGCTCGTCGAGAAAGTCGCGCAGCGCCTCGACCTCGGGCAGTTCCGGCATGGCGGCACTCTACGTCGGCCAGGCCGGCTCGGGTAGCCCGAGCGCCTCCTCCAGCAGGGCGAGGTACTCGTCCCGCTCGATCTCGATCACACCCAGGGTGGCCAGGTGCGGGGTCTGCCACTGGACGTCGATCACCCGGGCCTCGGCGTAGTCGTCGGCCAGTACCTCGGCCAGCGCCAGCAGTGCGACCTTGGACGCGTCCCGTCCGTGCACCGGGTCGTGGAACATCGATTCCCCGGCGAAGAGCCCGCCCTGGCTCACCCCGTACAGCCCGCCCACCAGGCGTCCGGCGTCGTCCCAGGTCTCGACCGAATGGACGTGGCCCGCGTCGCGCAACTCGGTGTAGACGCGGGTGATCTCATCGTCGATCCACCCGTTCGGACGGGAGGGGTCGGCGCATCCGGCCAGCACCCGGTCGAAGGCCTGATCGATGGTGGTGGTGTAGCGCCGCGCCGACTTCTGCAACGACCGGGTGACCCGCAGCCCGTCCAGGGTGAGCACCCCGCGCCGCAGCGGCGACCACCACCCCATCTCACCGAAGCCGGAGTCGTGCAGCGGCATCGGGAAGACCCCGGCCCGGTAGCCCTCCAGCGCCAGCGAGGCGTCGAACTCCTCGGAGAAGCCGATCAGATCCTGGGCGGGCCACTCCTCCGGAAGTCCGAAGATCGTCGAGCGCCGCATGAGGGGATTGTGCCACCCGGGCCAGACAGGGTGCTGCGCTCCGAGGTGGCTGGGAGAGATCCCGGATCGGAGTCCGGGATGACGGGGGTTGGGGGAACAGCGCGGGAACCGGTTGTGGGGGCACCCGCGTGACGCCCCGCGAGAAACGCAACCGGAAAGGCGGCTGGGGTGCACGGCGGAGCGGAGTAAAAGGAAACCTGGACGCAACCCACCGGAAAGCACGCGACAGCGTGTCACCCGCACGAGCCCAGAGCGGAGCGGAGCCGTGCACCCCAGGCGCCGGGCCAAACGCAACCACGGAGGCGCTGGAAGCGGACGCAACCACGGTGCAGAGAGTGCGAATCGGGGAACACTAGGGGTCAGGCCCGGTGACGATCCACCAGCCGGGCTGCGTAGGCTGGTCGCGTCGGAAGGACACCATGGCCACTGCGGGAGAGATCGGCAAGCAGCTCGTGGCGCGCACGCCGGAGGTTGCGGGCGGGCTGCTGCGGCAGCTCATCGACTTCGGGATCGACGGCAACGACACCTTTCCCGGTGCCCGGATCGCCGCGGGCAAGAAGATGCAGGAGCGCGGCGACCGGGAACAGGCGATCGACGCCATGATCACCTCGCACATCGGGCTGGCCTCTGCGCAGGGCTTCGCCACCAGCGTCGGCGGGTTGCTGCTGCTGCCGATCGGGCTGCCCGCCAACCTGGCCGGCATGGCCGTGCTGAGCGTCCGGATGGTCGCCGGGGTCGCGCATCTGCGCGGCTACGACGTCACCGACCGCCGGGTGCGGGCGGCGATCGCGCTGACCGTCCTGGGCGAGGACGAGATCCGCAAGCTCATGGCGGCCGGCAAGCTGCCCACCACCCCGCTGGCCATCGCCACCGCCCCGGTCTTCGACCCCGAGCTGGAGCGGACGATCAGCGAGCGGGTGGCCGGCTGGCTGTCGGGCCGGCTCGGCGGCAAGCACCTGGCGGTGATCGTGCTGCGCCGCATCCCGCTGGTCGGCGGTGGCGTCGGGGCCGCGGTGGACGGCTTCCTCACCTACACCCTGGCCGCCTACGCCAAGCGCGAGTTCGTCCCCCGCCATCAGTTGCCGCGTGCCAGCCAGCGATAGCAGCGCCGTAGGACATCCAGGAACCACCCCGACTCCGGTACCGGCGTTGACCAGCTGGGACCCCAGGAACCGTCCCCCGGGGTAATTCCAACCGTCAGGAGTTGAGGTCGTCGTCCACGTAACCGGGGACGGACGCGATCAGGCCGGCCACCACCATGGCGGCGGTGGTGACGATCAGCACCCAGATCGGGATCGTCCAGCCTCCGGTGGCGGCCAGCATCAACCCCACCAGGAACGGGCCGGTGGCGGCCATCGCGTAGCCGATGGTCTGGCTGAAACCGGAGAGCCGGGCGGTGATGTGCGGATCGCGGGTGCGGGCGGTGATCAGCGACAGCGACAGCGGGAAGGCGGCCCCCGACAGGCCCAGCGAGACCGCCCACAGCCAGCTGGCGGTGCTCGGCAGGTAGAGAATGCCGAGGTAGCCCGCCACCAGTAGCACGCCCAGGGCGATCACCACCCACCGCAGGTCGTGGACGCGGGCGACCACCGCCGGCATCACCAGGCCGGTGACGATGCCCAGGCTCGCCAGGATGGCGATCAGCAGGCCGGCGTCCTCCCGTCCGACTCCGCCGTCGCGGAACATCTGCGCTCCCCAACCGAACTGGGTGTAGGCATGCATCGACTGCACCCCGAAGAAGATCCCGAGGGCGACCGCGCGTCGCGATCGCAGCAGGCTCGGCCCGCGGCTGTGCGCGCGGTTGTCGAGCTTGCGGGCGCCCTCGCGCACCGCTATCGCCAGCATGGGCACACCGGCCAGCAGGGCCGCGATCCCCCAGACCGCCAGCGAGCCGCGCCAGCCGCCCGGCGCGACCTGCGCCAGGGGCAGCGCCAGCAGGCTGCCCAGCGTGGCGCCGACCGCGAGCAGCGATCCGTAGAGCGCCATCATCAGCGGAACCTGGTCGGCGAACCGTCGCTTGATGTAGGCCGGCAGCAGCACGTTGCCCACGGCCATGCCGCCGAAAGCCAGCGCGGTCAGGCCCAGGAAGACCAGCGGATTGGACGTCCAGGGACGCAGCACCAGCCCGGCCGCGGCGGCCACCATCCCCCACCACAGCGCGTAGGTGAGCCCGACCCGCATCGCAAGGGCGACGGCGAAGGCGCCGAAGAGGGCGAAGCAGACCCCGGGCATGGCGGCGAGCAGTCCGCCCCAGGTGGCGTTCTGGCCGAGGCCCTCCAGGATCTCGGCGAGCACCGGTCCGATCGAGGTGGCGCCGGGACGCAGGTTGACCGAGATCAGCACGACCGCGGCCACCGCGATCCAGTACCCCCGAGTGCGGACGGGACGCATTCGCTTCGTCTCCACGGTCACCGGCGGTACTCCCGGGCCACCCGCGCGCCGATCGCGCAGGTCACCTCGTAGCTGATCGTGCCCCGCAGCTCGGCCAGTTCGGCGGCGGTGATCTCCTGGTCGCCGCTGCGTCCGATCAGGACAACCTCGTCGCCCACCGCAAGGCCAGGTTCGGGGCCGAGGTCGATCATGGTCTGATCCATGCTGACCCGGCCGGCGATCGGGTAGGAGCGCCCACCCGCCAGCATCCGGCCACGGTTGGAGAGCGCGCGGGAGTAGCCGTCCCCGTAGCCGATCGCGACGGTCGCCACCCAGGTGTCGGCGGGGGCCGTCCAGGTGCGGCCGTAGCCCACCGACTCGCCGGCGCGGACCGGCTTGACGAAGGTCACCGGGGCACGCCATTCGAGGCCCGGCAGGAGCGGGACGGTGCGGGGGGTGGTGGCATCCGGGTAGCTGCCGTAGACCATCACGCCGGGACGCACCAGGTCGAGCCAGCTGTCCGGGTGGGCCAGGACGCCGCCGGAGTTGGCCAGGTGCTTGAGGAGCGGCCCGTGCTCGGCTTCGAGGGCTTCCGCGAGTCCGCGGAATCGGACGATCTCCGCGGCGGTGAAGTCGGCGCCGTCGGGGACGTCGGCCACCGGCAGGTGGGACATCACCCCGGCCAGCCGGACGCCCGGGGTCTCGCGGACGAGGGCCGCGAGGCGCGCGGCGTCCTCTGGTTCGCAGCCGATCCGGCGCATCCCGGTGTCGATCTTGAGGTGCAGCGCGAGTTCACGGCCGGCCGCCGACCCGGCGGCGCCGGCTTCGAGGACGGACTGCTCGTCCACCGCCACCAGGGCCAGATCGTTCTCGGCCGCCACGGTGACCTCGGGGCCGCGCGCGACGGACAGTTTCAGGATGGGCAGGGCGATGCCGGCCTGTCGCAACTCGGCACCCTCGCCGGAGGTCGCCACGCCGAGCAGGTCGGCCAGGCCGGTCTCCTGCAGGTGCCGGCTGACCTCGACCGCGCCGTGCCCGTAGCCGTCCGCCTTCACCGCGACCAGGATCGGCCGGCCGCCGACGTGCTCGCGGATCGCCGCGAGGTTGGCGGCGATGTGGTCGAGCCGCGTGGTGGCCACCGAGGGGCCCGGGAAGGCGGAGGTCACTCGCCGACCGCCACCGGACGGTCGGGGTCGGCGGACCAGCCCGACCAGGAGGGCGGGTACAGCGCCGCCTCGATACCCAGGCTGGTCAGCGCCAGCAGTTCCTGCGCAGCCGAGACCCCGGAGCCGCAGTACACGGCCACCGGTTCATCCTCGGGCAGGGCCAGCAGGTCACGCAGGGTGTCAGGCGCGGGCAGGGTGCCGTCGGCCGACCAGAAGGCACCGACCGGACGGTTCACCGCGCCGGGGATGTGCCCGCCCTTGGGGTCGATCGGCTCGACCTCGCCGCGGTACCGCTCAGGGGCGCGGACGTCGATGAGCAGCCCGTCGAACTCCGCCACCTCGTCGGCGGTCAGCGTCGGGAGGTGGCCCGGGGTCAGCGGGCCGATCTGGGTCGGTTCGGCGGGGGCCGGGTCACCGGTCTCCAGGGGAGCACCGGCAGCCTGCCAGGCGGTGAGCCCGCCATCGAGCACCCGGACGTCCAGGCCCAGCCAGCGCAGCACCCACCAGGCCCGTCCGGCCGCGAAGCTGCGTGGCTCGTCGTAGACCACGATCTCCCGCGCCGCGTCGATTCCCAGCGCGGCAAGGCCGGATGCCACCTGCTCGGGGGTCGGCAGCGGGTGTCGTCCCTGCAACGGGTCGCTGTGCGAGCCGGTCAGCACCGCCTCCAGATCGAGGAAGCGCGCCCCGGGCAGATGCCCCTCGCGGTACCGCTCGACCCCCGCCCCGGCGGGCTCGCCCAGTCGCCATCGGACGTCCAGCAATTGCGGCGCATCAAGCCCACCGAGCCGTGTGCGCAACCGCTCGACACCAATCAGGACGCGCTCACGCGCCGTGCTCTCCAACCCCATGCCCTGCACTCTAAACCCGTTCCGGGAACGCCGTCCGCACCGGATTGCGGCTCGGGCAGAAGGCGGATCAGTACCCGGCGGAGCCTTCGGACGTGCCGGCGAGCAGGGCACGAGTGCCGGAGACGCCGAGGCGGGTGGCGCCGGCCTCGATCATCGCCTTCGCCTGATCGGCGGTGCGGATCCCACCGGAGGCCTTGACCTCGAGATCCGGCCCCACGGTGCGCGCCATCAGGGCGACCGCGTGCGCGCTCGCGCCACCGGCGGGGTGGAAACCGGTGGAGGTCTTGACGAAGTCGGCCTCGGCGCTGGCAGCGGCCTGGCATACCGCGACGATCTGCTCATCGGAGAGAGCCGCGGATTCGATGATCACCTTCAGGACCGCCCCGGGGATCGCGTTGCGTACGGCGCGGATGTCAGCTTCGACATCGTCGAAACGGCCGTCCAGCGCGGCCCCCAGATCGATGACCATGTCGATCTCGTCGGCGCCCCGAGCGACGCTGAGCGCCGCCTCGAGGGCCTTGATCTCGGACGCGTGCCGACCGGAGGGGAACCCGCATACCGCGGTGATCCTGGTGGTGGCACCCTCCGGCAGCGCGAGCGGGAGCACGCTGGGAGAGACGCAGACCGAGTACACGCCCAGTTCGACGCCTTCCTGAACGAACTGGGCGATCTCGGCGGTGGTCGCCTCCGGCTTGAGCAGGGTGTGATCGATGAAGCTGGTCAAGTCTGGCATTGAGGTCCTTTCACGGTGGGCGAGCCGCACCCAGCAGCGCCGCTGGCCAAGGGAAGTCATACGATTTACTTCAGGTTGATCATACGTAAGACCGATGGGTTCCGCAAGACCCTGGAGATGCTGGCGGTTGCCCTACCCGGACTAAGCCCGGATCCAGGCTAAGCGGACGGAGTGGGCCGGGTGGCGGGCGAGGTCACCGTCTCGCGGATGACCAGGTGCGTGGGGAGGATCCGCCGCGTCGCGACTTCGCCGTTGATCACATGGACGAGTTCGTCGACGGCGTAGGTGCCCAGGGCGTTGGAGGAGAGCGCCACCGTTGTGAGCGGCGGGGTGAGCATGCGTGAGATCTCGAGATCCCCTACACCGACCACGGAGATGTCGCCAGGGGTGCTCAGCCCGACGGCGTGAGCCGCCCGGATGACGGCGGGGGCGAGCAGGTCGTCGTCGCACATGATCGCGGTGATGTCGCCGGCACCATGGATGAGCGCGGCCGCAGCGGCGACTGCCGGCTCGAATTCCGCCGCTGGGCTGGTCTCAACCGCGGCGATCACACCTCCGCCTTCCTCGAAGGCGGCGAAGAACGCCTCACGCCGGATCCGGTAGGTGATGTGCGGGTTCTCGGTGCCAAGGTAGCCGATGCGCCGATGGCCGGCCTCGAGCAGGTGTTCGGCGGCCTGACGCATGCCTGGCGCCAGATCGAGGTCGATGGTGGGCAACTCGGTGTTGTTCAACTCGCAGGCGACGACATTGACGTCCGCCGCCTTCAGCAGCGTCGTGTCCTCATCGGAAGGACCGTAGACGATGGCCCCGGCGAACTGGTTGCCGCGCAGGGAATCGATGAGGCGCTGCGACCACTTGCCCTGGTCGAGGCTGCTCAGCAGGGTCATCGTGTAGCCCAGCGCCCGGGCGCGCACCTCGGCGGCCTGCAGCACGGCGGAGAAGAAGGGCTGCGTGATCACCGGGACGGCCAGCGCCAGCGTGGAGACCTTGCCGGTCTTCAGAACGGACGCGGTGACATTGGGGGCGTAGTCGAGCTTGCGTGCGGCTTCCCGGACCCGCCGCTCCGTCTTCGCGGAGACCCGTGTGCCCGCCTTCCCGGAGAAGACCAGAGACACCACGGACTGGGACACGCCGGCGGCCTTGGCGACATCGATGCCTGTCACCGAGCGCGCCAAGCGCTCGCCGTCCTTGGCCATCACGTCCTCCCACCGCTCGCGGAATGTCACATACGAGGCGCTCGGCCCCGCATGTGACACCCCGGTTCAACGAGAGCCGACTCTACCGGCTTGAGTAGGGCTTACCCGCCGCGGCCGGCCCTCTGACATGCCCGACCAGGCCGGCGACGGCGACGATCGTGACCACATAGGGAAGCATCAGCAGGAACTCGGACGGAACCGGTGAACCGATGACGCCGAGCACGTACTGCAACTCGTCGGTCTCCTGGGGCGTCAGGACAGCGGTCGGCTCGTCGAAGACCAGAACCTGGGCATCCCGGGAGAGTGCCTTGATGATCTCGACCCGCTGCTGCACGCCGACCGGCAGGTCGGAGACCAGCGCGTCGGGGTCGAGGTCGAACCCGAACCGGGCGCTGATCTCGCGGACCTTCGCCCGCGCCGCGGCAAGGTCGAGGCGGCCGGCGAACCGGGTCGGCTCGTGGCCGAGCATCAGGTTCTCCGCCACGGTGAACACCGGGATCAGCATGAAGTGCTGGTGCACCATGCCGATCCCGGCGCGCATCGCATCGCCAGGCCCCGAGAAGTGCTGCACCACCTCGTCGAGAACGATCTCGCCCTCGTCCGCCGCGTAGAGGCCGTACAGGACGTTCATCAGCGTGGACTTGCCCGCGCCGTTCTCGCCCAGCAGGCAGTGGACCTCTCCGGGCTCCACAGTGAGATCCACGTGGTCGTTGGCCGTGAAGGCGCCGAAGCGCTTGGTGATCGCGCGCAGTTCGAGCCTCATGGGACGGCCCGCCTGGTTCGAAGGTGCCGGAGTGGGTGCAGCATCGTCGCCGCCTCTCGTCGTCGGTGTCGGGTGAGTGGATCAGCCGGCGTTCGCCGCGTCCTGGTGGTGCAGCTGGTACACGGCCTCACAGCCCAGTCGCGCCAGCCGGGTGATGTGGTCGGCAGCGTGATCGACATTGGCCTCGGGGTCGAAATGACCGGAATCGCCGGTGACCTCGAACATGTTGTCGAGCACGACGGAGAGGCCGCCGGCCCGCAGCCCCCACAGCCGCGCGAGAACGAAGATCGCGGAGGCCTCCATCTCGGCGGCCACGATGTTCAGCGCCTTGAGATCGGCGAAGAAGTTGGCCCAGTTGGACTGCCAGAAGCCGTTGAAGGAAGACCCCGGACGCGGGTGCCCGGCGTAGAAGGTGTCGGCCGAGCGGGTGGTGCCCACGTGGTAGCGGTAGCCCAGTTCCTGCGCGGCCTTCACGGTCGCGCCGACCACGTCGTAGGAGGCGGCGGCGGGGTACTCGGCGGGAGCGTACAGGTGGGAGGTGCCTTCGTAGCGGGCGGCGGAATCGAAGATCGCCATGTCACCGTTGCGCACGTAGTCCTGAACGGTGCCGGCGGTGCCGATGCGGATGAAGGTCTTCGCTCCGCAACGGGCGAGCTCCTCCATCGCGATCGCCGTCGAGGGGGCACCGATGCCGGTGGAGGTGCAACTGATCGGCACGCCGCGGTAGGTACCGGTGTAGGTGACGTACTCGCGGCTCGTGGTCACGTGGTGCGCCTCGTCCCACAGTTCGGCCACCAGCGGCACGCGCGCCGGATCGCCGGGAAGCAGGACGGTGGGGGCGACGTCGCCTTCGTTGATCTTGAGGTGGTACTGGGCCGGCATGGACACTCCTTGATTCGATCTGGTCGTTGATCTCGACACGGTGCGGACGTCCCACCGCACGTCACGGAGGTCGGAGTCGATCGGATCCACCGGCTGACTGGCTGCTCGTCAGTGAGCCGGGCCATCGCGCTCCGCCACTGGTCAGGTGCTTCGGGTTGGCCGTTCCCGCGTCCGGTTCGTCGGAACCACGAGATTAGTCATACGATAGACTGCAATCATACGAATGACAATCCTTGGTTCGTCGCCACCGTCGGCAACAACGAAAGAGGTAGTAATGGTCACCGCAGATCAACGAGAACTACTGCGCGCGGCGCAGTCCTGGATGGACCAGGATCCCGATCCCCAGACCGCCGCGGAGACGCGGCTCCTGCTCGACGCCGCGGGCGCCGGCGACGACGACGCGCTAGGCCGCCTGGCCGACCAGTTCGGCGCCCGCCTCGAGTTCGGCACGGCCGGGCTGCGTGGCGCGATCGCCGCCGGGCCGAACCGGATGAACCGGCTCGTCGTCGCCCAGACCGCGGCGGGCGTCGCGGCGTACCTCCGCGACCGCGAAGCGGACGGCCGCCCTGTGGTCGTCATCGGATGGGACGGACGCCGCAACTCGGAGCTCTTCGCCCGGGAGTCGGCCGAGATCCTGGCCGGAGCGGGGATCGTCACCCTGCTGATGCCACACCTCACCCCCACTCCGCTCCTGGCCTTCGCCGTGCGGCACCTGGGCGCCAGCGCGGGAATCATGGTGACCGCGTCCCACAACCCACCGGGCGACAACGGCTACAAGGTCTACCTCGGCGGCGAGGACGGCGGCTCTCAGATCGTGCCCCCGGCCGATCGCCAGATCGCCGACAGCATCGAGTCCATCGCGGCGGCGACGCCCTGGAACCGGCTTCCACGCTCCGACCAGTACCAGATCGTCGACTCCGCCGTCCTGCGGGCCTATGCGGACGCCGCCGCGGGGGTGCGGGTGGGAAGCCACCACGACGAGCCTCCGACCACGGTGCACACCGCGCTCCACGGCGTCGGCTGGGCGACGGTTCAGAGCGTCCTGCGGAAGGCCGGCTTCCCGGCACTGCATCCGGTCGATGCCCAGGCGACCCCGGACGCGGCCTTCCCCACGGTGGACTTCCCCAACCCCGAGGAGCCCGGAGCCCTCGACCTCGCCCTCGAACAGGCTCGGGCGATCGGGGCCGGGCTCGTCCTCGCCAACGACCCGGACGCGGATCGGCTCGCGGTCGCCGTCGCGGACCGGCGTGACCCGACAGGATTCCGGCTGCTGACCGGCAACGAGGTCGGCCAACTGCTCGGGTGGCGCGCCGCGGAGCTCGCCCACGCACAGGGCCGCACCGGATCGCTCGCGGTGTCCATCGTGTCCTCACCGGCACTGGGGCAGGTCGCCCAGGAATACGGCCTCGACTACGTCGAGACCGCTACCGGCTTCAAGTGGATCTCGCGCGCCAAGGACCTCGTCTACGGCTACGAGGAGGCCCTCGGCTACCTGGTGGACCCCGACTCCGTGCGCGACAAGGACGGAATCTCGGCCCTGGTGGCCGTTCTGGATCTCGCCGCCACGCTCGCGGGCTCCGGCCGCACGCTGCTGGACCGGCTCGATGAGTTCGGCGAGAAGTTCGGGGTCCACGGTTCGCGTCAGGTCGCGGGGCGGTTTGCGAGCATCGACGATGCCCGCGCGATCATGGCCATGCTGCGCCGGCAGCCTCCCGAAGCGATCGGTGGCGTGCCCGTCCAGCGGATCGAGGATCTCTCACTCCCCGGGGCCGGGGCGGTCCGTACCGATGCGCTCCGGATGAGCTTCGATCACGCACGCATCATGGTGCGGCCCAGCGGCACCGAGCCCAAGATCAAGTTCTACATCGACGCCTGGTCCGCGGACGGCACGCTGGCGGACCGGGCCGAGTTCATGAACTCGCTCGTCGAGCGACTCGCTGCCGGCGTCTGCCAGCTGGCCGCGGTCTGAGAACCGGGGCTATTGCATCCCCGAAGTCATTCGTAGTATCTTGTCATTCGTATTACCGATCTGCGCCGGATTCCTCGGCCGATCGGGATCAGGCCCGGCACCAACGCTGGGTCTCGCCCTTCGACCTGCGAGGAAGCAGGCACAGCCATGGGAGGTCATGTGAACATCAACAAATCCCGTCTCGGACTGATCGGAGCGGTCGCCGCCGATCGTCTTCCAGACCTCGCAGGCGGCCTTCCTGGCCGGGTACGCGTCGGCA
>JAPUEM010000034.1:63894-84620 GCA_027492575.1 Propionicimonas sp.
GCCGATCGTCTTCCAGACCTCGCAGGCGGCCTTCCTGGCCGGGTACGCGTCGGCAGGCTTCTCCACCTCCGGGGTGGTCGGCACCTTCGGCGGCATGCAGATCCCGTCGGTGACGATCTTCATGGACGGTTTCGCCGCGGGCGTCGACTACTACAACCAGGAGACCGGCAAGTCCGTCCGGCTCGTCGGCTGGGATGCCAAGGCGCAGAGCGGCACCTTCACCGGTGGATTCTCGGCCGGCGTGGAGGCCAAGGCGGCCGCCCAGGGCATCATCGACCAGGGCGCCGATGTCGTCCTGCCTGTCGGCGGCCCGATCTTCGAGAGCGCCGGTGAGGCCATCCGGGACTCCGGCAAGGAGATCGCGCTGATCGGCGTGGATTCGGACAACGCCGTGACCGCTCCCAACCTCTCCGACCTGTTCCTCACCTCCATCCTCAAGGGCGTGAAGGTGGGGACGCGCGACGTGGTCGTCGCCGGCTTCGAGGGTGGCTTCAGCAACGAGCCGTTCATCGGCACGCTCGCGAACGACGGGGTCGGCCTGGCGCCGTTCCACGACTTCGAGAGCAAGGTCTCCCCCGACCTCCAGTCCAAGCTCGATCAGCTGAAGCAGGACATCATCGACGGCAAGATCGCCGTCGAATCGCCCGCCAATCCCTGACCGACCGTATTGACGCGAAAGGGGGCCCGGATCATCCGGGCCCCCTTTCGCGTGCCGACCCTGTTGAGGCCCGCTCCTGGCGCAGCGCCGACTCAGAACAGCAGCGCCAACCCCGGGTCCGCCAGGATGGCGGCGATGTCGGCGAGGAACTTCGAGCCGGTCTCGCCGTCCACCAGGCGGTGGTCGAAGGTGAGCGCGAGGGTGCAGACCGAGCGGGGTTCCAGCTTCTCCTCGCCGTCGCGGATGACCACCCAGGGACGCCGGGTGACGGTGCCGACGCACAGGATGGCGGCCTCCCCCGGGTTCATGATCGGGGTTCCGCCGTCGATGCCGAAGACGCCGACGTTGGTGATGGTGAAGCTGCCGTTGGCAAAGTCGGCCGGCTGGGCCTTGCCCTGCTTGGCGAGATCCACCATCCCGTTCAGCGCCTCGGCCAGTTCGCGCAGACCCATCCGGTTGGCCCGCTTGATGTTCGGCACGATCAGGCCGCGCGGCGTGGCCGCGGCGATGCCGAGGTTCACGTCGCCGCGGATCACGATCTCGTCCCGCGCCTGGTCGTAGCTGGAGTTGATCTCGGGGTTCCGCGCGATCGCCAGGCAGGCGGCCTTGGCGACGATCAGCAGCGGCGAGACCCGCAGCCCGTGGAACTCGCGGCGGTCGCGCAGCGTCCCCAGCAGGTCGACGGTGCCGGTGACGTCCACCTCGACCCAGGCGGTGGCCTGCGGGACGGCCAGTGACGCGGTCATGGTCTTGAACATCTCGCGGCGGACACCACGCAGCGCGACCCGCTGGTCGACGCCCGGACGGTCGTCCAGCTTGGCGCCGCTGGCGGCGGCGATCACGTCCTCGTGGGTGATCAGGCCGCCGGGCCCGGTGCCCACGATGGTGGTCAGGTCGACGCCCAGGTCGCGGGCCACCCGGCGCACCGGCGGCTTGGCCAGCGGCGGACGTGGCATGTCACCGGCGCCGGTCGGCTGGCCGGGCGGCGGCAGGGTCTCCCCGGACGGCACGGCGTCCACCCGGTGCAGCGGAGCGACCTCGTCGATCGGACGGGAGACCGGCCGGTCGGTGTCGTAGGACTCGTGCACCTGGTCGGTCTCGGGGGTCGCCATGACCGCGCCGCGCTTGCGAGCGCGCCGGGCGACCGAACCGGGCTTGGCGCCGTAGCCCACCAGCATCGCCGGAACCTTCTCGGCCTCCACCGGGGCGCCGCTGGAATCCTGGACACTCCCGGAGACGGCAGGCGGAGCACTCTGCGCAGCTGGAGCAGTGGGCGCGGCGGGCGCTGGGGCTTCAGTCACCGTGGCTTCGACGACCTCGACTGGTGCGCCGACCGGCGCGTCCGCATTGCCGTCCGCGATCTCGCTGGGGTCGCCGATGCGGATGATCGGCGAACCGACGTCCACCAGGTCTCCCTCGCCGACCAGCACGGCCAGCACGGTGCCGCTGTACGGGCTGGGGAGTTCGACCAGGCTCTTGGCGGTCTCGATCTCCAGCAGGATGTCGTTGACCGCCACCTTGTCGCCCACGGCGACCTTCCAGGAGACGATCTCGGCCTCGAGCAGGCCTTCGCCCGGGTCGGGCAGCTTGAACTCGAACACGTGGTCCTCCTCAGTAGGCCAGCGAGCGGTCGACGGCGTCCAGCACGCGGTCGAGATCGGGCAGGTACTCGGCTTCGATCCGGTTGGGCGGGTACGGCATGTCGTAGCCGGTGACCCGCAGGACGGGAGCCTGCAGGGCGTAGAAGCAGCGCTCCTGGATGCGGGCGGCGATCTCGGCGCCGAGGCCGACGCTGCCGGGGGCCTCGTGCACCACCACGGCGCGGCCGGTCTTGGCCACCGAGGTGAGGATGGTGTCGTCGTCCAGCGGCGAGAGGGTCCGCAGGTCGATGACCTCCAGATCCTTGCCCTCCTCGGCGGCGACGATCGCGGCCTCGACGCAGGGCCGCACCATGGCGCCCCAGCAGAGCACGGTGGCGTCCTTGCCCTGCTTCACGACCCGGGCCTGGTGCAGCGGCATCGGGACGGCGTCGACGTCCACCTCGCCGCGCTCGTGGTAGCGCCGCTTCGGCTCGAAGAAGATCACCGGGTCGGGCGAGGCGATCGCCTGCTGGATCATCCAGTAGGCGTCGGACGGGGTCGCGCAGGCCACCACCTTCAACCCGGGCGAATGCGCGAAGTAGGCCTCGGGGGATTCGCTGTGGTGCTCGATGGCGCCGATCCCGCCGCCATAGGGCAGCCGGATCACCATCGGCACGTTCAGCCGGCCGTGCGAGCGGTGGTAGAGCCGTGCGACCTGGGTGAGGATCTGGTTGGTCGCCGGGAAGACGAAGCCGTCGAACTGGATCTCGATCACCGGACGGTAGCCGCTCAGCGCCAGGCCCAGGCAGCTGCCGACGATCCCGGATTCGGCCAGCGGGGTGTCGATCACCCGGTCGCCGCCGAACTCGGCCTTGAGCCCCTCGGTCACCCGGAAGACGCCGCCGAGGTTGCCGATGTCCTCACCGGCCAGCAGCACCTTGGGGTCGGCGCCCAGCGCCCGCGCGAGGCCCGCGTTGAGGGCCTTCACCATCGTCATCGTCGCCATCTCAGGCCTCCTCGAAAGACGCCCGGTAGGCGAGGTACTCGTCGCGTTGCGCCAGCAGCGCGGAGGGGGTTTCGGCGTAGACCCGCTCCCACCAGTCGGCCAGGACGGGCTCGGGCAGCGCCACGCAATCCGCCCGCAGCTTCTCGGCGAAGGCCTCGGCCTCGGCGTCCAGCGCGTCCAGCCACTGCTGGTCGATCGCGCCCTGGGCGAGCAGGTAGGTCTTCACCCGCTCGATCGGGTCCTTGGCCTTCCAGCGTTCGGTCTCCTCGGCGCGACGGTACTTGGTCGGGTCGTCGGAGGTGGTGTGCGCGCCCATCCGGTAGGTGTAGGCCTCGATGAAGGTCGGGCCCTCGCCGCGGCGGGCGCGTTCCATCGCCCAGCGGGTGACGGCCTCGCAGGCCAGCACGTCGTTGCCGTCCACCCGGATGCCGGGGAAGCCGAAGCCGGCGGCCCGCTTGTAGAGCGGGATGCGCGACTGCAGCGCGATCGGCTCCGAGATCGCCCACTGGTTGTTCTGGCAGAAGAAGACCACCGGTGCGCCGAAGGAGGAGGCGAAGACGAAGGCCTCGTTGACGTCCCCCTGGCTGGTGGCGCCGTCGCCGAAGTAGGTGATCACGGCCGCGTTCTGGTCGGGGTCGTCACCGCCGACCAGGCCGTCGCGCTGCAGGGCCATGCCCATCCCGGTGGCGGTCAGCAGGTGGGCGCCGATCACCCAGGAGTAGAGGTGGAACCGGGAGGCGCGGGAGTCGTAGTCGATCATCCCCGAGCCGCGGAAGACGTTCAGCAGCCCCACCATGTCGACCCCGCGCACCCAGGCCACGCCGTGCTCGCGGTAGGAGGGGACGATCTGGTCGCGCTCGACGACCGCCTTGGCGGAGCCCACCTGCGCGGCCTCCTGACCCAGGGACGGCGGCCACAGGCCGAGCTCGCCCTTGCGCTGCAGGGCGGTCGCCTCGGCGTCGAACCGCCGGGTCAGCACCATGTCGCGCAGACTGGCGGCGATGTCGGCATCGCTGCCGGTGAAACTGAAGTCGGGATGTTCGACGCGGTTCCCGGCGGGATCGAGCAACTGGACGAAGTCGTCGTCGGCAGCCATGTATCTCCTCACGGTCAAGAGGGGGCGATCACCGCTAACTTACGGTTACGTAACCATAAGTGTCAAGAATCGTCCCGCCCTTGGGAAGCACTGAACATGCGTAAGGCTGCCCGGTGTTCCCGGCTGAGGCAAGGGGTACGGCACTAGTGTTGGCCGTGTGAGCAGCCTTGCGGAGTTCCACGACCAGTACGAGTCGCTGATCGTGGCGGCCTGCGAGTGGCGGGCCATGCACGCCGACCCGGAGCGACTCGCCGCCCGGGTCTTCGGCCTGCTGGCCACCCAGCCCGGCCCGCCGAGCCTCCGCGCCGCCTACCAGACCCTGGACAAGGTGGTCTTCGACTCCTACCTGGAGGAGTCGGCCGGCACCAGCATCATGAGCCGGCTCAAGGGTGAGCAGAAGGCCGTCCCCAACGCTCCCACGGACACCGCCGAGGAGAAGAAGCTGCGGGACGCGGTCGCCCGGCTGCGGCGCCGCGACCGCGACCTGCTGCAGCGCGCCTACTGGGACGAACTCAGCGAGAACGAACTCGCCGAGATCGAGGGGACGGACGTCCGCACCGTCGTCGAACGCCGCGAGCAGGCGCTGCACAACTACCGCAAGGTGGTCGCCCGGCTCAGCCCCACCACCGACGCCGCCCTGATCTCGAAGCTCTTCCGCAGCATCAAGCCCGGCCTCCGCACCCGCTGGGAATAGCCCCGCCGAAGGTACAGTGCCTCAATGTCCACCGAACCCACCCCCCAGCCCCCGGCGGACCCCTGGCTCGGCGCCTTCGCCGCCCTACCCCAACAGCCTCAGCCCTCGACGCCGCCACCCGGTTGGACGGGGTCGGGGACGGTTCCGATTCCGTCCAAGCCGCCTCGCTCGCGGACGGCGCCGTGGATCGGTGTCGGCCTGGCCCTGGCCGGGCTGGTCACCGCCTCGTCGGTGCTGGGCGCGCCTCCTGCCCCCGCCGCCACCGGAGTCGCGCGCTGGCTCCCTCCGGACGGCACCCGGCTCGCCTTCGCATGGCCACAGGGCACCCACACGGTCGAGTGGTCCCGCCCGACCGCGTTCAGTCTGAAGCCGTCGAGTTCCCGGACTTTCGACACATGGTCGGGCCAGACCAGCACCGACTGGCTGCACGCCGCCTATCTGCGGGTCTCCGCCCAGCAATTGAGCGACCAGGGTGAAGTCGAGGAGGCCGGCGAGGAGCTCTGGCTGATCGACACCAGCGGCGCGCGCACGATCGCCGAATCCAACAGCGAGGCCGGCGACACGATCTGGGAACCTGGCCTGCTCGATCTGCCCGCGTCTGCCACCGTTGACATGACCTGGGAATCCGCAGGGAAGGTGTCCTTCCGTCCGGTCGGCGGCGAGTGGACGACCGCGGAGTACCGCGCCAGCCACCAAGCCACTGCCCCGGCCGATCCAGCGGAACAGGCCAAAGGCTGCCTGTCCGTCGCGACGATCGTGACCATCAACCAGCAGGAGATTCGTCGTGCGCGAACCTGGTGCCCCGGTGCTGGAACCGTCACTTTCGATACGGGGGACGCCTGGCCATCGACAGACACCGTGCCGCCGAGGCACGTGTCCGAGCAGCCGGCCTTCGACTGGGGACAGGCCGACCGGCTCGAGTTGACCTTCGCGACCCACGACCTGTTCCTCAGCACGACGTCCCCGCCAGGGCTGTTGCCGGACGGCTCCCTGCTGGCTGTCAAACAGACCGCTCCCGACCTGGTGTCCATCGATCCCGCTGCCAATCCCCCAACCATCAGGTGGAACACCCGTCCAGGTGGCGTTCTCACGTCGATCACCACGGTCGCCGACATCTCCCTGGCCACCACCAGCAGACGGGAGTTGGTGGCCTACGGCCCGGACGGGCAATGGTTGTGGGAATCCGGGCTCAGCGAGTTGACCACCGTCCCACCGGTGCCGCTGGGCGCCGATGCCGTCGTGGTCGTGACGCTGGACGGCGAGGTCGCGGCGTATGACCTCACCACCGGTGACGAACGGTGGCGAACCTCCATGGGTAGCGAGATCCGACTTGCGCCGTTGGTGGCGGGCGACCGGGTAGTGGTGGCCGACGCCAGCGGAAGGCTGAGTTGTTTCGATGCCGAGGGAAACGAAGTGTGGCGCGTCGATTCGGGGCGAGTGAGCGCTCTGGCGGTCAGTGCCGGTGCCGAGCCGGTCATCGCTGTCGGCAGGTCGGATGCCTACCTGGTGCAGGGCCATTCGCTGGCGAACGGCAGCCAAGTCTGGCGGAGGCGGATTCTGGAGGACATTCGCACCGTGATGTCACTGGGCGATCGATTCGTTCTGCGGGACGACGACCGGCTGATCGGCATCGATGCCACCAGCGGAACCCCGTTGTGGTCGGAGCCGGTTCATAGCCTGGCCGGGGTCGGTGGCGGCAGCCATCTGCTGTTGCTCGCCGAGAGCACGCTCACCCTGGTCGATACCAACGGTCGCGTGGTCAGGAGTTGGCCACACCAGTTCGGCAATGTCTCCAGTTCGGTCGTCAGCCTGACGGTCACCGGTGGGGCACTGCTCGCCTTCGGACCGGCCGGATGGGCGATCGGACGTACGCCGTGAGCCGGGCCCGCGATCAGATCGCCGCCGCGCTGGCCGATGTCGCCCGCACTACCTTCGTCCAGCCCGTCCAAGCGGGCCGGCCCCAGCCGTCGCGTTGGCCGCGCGGCCTGGCCGCGATCGGTGCCGCCACAGCGGTGGTCTACATCGGCTTGGGGCTGGCCGCTGTCTTCGCGGTACCGCTACGACGCAGTGGCGAAGTAACGGTCTCGTACACATCCCCCACGCTGCCGACCGTGGCGGTGCCGCTGCTGCTCGCTGGTTTGCTGCTCTCGCTCGCGCTGGCGCATACCGCCGTCCTGCACTCTTCGTGGTGGCTACGCATACCGGTCTTCCTTCTGGGCACGACCACCGCCTTCCTGTTCTGGCTCGTCACGCCCGATGTGACGTGGACCATCTCCCCCCATCGTCCTTTCATGATCGCCGGTGGCATCGCCGCCTACCTCGCACTCGCGGCGTTCACCGTCGCCCGGGCTCGTCGCTCGTACGTTTGGTGGGAGTTCGTCGTGGTGGCAGCGCTCGTCTGCACCGCCACGCTTCTGCCGTGGGCAGGCACCGGCACGGCGGAAATGTTCGTGGATCCGCGGCCGGCCGCATTGGAAGGGGCACTGATCAACCTGCAGCCGCTCGCCCTGCCGGCGATCATCGTGGCCGCCCTCGCGCCCGTACAGATCGTGGTGACGGCCGCCGCGGCGATCAGCACCCGCGATGTCGGCACGAATGTCTTCTGGACGGGCGCCACGGTCATCGTGATCTGGTTCGGCTTCAGCACCTATGCGAGCTGGGGCGATCTGGAGATCGGCGGCCTGGTCGCCTCGGCGTTGTGTCTGGCCTTCGTCACAGCCGGTCTGGCGCTGCTGCTGCGGCGGGCCGCCCGCCCCCGGCCGGAGCCGCCATCGGTCTATCCGGAGGCGTGGAGCCCCTGGCTGTATCCGCTGGCCACCGCGATAGTGGCATCGAACGTCGTCATGCTGCCGCTGCTCCTGCTGAACGCCACGCTTCCTCTTTTCGGCCTGGCGCGGAGTCCGATCGGACAGTTGCTGACTGCCTTCGTCAACATCTGGCAGGAGAGCAACTCCGGTCTGCTGTGGCGTGCCCTGCTCGGCGTTGCGGCGCTCGTTCTCGCCTGGCGTCGCAGTCGTGCGAACCGACTCGGCGAAGCGGGATTCCTGCTGTCCTTCGCTGTGGCCGTCCTGCTGGACGCCGCGGGGCTGCTGCCCGGTGCGGAGCTTCTGTTCGACCGTTCCCCGGCGGGCTACGGGGTGATCGCCGGCGTGATCGTGCTGGTTGTGGGTGGATGGCTCGCATTGCGCGGGCGCCTCACCCGGGAACGGGCAGCCAACGCCGTCACCGTCCTGTTGCTGGCGGTGCTCTACCCCCACCGCGATGTGCTGTCGGATCCAGCCAGCGCTGTTCTCGTCTTCAGTGTGCCGCTGCTACTGGTCTTCGGCCTGACCTGGCGGGTCTTCACCGACGCCGGGTTCACCCGCGCCGGATCGCGCCGCCTGCCGCAACCCACCCGCATTCTGCTGTTCCTGGCCAACTCCCTCTTCGCGGTCACCTCGATCGCCTACCTGGCTCTCACCCGGGGGATCGGGACGTACGTCGACACGACCCTGTGGGCGCGATCCGGAGAACTCGTCCTCGGCGATCCGCTCTTCGTCGTCGCCCTGGTCGCCGGGATGTGGTTGCTGGCTGCTGGTCCGCCAAGCCTCAGAACGCCAGCCCCAGATCAGCGGGTGGCAAGTCCCTGAAGAGCTTCCCCGATCATCTTCAGCAGATTCGCAAGGGTTTGGGTGGTCTGATGGACCATCTGGCTGTCCTTCTGCAACCGCTCCATCTCCTTCAGGACCTTCGCACTCTTCTGTAGTTGCTTCAGTTCCTTCTGCAGTTGGGCAAGTCTCTGCGAGAGCTGCAACCGCTTGGAAGGGACCTTCTCCTTCTGCAACTGCTTCAGAACCTTCTGAATCTCCTTCAGAACCTTCACGACTTGTTGCGCGTGCTGCGCCTGTGAAGTCGGCGCGGCCTGCGCCGGAGACGCACTAACGACGCCGCCCAACGAAAGGGCAATGCCCAGTACCACAGCAGCTGCCGCTCTTGCGGCACGCTTCGGATACGACGTGACCATAAAACCTGAACCTCCTGAGGGTGTGCTTCTAGGGAAGATAGCACTCCTTTGCCATCAGGGCGGATGCTCACCCTGGGAGGATCTCAGTTCGCCGAGCGGGCGGCTGCCTTCCGCTTGAAGACCCACCACACCAGGAACCAGCCGCCCAGCGAGGTGACCAGCCAGACGATCAGAACGGTCGCCGCCCAGGCGGTGAACCCGTTGATGGTCAGGCCCCCGGGCAACCAGGTCGCCACCCATAGCGCCAGCAGGGTGGCGACCAGTCCGATCCCACCCAGCAGGGCCGAGGCGTACTTGCGCGCCATGCTGAAAACGAACGGTCCGAACAGCGCGGCCGCCACGGTGTAGACGGCCACCGCCAACACGAAGCCGCTCACCTGCAGGGTCACGCCGGGCACCCACCAGGAAGCCAGCAACAACCCAATCGCCGCCGTGGCGAGGTTGATCGCCAGGTTGATCATCATCCGAACCATGGCTCGATGCTAGTGGTCCGGGACACTCACCGCAGCACCCGAACCTGGGGAGTGGCTCCAACCTGTGGAGCCATCGGATTCCCAGCGAGCACAAGACGACGGTGACTCGAAGATTGTGCACGGTCTTCGGTGGACAAACCTTCGAGTGAAGGCGGGGTGCCCCGGCCGATCAGTCGAAGATCGGGCCCACTGTGCGGGTGCGCTTGAGTTCGAAGAAGCCGGGGTAGGCCAGCACGCGGACGAAGCCGTCCCAGAGGTTGCCGGCCTCCTCGCCCTTGGGGGCGGGGGAGATCACCGGGCCGAACAGGCTCATGCCGTTCACCCGGATCACCGGGGTGCCGACATCCTGGCCGACCGGGTCCATGCCCTCGTGGTGGGCGGCGCGGACGGCCTCGTCGTTGGCGTCGGTCAGCGCGGCCTGGGCGAGTTCGACGGGCAGGCCGATGTCGGCGAGCGCGGCCTCGTAGGTGGTCACGTCGTTGGGCTCGTCGCCGGGGTGGATGCGGGTGCCGACCGCGGTGTAGAAGTCGCGCAGCGCCTGCTGGCCGTGGGCCTCCTCGACCGCCAGGCAGACCCGCGGACCGCCCCAGCCGGCGTCCATGATCGCCTGGTACTTCGGCGACATGTCGCGTCCCTCGTTGAGGACGGAAAGGCTCATCACGTGGAACCGGACGTCCACCGGACGGACCTTCTCGACCTCGAGCGCCCAGCGGGAGGTCATCCACGCCCAGGGGCACATCGGGTCGAACCAGAGATCCAGGACGGTGCGGTCGGAGGTTTCTGTCATGGGTGCAGTGTAGATAGCCTGCTCGACGTGATCGACGTCATCGCACTGGACCTGGGCGGCGTGCTCTCCTGGCCGCCCGATCTCTACACTGCCCCGGCGGCCCTGCTCGGGGTCGATCCGGCGGCCTACGAAGCCGCCTACTGGACGGGACGGGTCGCGCTCGACAGCGGGGTGCCGTTCGCCGACTACTGGGCTCCGCTGTTGAAGTCCGTGGGGGTGAAGCCGACCGACGAGCTGATCGACCACCTGGCCCACTACGACCTGGCCCTGTGGACGCGGTTCCGTCCCTCCGCCCGGGAACTGCTCGAGACCGTCGCGCAGTGGCCGCAACGGCTGGTGATTCTGAGCAACGCCCCGGCGACCCTGCGTCCGGCCGCGGAGGCCAGCGACTGGTACCCGCTGATCGAGCGCCTGTTCATCTCGGGCGAGCTGGGGATGGTGAAGCCCGACCCCGAGATCTACACCGCGATCCAGGACGAACTCGGTGTCGCCCCTGGTCGGATCGCATTCATCGATGACCGGCTTCCCAACGTGACCGGAGCCGCGGACGCCGGCTGGCAGGCCCACCTCTGGGTGGACGACGCCGATTCGCTGGCCTGGCTGGGCGAGGTCTGCTCCCGCAGCTGACTTCACACTGTCATTCCGGCGTAGGCCGGAATCTCACCACCGGCAGAAGTCAGCCCGGCCTGCGCCGGGATGACGAAAGAGACGCCTGCCCGACGCCGAAGGTGATGTCTACTCGCCGGGGTAGCGGACGCCGAGCTGGGCGCGGACCTCGTCCATGATCTCCATGATCGCGACTGTCTCCGAGAGCGGCAGCAGCGGCGATTCCGGCAGTCCGTCGGCGACCAGCTGGGCGAAGTGGGCGGCCTCGAAGCACATCCCCTCGTGCCCGCGCCGGGGGTCGGCCCACTCGACCCGCTCGCTTCCCGCGGCCAGGCGGACCGGCCCGGGGCAGTAGAAGTCGGTGTCGCCGAGTTCCACGCGGGCGGCCGTGCCGCTGATCGACGCGCGGGTCGGGGTCTTGGCGGCCAGCGTGGTGTGCAGCACCGCTTGGGCGTGCGGATGGTCGGCGAAGCCCTCCAGGAGGATGGTCTCCTGCCGGTCGACGCCGCGGTCGGTCAGTTCGCCGATCGCCCGTACCCGCGACGGCAGGCCGAGCGCGAAGACCGCCCAGGAGATCGGGTAGATCCCCAGATCGAGCAGGGCGCCGCCGGCCAGCTCCGGGTCGACGAGCCGCTGGACGTGGGTGAGCGCCTGGCCGTGATCGGCGAAGACGGTCTCCAGCTCACCCAGCAGGCCTTCCTCCAGCAGCTGCCGGACGACGTCGGTGCGGGGCAGGAAGCGCGTCCACATCGCCTCCATCAGGGTCACCCCCGAGGCGGCGGCCGCGGCGACCAGGTCGCGCGCCTGCGCGGCGTCCCGGGTGAACGCCTTCTCGACCAGGACGTGCTTGCCGGCCCGCAGCGCGAGCAGGGCGTGCTCGTGGTGTGCGTTGTGCGGGGAGGCGACATAGACCGCCTGCACCTCGGGATCGGCGACCAGCTCCTCGTAGCTGCCGTAGGCCCGTTCGATACCCCGCTCGTCGGCGAAGGCCCGGGCCCGCTCCAGCGATCGCGAACCGACCGCGACGAACCGCTGCCGGGTGAAGGCGGTGACCGAGGAGTGGAAGGTGCTGGCGATGCCGCCGGGGGCGATGATCCCCCAGTTCAGCGGCGGCGCGTCGGCCGGGTCGGGAGTGCGGGGCAGCGGCAGCGATGCGGGCAGTGTCATGCGAGAAAGCTACCGCCTCCTCGCCCGCCTGTTCACCCGCACAAACCGGGCGATCCAGGTCTGCCGCGTGCACTGCGTACGCACGAAGCCTGATTCACCCGGTTTCTGCGGAAGGGGAGGACCGGTTGGCGATGGGCACAAGGAACCACCTCGTCACCCCTCTCGCAGAAACCGGGCAGAAGCGGCCCCACGCGTGCGACATCCACACAGCCGGCCGGAATCACCCGGTTTCTGCGAGAGGCGTGGCGGTGGTGGGAGAGTCGGGCGAGAGGCGTAGCGGTGCTGGGGGAATCGGGCGGCTGCTCAGTCGCGGACGGCGGCCATCGTCCCGGTGGTCTCGGAGGGGGATTCCAGCGGCTCGCTGCTGCCGGGCAGCCGGATGGTGAACTCGGCGCCGCCGGTCTTCGAACGGCCGGCCTTCACCCAGCCGCCATGGGCCTTGATGGTCTGCGCGACGATCGACAGGCCCAGGCCCGAGCCCGGCGTGGTCCGGGCGTCCTCGGAACGATAGAACCGGTCGAAGACGTGCGGCAGATCGGCGTCGGCGATGCCGGGGCCCTGATCGGCGATCCGCAGCCGGTCGCCCTCCAGCCGCACCGTGACGGTGCCGCCGGGCGGGGAGAACTTCACCGCGTTGTCCAGCAGGTTGGTGACCGCCCGCTCCAGGCTGTCCGGTTCGCCCACCAGGTACAACGGGTCGAGGACGACGTCGAAGTGCAGCCCGGGCCCGCGGCGCTTCGCCCGGGTGACGGCGTTCGAGACCACGTCGCGCAGGTCGATCGGCTCCGGGTCGGGCTGGACGGTGTCCTCCCGCGAGAGGTGCACCAGGTCGCCGATCAGGGTGGTGAACTCCCCCACCTGGGCGGCGATGTCGCGCAGGATCTCGCCGCGGGCGCCCGGCGGCAGCATCCCCTGCCGGTCGTCCGCGACCAGCAGTTCCACGTTCGTCCGCAGCGAGGTCAGCGGCGTCCGCAACTCGTGGCCGGCGTCGGCGATCAGCCGGCGCTGCCGCTCGCGGGAGCTGGCCAGGTTCCGCATCATCTGGTTGAACGAGCGGGTGAGGTCGGTGAGCTCGTCCATGCCGCCGAGTTCGATGGGGGCGAGTTCGTCGGTCTCGGTCACCGTCGTCACGGCGTTGGTGAGCCGGCGGATCGGCTCAAGGCCGGAACGGGCGATCGCCCAGCCGGCGGTGGCGGCGAGCACCACCGCGCCCAGGCCGAAGGTGAGCAGCGAGAAGGCGAGGATCCGCAGGATCTGGTTGGTCGGGCCCAGCGGACGTCCGAGCACCAGCGCGTAGTTCTGCTGCCCGTTGGAGAGCGGCACGGCGACGATGCGGTAGGGGTTGTCGGCCGTATCCACCCCGGTGCGCGCCGACGAACCGGTCTGGGTGCGCGCCACCGCCACCTCGGCGGCGGTGATCACCAGCGACTGCTCCCCCGAACCGGGCGGACGCTGCACCTGGTGGTCGGCCCGGATGGTCAGAATGGTCACGTGGGCGATGTCCAGGGCGTCCTGGTTCAGGCCGCCCATGCCCTCGATGTCCGGGGCGATCCATTCGCTGGTGACCGCCGCGATCTCGATCAGCTCACGGTCGAGCTGGTCGTAGACCGCCAGGTTGGTGATCACGTACGCGGCCGCGCCGGTGACCGCCACAGCACCGGCCACCGCGGCCGACACCAGGAAGGCGAGCCGGTCGTGCAGCGGCCGGTTGGTAACCGAGAGAAGGGAACGGAACCAGCGGATCACGGTGGGGTCTCGCGGAGCACGTAGCCGATGCCACGCACGGTGTGGATCAGGCGGTTCTCGCCCTCGCCCTCGGTCTTGCGGCGCAGGTAGCCGATGTAGACCTCCAGCGAGTTCGCCGTGGTCGGGAAGTCGAAGCCCCACACCTCGTTGAGCAGCCAGCCGCGCTCCAGCACCCGGCGCGGGTTCTCCAGGAAGGTCTGCAGCAGCGCGAACTCTGTGCGGGTGAGGCTGATCCGGCGGCCGGCCCGCTGCACCTCGCGGGTCTGCAGGTCGAGCGAGAGATCGGCGAAGGAGAGCAGTTCCGAACCCGGCTCCTCCGACCCGGACGGACGCGCGGAGCGCCGGGTGAGCGCCCGCAGCCGCGCCACCAGTTCCTCGAAGGAGAACGGCTTGGCCATGTAGTCGTCGGCGCCGGCGTCCAGGCCGTCCACCCGGTCGCCCACGGCGTCGCGGGCGGTGAGCACCAGGATCGGGACGTCATTGCCGCCGGCCCGCAGCGAACGGGTGGTCTCCAGCCCGTCCAGGCGGGGCATCATGACGTCCATGATCACCGCGTCCGGCCGGAAGGCGGAGAGCCTGGCGAGCGCCTCGACACCGTCGTTGGCGGTCGTCACCTCGTAGCCCGAGTAGTGCAGGGAGCGCGCCAACGAGTCGCGCACCGCCTGGTCGTCGTCAACAACGAGGATGTGCATGCCCCAAGCCTGCCACGTCAGTGCCGGTTAGCGGTGATCCGTGCCGCGCTTGCCGAAGAAGGCGTTCAGGATGAAGCTGACCACCGAGACGATCAGGGCGCCCAGGAAGGCGCTGCCCCAGTCATCGACGTGCCAGTGCAGGCCGAGCACTCCGGCCAGCCAGGAAACCAGCATCAGCAGCACCGCGTTGATGACCCACAGGGCCAGCCCGAGGGTGAAGAAGATCACCGGCGCGGTCACGATCTTGAACAGCGGTTTGACGATGCTGTTCACCACTCCGAAGATCGCCGCGACGGCGATCAGGGTGAAGACCTGGGTCTCCATCTCTGCGTTGACAACGGAGATCCCCGGGAGCAACCAGGTCGCCACAGCCAGTGCGAGAGCACTGGCGAGGAACCGGATCAGCATGACTCCATCGTCCCATGCCTGCCACACTTCTCCTATCCAGTGAGATCGAAAGGCACATCGTGACGATCAGCCTGACCGGGCGGCATTTCCTCAAGGAGCTCGACTTCACCCCCGCCGAGTGGCGCGGGCTGCTCGACCTGACCGCCGAGTTGAAGCACGCCCGCCGCGCCGGACGCGAGGTCCAGCACCTGAGCGGAATGAACCTGGCGCTGATCTTCGAGAAGACCTCCACCCGGACGCGTTCCGCCTTCGAGGTGGCCGCCCACCACCAGGGCGCGCACGTGACCCAGATGGACGGCAACTCCTCCCAGCTGGGCCACAAGGAGTCGCCGGCGGACACCGCGCGGGTGCTCTCGCGGCTCTACGAGGGCATCGAGTACCGCGGCGCCCACCAGTCGACGGTGGAGCAGATCGCGGCGGCTTCGTCCGTCCCGGTGTGGAACGGGCTGACCGACGAATGGCACCCCACGCAGAGCCTGTGCGACATGTTCACCATGCGCGAGGCCTCCGGTCTGGACGATCGCGAGATCGCCTTCGCCTACGTCGGGGACGCCCGGTTCAACGTGGGCTGCTCGCTGCTGATCGGCGGCGCCCTGCTCGGCATGGACGTCCGCATGGTCGCTCCTCGCAAGCTGCTGCCCCCCGACTGGGTGGTCTCGCGGGCGCGGGAACTCGCTGAGGAGACCGGGGCCCGGATCACCCTCACCGAGGATCTGGACGGGGTGCGCGGGTGTCAGTTCGTCCACACCGACATCTGGGTGTCGATGGGCGAGCCGGAGAGCGTCTGGACCGAGCGCATCCTGCTGCTGTCGGACTACCAGGTGAACGCTGCCCTGCTGGAGCGGACCGGGGTCTCGGACGTGAAGTTCATGCACTGCCTGCCCGCGTACCACAACCGCGACACCACGGTCGGGGAGCAGGTCTACGCCCGCTTCGGCCTGCCCGAACTCGAGGTCACCGACGAGGTCTTCGAGTCGGAGGCGTCCATCGTCTTCGACCAGGCCGAGAACCGCATGCACTCCATCAAGGCCATCCTGGTCGCCACCCTGACCTAGCCGGTCACCGAACGTTGCGGGTTTTCGGCTTCCCGAGCAGCCGAAAAGTCGCTACGTTCGACCGGTATAGACCCAGGGCGCTTCGATGATCTCCAGAAGCTCGGTGGCGACCCAGTAGACCCGTCCGCCACGTCCGCTCGCGCCGATCTCATCGAGCCAGCCCTTGGCCACAGCGTCCTTGATGATGTTGCGCGCACCCTGAGGAGTCAGGCCCGTCCTCCGCTGAAGTCGAGCCACCGACATGAAGGGATTGCTGAAGATCAACTCGACCAGCGCCGGCAGACTGGAACGCGCGGCGCTCGCGACTGCGAGATATCTCTCGCGGACGGTGACGAGCCGCTCCGCCCGAGCGACTGCGTCATCGGCTGACCGGCGGACGGCCGTGAGGAAGAACTGCAGCCACTGCTGCACCTCGCCGCGCTCTCTCACGTTCTGGAGACGTTCGTAGTACTCCTGCCGGTGTTGCTCAAGGTAGCCGGACAGGTAGAGCAGTGGGCTTTTCAGGCGGCCCTCTTCCAGCAGCATCAGGTTGACCAGCAAGCGACCAATGCGCCCGTTGCCGTCTAGGAAGGGGTGGATGGTCTCGAACTGGTAGTGCATCAGACCACACCGGATGAGCGTCGGCAGATCGCCCGGTGTGTTGACGAAGCTCTCCCAGTCGGCAAGCAAGTCCGGCAACTCGTCCGGAAGCGGCGGGACATAGACGGCGGTGTTCGGATTGTCACTCGGCGATCCCACCCAGACAGGACTGCGCCGGAACTCACCCGGCAGCCGCTCTTGGCCTCGCACTCCGCTCAGCAGCGTGCTGTGCAGGTTGAGGACGAGCCGCTGGCTGATCGGCAGTGTCTCTATCAGTCGTAACCCCTCCCTGGTGGCAGCGATGTAGCGCTCGACCTCGGCGATGTCATCACTGGCGGTCGGCGTCCCGCTTGCTTCCGCCTTGAGAACCTCGGAGAGGGAGGTCTGGGTGCCTTCGATCCGAGAGCTCGCCACCGCCTCACGCGTGATGTAGGGGCCGAGAAGCAGCTCGGGATCCTTGATGAGTGTGCTGAGCCCGTGAAGCCGGCCGAGCGAGGAATCGGCGTCTGACAGTGTCTTGACCGTGCTGGCCGCAAGCGCAAGGTCTCGAGGGATCTGCGCCGGGCTGAAGTACCAGAACGCCCACTTGTTTCCGGGTTCACGCGACGCCCGCCCGAACTCGGGTGCAGTGAAGGAACTTGGGTCCATCCTGGCGATACTACCAAGTAAAAGCCATCCTTAGTTGCATCTTTGCGCCCAGCCACCAAGCCTACTTGGCGCGATTGGCTCTACTTGCAAGTGATGTGGCTTCTGAGTTGCAACTTTCCGCGTCTTGCCAACTCCCAGTTGCTCTGTCGTCGGTGCCTACCCGTTCGACCAGGGGTTGACCACCGCCGAACGTTGCGGGTTTTCGGCTTCCCACGCGAGTAGCCGAAACTCGATACGTTCGAGTTCGGGTCAGCCGTGGGGCCAGGGGTTGGGCTTGCAGCCCTTTAGGTCGTCGCCTTGCGGGGACATGACGGGGGCGGGTTTGCCCTTGGCCTTGCAGGCAGTCTTCTTCTCGCCGAGTTGGAGGCCGACGGCGTGGTTGACCAGGTAGCGGCGGAAGCCGGTCAGGTCGTCGCCGTAGGTGGCGGCGCCCTTCGTCCAGCCGGTGACGCCGAGGGCCAGCTTGCCGCCGCGGACGCAGACCCAGTCCTTGGCGCCGCACTTGCCGTCCACCGCGCTGGGGTCGGCGACGTAGACGGTGAAGTCGGCCTGCTTGGCGTCAGCGACCAGGGCGAACCGGACGGAACCGTCGCCCGTCCAGCTGCGCGGATCGTTGAGGGTCTTGGCGACCTCCTTGGCGACGTCGTTCGCCTTCAGGCTCTTGCCGCGCTGCACCTTGACGATGACGTTGTACTTGGTTCCGGTCGAGCTGGCCGGGGCCTGCTTGACGTCCGAGGTGTCGAACTTCGGCTTCTCGGGCTTGGCGGTCTCGGACGGCTTCGGGGTCGGGGTCTTGGTGGGCTTGGCCGACTCGGACGGCTTGCCCGACTCCGACGGCTTGCCGGACTCGCTCGGGGTCGCCGACCCGGTGGGCTCTCCGCTGGCCGTCGGGGATGCCGTCGAGGTGGCAGTCGGGGTAACGGTCGCGGTCGGCGTCGGGGTGGGCGTGGGCTTGGGTGGCGGAGGCTTGACGGTCCCGGTCGGCACCCCTGCTCGGATCACCGGCTGCGAAAGCGCGTTCGCCCAGACCCCGAGCCCGATCAGAACCACCACTCCCAGCGCCAGGGCGGCGATCAGCCTGCCGCTCAGCCAGCGCGGACGGGAAGAAGGCGAAGGGGAAGTCACCCGTTCACGATAGGTCACCGCGAGTGATCCCCGCGGTCGCGGCCAGCGCGAGTCGGTTTCTCGCTTCGCTCGTCAGCACGTCGACCCCGGTCCGTCGCGAAGCGTTCCTGATGCCGACCCGTCCATGCACTGAGGGCCTCCCCTAACGCCGAAAGCCTCCCCCTAGACACAGGCCCTCGACGACAAGGGAGGCCCTCGGCGGGGTGCTGCTCCAGCTCCGGTCCCGGCGGCCGGGTTCAGCACTCAGCGCGAGGCGCCGGGCTCGGACGGGGCCTCGCTCGGCGGGATCGGGGTCGGCGGCTCGCCGGTGTCGGTGGGGCCTGGCGTCGGGGTGGCGGGCGCCGCAGAGGGGGTGACGGAGGGGCCGGGATAGGCCCGCACCCACAACAGGTAGCCGTCGCCGGTGGGGGTCTCGTAGGAGCCGCCGCCCCAGACCAGGACGCTCTCGTCGCCGCCGATCGTTGTGCCGCCGACAGGCTCCCCCGCCGGCAGCGCGGGGACGGTCGTCCACTCCAGCGTCACCGGGTTGAGCAGGTGGCCGCCGACCTCCACCAGACCGCCGGTGACGACGGCCGTGCCCAGCAGCGGACCGCCGGAAGGCGGCGTGGGCAGTTCGGCCCAGGTTCCGGCGTTCGGATCGAAGATGCCGCCGAAGTCGTAGTGCCGGCCCCAGTTGTTGACCTCGCCTCCGTCGGCGGAGCCCAGGCCGGTCCAGACCACCCGGTCGCTCGCGTAGCGGGCGTCGGATCCCAGGATCTGGGTGGCGCCGAGCTCGCGCCAGGTGGTGAGGTCGTCGTCCAGTTCGGCCAGCCGCACCAGCGACGGCTTCTCCGAACCCGGGTTGTCGACCAGGTCGTGGGCCGCGAGCAGGAGTCGGTCGCCGATCCAGATCGCGCTGCGATTGAAGCTCGGGCCGAGCGGGTCGTCGGGCAGCTCGGTGAACGTCCCGGTCTCCGGGTCGAAGGCGTGGTCCGGAGCCACTCCGGACTCATCGGTGGACGACACGAGCAGCAGCTTGCTGTCGGTGGCCACCAGCTCACCGGCAGTGCTTGACGGCATGGCGTAGGTGCTCCAGGAATCCCGCTCGGTGTCGTAACGCATCAGGGTGGCGGACCGCCCTTCCCAGGTCAGCAGGTAGGCCGACGATCCGAGGGTCACGAGGGATCCATAGCCGGCGGTCATCGGCATCGGGGTGATCGGCGTCCAGCGGTCGGTCGCGGGGTCGTAGAGCGCGCCGTCGTCCAGCCAGGTAGGACTGACGCAGCTCGCGGCCGGCCCACACATGAAGTCGGAGTGCCCGCCGAAGACCAGGTAGCGACCGTCCACCCAGGCCCCCAGCGCTTCCCACCGTGGCGAGAGCGGGCCGGCGGCGATCTTCGTCCATTGCCCGTACTCCCGTGGGGTGACCGTCGGGGTCGCCACCGGCACTGCCGGGACGGACGGCTCGCCCAGCCTCGGCAGGATGAATCCCCCGGCCGCCACGATGACCACGACCGCGACCGCCGCCGCCAGCCACGGGCCTAGCCGTGGCGGACGGCCGCCGCCCATCAGCTCAGCGGCGTCCAGCGGACGGAAGACCGGTCGCTCGGCCTGCCGGCGCAGCCCGCCGCGCAGCGCCTCGGCAGCGCGCAGGTTGCCGGCGAATTCGGTGTCAGTCATGGGAATCCTCCTGAGGAAGGCGGTCGCGAAGCGTAGCGAGCGCGCGATGGACGAGGACCCGGGCGGCTCCCGCCGAGCAGCCGCAGATCCGGCCGATGTCGGCGTAGCCGCGGTCCTCGTAGAAGCGCAGCACGACGGCAGCGCGCTGCCGGGGTGGCAGCTCGGTGACCAGCCGGATCGCCAGTTGAGCGTCGAGCAGCGCGGCCGAGCCGTCCGGGGCCGCAACCTCCAGCCAGGACGGATCCCAGGCAGACTCCCGCCCCGTGCGGCGCCACCGCGAGACATGGGCATTGACGATGGACCGCCGGACGTAGGCCTCCGGATCGCCCCGGCGGGCCAGTTGTTTCCAGCGCGGGAAGGCGCCGAGCAGGGCGTCCTGCACGGCGTCCCGGGCGTCCTCGACATTGCCGGTGAGCAGGTAGGCAAACCGCTGCAGCCCGACCGACCGGGTGGCGACGAACTCGCTGAAGGTCAGCGGCCGCGGTCCGGCACCGGCGTCGGCCATCAGCATCCCCTCGATCGTCACGCCCTACACCACGCAGCAGACCCGCCGATTGTTACGCAGGATCTGCCCCACACCCGCCTCCAGCCTCTCCCCACCCACAAGCTGCTGCCGGATCCGCGACAACGCCGATTCAGTCACAGCTTCCGCCGAGCAGGGGCGGCACCGCGTCCCCACCCACACAAGGTGTTGCCGATGTCGCGACAACGGCGATTCGGCCACAGCTTGCGCGGAACAGGAGC
>JAPUEM010000034.1:84720-114153 GCA_027492575.1 Propionicimonas sp.
TGTTGCCGATGTCGCGACAACGGCGATTCGGCCACAGCTTGCGCGGAACAGGAGCAGCGCCGCGTCCCCGCCTCCACAAGATGTTGCCGATGTCGCGACAACGGCGATTCGGCCACAGCTTGCGTGGGTCGTGCGCTCCCTCGCCGCGCTCGCGTTCGATGTCGGCAGGTGGGGAACGACCGCCGATCCAGTGAGGGGCGACCTCCCCGACCTACGCCTCACTGTGGCAAAGACCCTCAGGAATGCACCCGATCTGGGTCGAGGACGGGCAGAATGTGCAGCATGGCTTCCGAACCGGCAGAACTGCGCGCGTACCAGGTGGTGCTGGCTCACATCGAAGGCGGCATCCTGAACGGGACCTACCGCAAGGGCGATCTCCTGCCCCCCGAGCGTGACCTGGCCGCCCAGTTGAACGTCGGACGGTCGGCGGTGCGCGAGGCGATCCGGGTGCTGCACACCCAGGGGCTGATCACCGCCAGCACCGGACGCGGCGGCGGCACCCGGCTGGTACCGGCCCAGGGGGACGCGCTGGCGCGGATCTTCCGGCTGCACCTGGCGATCGCGGGCGCGGGCATCACCGACCTGATCGAGACCCGGGTCGCCCTGGAACGTTCCTCCGCGGCGATCGCCGCCCGCGGCGTCGACCTGCAGACCCTGCGCGACCTCACCGCCTCGGCCACCGCGATGCGGGAGGTGAACTCCATCGAGGAGTTCAACGCCCTGGACACCGCCTTCCACGTGCAGTTGGCCCGGGCCGTCCGCAACGACCTGGTGGCCGACCTGACGGTGGCGATCCGCGAGGCCGTCCGCGTCCCGATCCGCACCGCGACCGAACTGCTGGAGGATTGGCCCGCCTTCCGCACCAGCCTGATCACCGAGCACGAGCAGGTGCTGGAATCGATCGCCGCCGGCGACGCCGGGGAGGCCGCGGCCCGCATGGAGGCTCACATCCGCCACGCCAACAAGCAACTCGCCGCCGCCCTCGACTGACCCGCCCCACAGCCCCCTTCCCCACCATCGAGGACCACCCTTCTCGCCGAGCGCCAGCCGCTCCATCGACAGCCGGGCCCCAGGGCTGGGCACTCGATACAGGCCCCAGGGCTGGGCACTCGATACAGAGGGTGGCGCTCGACGATCGGAGTGGCGCTCGATGGGTGGGTGAGCTGAGTCAGGGGACGAAACCGGTTGGACGCAGCAGCGCCCCGGCCGTCCTCAGGGACGACCGGGGCGCTGCTACAGACTCAGGCGGCGGTGACGCTCACGTTGATGTGAGCCACCACGCCGGCGGTGAGCTTGATGCCGACGGTGTGATCGCCGACGTTCTTGATCGGCTTGCCGATCTCGACGGAGCGCTTGTCGAGCGCGGGGCCGCCGGCCTTCTTCACCGCGAGGGTGATGTCGGCCGGGGTGACGGCGCCGAACAGCTTGCCGGCGCTGCCGGCCTGCGCGGGCAGCGACACCGAGAGGGCCTCCAGCTGGGAGCGCACCTCCTTGGCGTGATCGGAGGAGCGGATCTCGCGGGCGTCACGCGCCCGCTTGATGCCCTCGATCTGCTTCTCGGAGCCCTTCGTCCAGCGGATCGCGTGGCCGCGGGGCAGCAGGTAGTTGCGGCCGTAGCCGTCCTTCACCTCGACGATGTCGCCGGGGATGCCGAGGTGGTCGACCGCGGCGGTCAGAATCAGCTTCATGACGTTCCCCCTTCTCAGCGAGCGGTCGAGGCGTAGGGCAGCAGGGCGACCTCGCGAGCGTTCTTCACTGCGATGGCGACCTTGCGCTGCTCCTGCACCGACAGGCCGGTGACCCGACGAGCGCGGATCTTGCCCCGCTCGGAGATGAACTTCCGCAGCGTGGCGGTGTCCTTGTAATCGATGTGACCGACCCGAATCGACTTCGCGGGTGCGATCTTCTTGTTCTTCGCCGGCATGCGCCGCGATGAGGCCATTGTGGTGCTCTCCTTGGTTTCGAAAGCCCGGCCGGAGCCGGAATGTGCCTGGTCCGTTGCGGTTCCGGGTGCGACCCTTCGACAAGCTCAGGGATCGTCCACAGCCGCTAGGGACAGGATGCGTGGGTTCCGATCAGAACGGGGGTTCTTCCGCCTGGCCCGCCTGGGCCCAGGGGTCGTTCCCGCCGCTGGATCGTTCGCTCTGGCCGCCGCCACCGCCGCCGCCCCAGTTGGAGCCGCCGGAGGAGGACTGGCCGCCGCCGTAGTTGCCGCCGCCGCTCGACGTGCGGGTCACCTTGGCGGTGGCGTAGCGGAGCGAGGGACCGATCTCCTCGACCTCGACCTCGAAGACCGTCCGCTTCTCGCCCTCACGGGTTTCGTAGGAGCGGGAACGGAGCCGGCCCTGGACGATGACGCGCATCCCCTTGCTGAGGGATTCGGCCACGTTCTCGGCCGGCTGCCGCCAGACGGCGCAGTTGAGGAACATGGCGTCGCCGTCCTTCCATTCGCCGGACTGGCGATCGAAGGTGCGCGGCGTCGAGGCGACGGTGAAGTTCGCCACGGGAGCCCCGGACGGGGTGAACCGGAGCTCGGGATCCGCGGTCAGGTTCCCGACGACGGTGATGATGGTTTCGCCAGCCATGATGAGTTCTTTCGGAGATCGGACGTGTGCTGAATCCCAACCTGTCAGCTACCACTGACAGTTTCAGAGACTCAGCGAGGAATCAACGGGTGTCGGGGCGAATGACCTTCGTCCGCATGATCTGCTCGTTCAAGGTGAACTGGCGATCCAGCTCCTTGACGTCAGCCGGCTCGGCGGTCAGGTTGATGACGGCGTAGATGCCTTCGGACTTCTTGCGAATGTCGTAGGCGAGCTTGCGTCGTCCCCAGATGTCGAGGTTGTCGACAGTGCCACCGGCCTTGGTCAGCCCGGCAAGGGGCTTCTCCAGCAGGCCGTTCACCTGGCGGTCGTCAACGTCAGGGTCGATGATGACCATGACTTCGTACTTGCGCATACGCGAACTCCACCTCCTCTGGTCTAGAGCGGCTACGGGCGCTTCCCGTAGCAGGAGGGCGTATCGGCCACCCACATAGGCGGCCAAGGATTGACTCTACCCGGACGGCGTGGGCTGGGCCTAATCAGGGACCTTCCACACGTCATTCCCGCGGAGGCGGGAATCTCCGGTTGCGTGGAGAGATCCCGGGTCAAGCCCGGGATGACGTGCGCGGGATGGTCGCCCCGGTCAGCGCGCGGTGCACCGGCACCACCGCGGCGGCCGCCCAGCCCTGCGGCCGGCAGGAGGCCGGATAGCTCACCGGGTGGCTGCTCTCGTCCTCGCTGAAGCCGGCGAAGAGCTCCGGCGCGCGGGAGCCGAAGGCGTCCGCCGCCCGCACCAGCTGGCGGGCGAGTTCCCGCGCGGGGCCGGTGAGGCCGGCGCGCAGCATCCCTTCGACGGCGATGGCGGTGTCGTGCACCCAGACGCTGCCGCAGTGGTAGGAGAGCGGCCAGTAGGCGGCCTCGTCGTCGGCCAGGGTGCGCAGCCCGAAGCCGGAGGCGAACCGCGGCTCCAGCAGCAGCTGGGCCAGCTGGGCCTCCTCCTCGGCGCTGAGCAGGGTGGTTCCGATCAGCTGGCCGATATTGGACGTCCGCGAATCCACCGGACGGTCGTCGCCGTCCAGCGCGATCGCCGGGAAGCGCTCGCCGTCGCGTTCCACCCAGAAGGCGGCGCGGAAGCGCTTCCGCATGGCGGCCGCCCAGGCCCGCCACGGGCGGCCCTCGCGGCCGAAGGCGTCCAGCAGTTCGGCGCCGTACTCGGCGGCCTGGCAGGCCTGGGCCTGCACCTCGGCCAGGGCGATCGAACCGGTGGCGAGCCGGCCGTCGCCGAAGCGCACCGAGTCGCCGGAATCCTTCCAGCCCTGGTTGGCCAGGCCCACGCCGGTGGCGTCGAAGTACCGCAGGAAGCCGCTCTCGCCGGGGCAGGCGTCGTCCCGCAGCCAGGCGAGGGCGCGTTCCAGGTTGTCCAGCAGCGGGGAGATCGACTCGTCGCCCACCCCGGCTTTCCAGGCCTCGCGCAGCAGGATGATCCACAGCCCGGTGGCGTCGACGGTGCCGTAGTAGACCGGCGGCAACACGATGCCCTCCCCCGGCAGCCTCAGCGGCGCGGCGCGCACCTCGTGCAGGATCTTCCCCGGCTGCTCGGCGGTGGCCGGGTCGTAGCCGACGCCCTGCCGGGCGGCCAGCGTCCGCAACGTGGTGAGCGCCAGTTCCGGGGCGACCGGCAGCAGGAATCTGGCGGCGATCAGCGAGTCGCGGCCGAAGAGGGTGAGGAACCAGGGGGTGCCGGCGGCCAGGAAGGCGCCGTCGCCGGCGTCCAGCAGCAGCGCGCGGCAGTCGTCCAGGGCCTGCTTCGCCCAGCGATCCAGGGCGGCGTCGCCGCTGCCGGGCAGGTCGTCGATCGGGCTGCGACCGGCCCGGATCACGGCCGTCGGATCGTCCACCTCGAAGCGCACCTTGAACTCACGCGCGCTATGGGCGGGCACGGTCAGATCCATCGTCACGGTGACGTAGCCGCCTTCGCGGACGACCCAGGCGCCCTCGGCGGTGAGCCGCAGGCTGCGCTCGTCGTCGGTGGCCAGGATGCCGTTGGGCAGCTCCTCGTACCGGCACGCCGCCGGACGCGGATCGTCCGCCTTGATGTGCTGCAGTTGGGTGAACTCCACCTCGAAGCTCAGTTCGACGGCCGCGCGGACGGGCACCTCCCGGCCGTTGCGCAGGACGACGGTCTCGGTCACCCGCCCCGGTGCGACCTGGCGCGTCCACTCGGTGAGCACCCGCGGGTCGGCCTGGTTGCCGTCGACGCACCGCGCCAGGCCGTAACCGGTCCTGCCGCCGTACCACCGGGAGGCGCCGGCCGGCTCGGGCACCCACGCGTCGACCTGCAGCCGGCCCGCCCGCAGGAACCGCCAGTCGCCGTGGTAGAGGCCGTGAATCGCCTTGTCACCGTAGGCTCCGGTGGGATCGGACCAGACCTGGGTGGGCGCGACGATGACGACCTCTTCCTCGTTGAGGAAGGGCTGGAAGCGTCGGCGCGGGTTCATAGGTCTCGATTCTGCAAATATTCCCCGGATGGGGTTCCCAGTCCTGCTGTAGGTACGCTAGCGTGCCATCTAGATCGATCCAAGCGCTATCCAGATTTCATCACGGAAACACTTTTATCGATCCAAGGAAAGGAAGCCGAAGATGGCAGTCACGCTGGCCCAGGTCGCCGCCCATGCCGGCGTGTCGACCCAGACCGTCAGCAACGCGATCAACCAGCCCGAACTGGTCAAGACCGAGACCCTCGCCCGGGTGCAGCAGTCGATCCGGCAGCTCGGCTACACCGTCAACCTGCGCGCGAAGAACCTGCGCCAGCAGCGGACGGGCACCATCGGCATCCGGGTGCGTCCCTTCGATGACGACCACGCCGGCATCCTCTTCGACCGGCTGCTGCACGAGCTGAGCGCCCAGGCCACCGGCTACGACAAGCACGTGATGCTCTTCACCGCCGCCGACGAGGCCGAGGAGGTGCGCATCATCCACCGGATGCGCGCCCAGAGCCTGGCCGATGAGTTCATCCTCACCGACACCCATCCCCGCGACGAACGCGCCGCCGCGCTGGTGGCCGACGGCGTCCGGTTCGTCGCCTTCGGACGCCCCTGGGAGACGCCGGACGACCAGCCGCCGCACTCCTGGGTGGACGTGGACGGCCGCGCCGGCACTGCCGAGGCCACCCGGGCGCTGCTCGCCGCCGGGCACCGCCGGATCGGCTTCCTGGGCTGGCCCGAGGGCTCCCCCACCGGCGACGACCGGTGGGCCGGCTGGGCCTCGGTGATGGGCGAGGCCGGCACCCCGGCGGCCCGGATCGAGAAGCTCACCGTCCGCAGCGAGGATCACCTCACCGCCGCCAGCGCCGCGGCCCCGCAGCTGCTGAACCTGAACGTGGACGCCGTCGTCTGCGCCTCCGACTCGCTGGCGGGGGGCATGGTGACGGCGATCGGCCAGGCCGGCGCGGGCGTCAGCGTGGTCGGCTTCGACAACACCACGCTGGCCGCCGGCTTCGGCTTCAGCAGCATCGACCAACAGCTCGGCTCGGTCGCCCGGGAGATCCTCGCGGCGCTCGAGCACGCCACCCACGACCCCGGATCGCTGCTCGTGGCGCCCCGGCTCGTCACCAGAAGCGACCCACGGTGGGGCATCCGCACCGCCTGAGTCTGAAACCCATCCCGGAAAGGAATCCCACATGAAGTTCTCACGCAAGCTGGTCACCCTCGGGTTGACCGGAGCCATGACCCTGGCCTTCGCCGCCTGCGGCGGTGGTCAGCCACAGGGCAGCGAGAGCCCGACCGCCGGCGAAAGCCAGCAGCCCACCGCCGAGGCGAAGCCGATGACGATGCTGATCGGCTCCTCGGGCGAGGCCGAGACCACGGCCGTCCAGGCCGCCGTCGACGCCTGGGGCAAGGCCCCGGTGAAGGTGATCGCCGCCGCCGATCTCAACCAGGAACTCGCGCAGGGCTTCGCCGGCGACGCCGCGCCCGACCTGTTCTACATGGGCTGGGACAACTTCCAGACCTATGCCGGCGACAACTACCTCGAGCCCTACGCGCAGAACCTGCCCAACGCGGGCGACTTCTACCCGGCGCTGAAGGACATGTTCAGCTTCGAGGGCACCTTCGTGTGCGCGCCCAAGGACTTCTCCACCCTCGGCCTGGTGATCAACACCGGCCTGTGGGAGGCCGCCGGGCTCACCGACGCCGACATCCCGACCACCTGGGATCAGCTGAAGGCCGTCGCCGGCAAGCTCACCGCCGGTGACGCGGTCGGCCTGTCGATGGGCGCCGAGTACGCCCGGGTCGGCGTCTTCATGGCCCAGGCCGGTGGCGGCCTGCTCAAGGACGGCAAGGCCAACGCCAGCGCCGCCGAGAACGTCGCCGCGCTGGAGTACCTGCAGGGTCTGCTGAAGGACGGCAGCCTGAAGTGGCCGTCCGATCTCGGCGCCGGCTGGGGCGGCGAGGCCTTCGGCAAGCAGACCGCCGCGATGGTGATCGAGGGTCCGTGGATCGCGGGCGCGCTGAAGAACGACTTCCCGGACGTGAAGTACAAGGTCGTCGAGCTTCCGGCCGGCCCGGCCGGCAAGGGCACCTTCACCTTCTCGAACTGCTGGGGCATCCCGGAGGGCCAGGAGACCGCTGCCGAGGCTGCCGATCTGGTCGCCTTCCTCACCTCGGACGAGCAGCAGCTGAAGTTCTCCGACGCCTTCGGCGTGATCCCGTCCACCACCGCCGCCGGCGCCAGCTACGCGGAGAAGTTCCCGGAGAACGCCGCCTTCGTCGCCGGTGTCGAGTACGCGCAGACCCCGCTGTCGATCCGCGGCGCGGGCGACGTGATCGGCGAGCTGAACAACGCGATCACCCAGCTCGGCTCGGGCGACGCCAAGGCCATCCTGGACAAGACCCAGGGCCAGCTCGAATCGATCATCGGCTGATCGATGACGGCCACTGCCACCGCTCCCGTCACGCGCAAGCGTGGCGGGAGCGGCATCAGGGACGACCAGACGGCCGGCTGGCTGTTCGTCGCTCCCGCGATCGCGATCATCGGCATCTTCCTGGTGGCGCCGATCCTGCTCGCGCTGTGGGTCTCGGTCTCGGACTGGAACGGGAGGTTCTCGCCGATCAACAACCCGCGGGTGAACTTCGTGGGCGGCAAGAACTACGCGGCGATCCTCACCGACCCGGGCCTCACCCGGGAGCTCTTCGGACGGTCGATCCGCAACAACGTCTACTACGTGCTCTTCGTCGTCCCGCTGCAGACCGCGCTGGCGCTCTTCCTGGCCATCCAGGTGAACCGTCGGATGCTGAAGGCTAAGGGCTTCTTCCGGACGGCCTTCTACTTCCCGTCGGTGACCTCGTCGATCGCGATCACCGGGGTCTTCCTGTTCCTGTTCCAGGCTTCGGGGGCGGTCAACGCCGTCCTCGCCTGGTTCTCGATCAACGGGCCGAACTGGTTCGCCGATCCGAGCGGGGTGCTGCACAAGTTCTTCGGGCTCTTCGGCCTGACCGGCGCTCCGGCCGGCTGGGAGCAGCCCGGCTTCCTGGGCGTCTCCACCTGGGATTGGCTGGGTGGGCCGTCGGTGGCGCAGACCGTGCTGATCCTGATGGCGGTCTTCACCACTTCCGGGACGTTCATGCTGCTCTTCCTGGCGGGGCTGCAGAACATCGGCGCCGAGGTGGGCGAGGCCGCGGTGATGGACGGCGCGACGCCGTGGAAGACCTTCTTCTACGTCACCTTGCCGATGCTGCGTCCGACCCTGTTCACCGTGCTGACGCTGGGCCTGATCGGCACCTGGCAGGTCTTCGATCAGGTCTACCTGACCCGGGGCACCCCGGCGGCGGCGACGCTGACGTCACCGGCCTACCTGGCCTACAACCAGGCCTTCGAGGGCAACAAGCCCGGGGTGGCGGCGGCCATCGCGTTCGTGCTCTTCCTGATCATCATCGTGATGACCCTGATCCAGCGGTTCGCCCTGGCCGAGCGTGATCCGTCCGGCTTCGCGAAGACGCGGAAGAACCGGAAGGGGGCCGCGACATGAAGGAACGCGTGACCGCCGGCCTGATCGCCAGCTACGCGGTGCTCGTGGCGCTCGCCGCGATGTACCTCTACCCCTTCCTGATCGCCGTGATGGGTTCGTTCAAGACGGACGCGGAAGCGACCGCCAACCCGCTGGGGATCATCCCGTCCCCGTTCACCACGGCCGCCTACGAACGGCTCTTCTTCGGCACCGACCTGCCGTTGTGGGCGATGAACTCGGTCTTCATCACCCTGGTGGTCACCGTCTGCCGGGTCTTCTTCAACTCGATGGCGGGCTACGCGCTCTCCCGGCTGAGGTTCCACGGCCGCGGCCTGGTCTTCGGCCTGTTCCTGGGCGTGATGGCGGTGCCGTCGGTGGTGCTGATGGTGCCGCGCTTCCTGGTGATCAAGCAGCTGGGCATGTTCGACACCTACTTCGGCATGATCCTGCCGTTGCTGGTGGACGCCGCGGGCATCTTCATCATGAAGCAGTTCTTCGATTCGATCCCCGCCTCCATCGAGGAGGCGGCCCGGATCGACGGCGCCGGGGTCTTCCGCCGGTTCTGGTCGGTGACGCTGCCGATGGCGGCGCCCGCGCTGATCACGCTCACGATCCTCTCCTTCCAGGGGTCGTGGAACGAGTTCGCGCACTTCGTCATCTCGCGGCAGTCGCCGGAACTGCACACCCTCACCACCGGCGTGGGTGCGCTGGTCTCGGGGCAGCTGGGTTCGGGCAGCCAGTTCCCGCTGAAGCTGGCCGCGGCCGTGCTGATGACCATCCCGGTGGCCTTGCTCTTCTTCTTCTTCCAGAGCCGCATCATGGGCACCACCGAGGGTGCCGAAAAGGGTTGACGTCTGCTCACCCGTGGGGGCCGCAGCCCCGCATGCCTCACCGGCGTGCGGGGCTGTCGGCTTTGTGCGTCGCTGCACGATTGTCGTTCTGAAGGCAGTGCCTCCGCCGGACTTCGTGGTCCGCGTCAGGATGGTTGTTCTGAGGCTTCCCAACGGTCTGGGAACAACCATCCTGACGCGACGCGGCTGATCCGCCGCGGGCGCCCTTGCCATAACGACACTCCTGACCACCGACCTCGGTCTCTCGGCCGCCCTCAAGATGAGTTGTGTGGTTTTCAGCACTACGCGCATCAGTGCGGATATTCACACATCGCGAGTTGGGTGTTAATATTCACACAACTCGCGGAGGTGGGCACATGACTCAGGAAGAACACGAGTGGGCAAAGCTCACGTCGACCGCCGACCTCGGCGCGTTCCTCAATCGGCTGCGGGTCCGCCGGGGATGGACGCAGGCGGATGTGGCCGCGCATCTCGGCATCCCGCGCCGCTACCTGCACGAGCTCGAGGCGGGGAAGGACGTGCTCGCCTACACACGCCTGTTCGCACTGCTGCGAACCCTCGGCGCGGAGCTCACGATCGCCACCGGGCAACCGAGTTCACCCGTCAAGGCTCGGCAACTGGATCGACCGAACCGGTTTCCGCCAGGCCACCCCTCCAGCCGGGCAGACCGGTCCGCAGACACACCCGACGGCCCCGCAGGTGACTGACCGCGTTGCGTCGGAGTGGCTGGCGACCTCGGGCGACGGTTCGTTCGCCATGGGGACGCCCTCGGGCGAGCGGAGGCGGCGCTACCACGGCCTGCTCAGCGCCTCGGACGCGGGGCTGAGCGACCGGCGGGTCCGGCTGGCGGAGTTGCGCCCGATGCTGGGCGGGAGGGCGCTGGACGGCTCGGTGCTGGAGGAGTTCACGCTGACCGACGGCGTCCCGCGCTGGCAGTGGCGGGTGGGCTCGGTGGTGGTCGAGCGCGAGCTCGCGCTGCTGCCGGGCCACAGCGTGGTCGGTGTGGTCGATCGGGTGGTTGCGGCGCCCGGACCGGTCCGGCTGCGCTGGCAGGCGGTGGGCAGTGGCCTGCGGTGGCGCTGGGAGTCACTTACGGAACGCAACGGCGCTCCGCCGGTCGGCAGCGCATCCTTGCTGCACGAGCTCGCCGTTCTCAACCCCCAGCCGCGGCGGCTGCGCTACCACCTCGCCGAGGAATCCGCCCGCGGCTACCCGGCAGCCGAGGAGTTGCCCGTCCTCACCGAGGTCTCGGCCACGTTGCGTCCCGGTGAGGCGCTGGGCTTCGTCGGCTGGCTGGGCGCCGAGCCGTCCGAGGACGCATCGGCGGTGATCGAGGCCGCCCGGCGGCACACCCGGGGCATCACCGCGTCCGCCACCGATCCGGTGGACGCCCAGCTGCTGCACGCCGCCGACCAGTTCGTGATCACCACGCCCGCGGTCGACGTGATCGCCGGCTTCCCCTGGTTCGGCGCCTGGTCGCGCGACACCCTCACCGCCTACGACGGCCTCTTCCTGGCCACCGGACGGCTGGGCGAGGGCGCCGCCCTGCTGGAGCGGCTGGCCGCCACGCTCAGCCAGGGCATGCTGGCCAACACCACCGACTTCGGCGGCCAGGAGCACAACACCGTGGACGCCGCGATGTGGTTCCTGCACGCGGTCGAGCGCCACCTGGCGGTGACCGCCGATCTCGACCTGGGACGGCGGCTGCTGCCCGGGCTCGACTCGATCGTCCAGCATCACCTGGCCGGCACGCGCTACGGCATCCGGGTGGACGCCGACGGGCTGATCACCCAGGGCGCGCCCGGCACCGCGCTGACCTGGATGGACGCCCGGGTGAACGGCCATGCCATCACCCAGCGGGCCGGAAAGCCCGTCGAGGTCAACGGCTTGTGGGTGGCCGGCCTCGGCTTCCTGGCCGATCTGCGGACGCGGCTGGGCGAACCCGCGCACCACCTGGAGGCCTTGCACGCCCGCGCCGCGGCGTCCTTCGCCCGGCGGTTCGCACTGCCCGGCGGCGGCCTTGCCGACGTGGTCGACGGCCCCGCCGGCGACGACCGGACGCTGCGCCCCAACCAGCTGATCGCCGCCGGAACCGCGGCCGTTGCCGGCATCGACGCAGCCGCCGTGGCGCGGGCCTGCGCTCCCCTGGTCACGCCCCTGGGCCTGCGCTCGCTGGGCCCGTTCGAGCCCGGTTACGCCGGCCGCTACGCAGGCCCGATGCCCGAGCGCGACGCCGTCTACCACCAGGGCACCGTCTGGCCCTGGCTGATCGGCCCCTACGTCGACACCCTGCGCCGTGCCGGACTGCCCATCGAAGGAGTCATCGCCGGCCTGGAGTCGCATATTTCCGAAGCCGGCCTCGGCTCGGTCAGCGAGGTGGCGGACGGAGACCCGCCGCACACCCCCTCCGGCTGCCCCTTCCAGGCCTGGTCGGTCGCCGAGCTGCTGCGCGTCCGCCGGCTCCGCGGGTGACAGTAGGTCAGCGCGCCTGCCGCCAGGGTTCGTGCGACTTCATACAGGCGAACCTGACAAGATGTCCCGAGTCCATCGAGCTTCAGGGGAGCCCCCGTGATCAGTTACGCCGTCTTCCTCGACATCGACGGCACCTACCTCGATTCCTCGCGGCAGGTTCCGGCGAGCGCGGCGGAGGCCGTCCGAACGGCGAGGGCGAAGGGGCACCGGGTCTTCCTGTGCACGGGACGGTCGCTGGCGGAGATCTGGCGCACTTCCTCGAGGCCGGTTTCGACGGGGTGATCAGTTCGGGCGGTGGTCACGTCAGCTACGGGGACGAGGTGGTGCTGCACCACACCATCCCGGCCGCCTTGCTGGAGCGGATCCGGACGCACCTGGACGGCGCCGGGCTCGACTACATCATGGAATCCAACTCCGGCCTCTACCCCAGTAGAGGGGTGCGTCGCCGCATGGCGGAGATCGTCCATCCCGACCTGTCGGAGGCCGAACGGGACGAACTGGTCGCCTCGGACGCCGTCATTCTCAAGCCGCTGGCCGCGCTGCCCGACGACTTGCCGCCGATCAACAAGATCGTGGTGATGGGCTCGAACACCCCCGCCTCGGTGACTCGCGACCAGTTCGCCGGAGAGTTCGACGTGATCGAGGCGACGATTCCACCCTACGGCCCGAACATGTTCGAGCTGGCACTGCCGGGCGTCCACAAGGCCACCGCCATCGCCGCCCTGCTGGAGCACGCCGGGATCGACCGCGAGCACAGCGCCGCCTTCGGCGACGGCACCAACGACCTGGAGATGATCGAGTACGTGGCCGTCGGGGTCGCCATGGGCAACGCCCACCCCGAGGTGATCGCCGTCGCCGATCTCGTCACCGAATCGGCCGACGACGACGGCATCGCCCGCGGCTTCGCCCGCCTGGGCCTGGTGTAGCAAGCCAAGAACCTGAATGTTCGCGCTCTTGAACATTCCGAAATGTTCGCGTACCTTCACATCATGACAGTGGTGCGCACTCCCGCGGCGACCGGCGCCTGGCTGGCCGCCCGACGCCGCGAGCTCGGGCTCACCCAGACCGAAGCCGGCCTGCGAGCCGGCATCACCCGGCAATCCGTGTCCCGGATCGAACGCGGCAACAACCGCACGGAGTACCTGCACATTCTCAAGCTCGCCGACGCCCTCGACGCCGAACTGCAGGTCTCCGTCTCCGAGCCCCCAGGCCCGTCCGACGCCCCCTCCCTGATCGATCTGGTGCTGGGCGATGGCTGACCTCCACCTCGCCGCGGTCGTGGCCGGCCGACAGGCGGGCCTGCTCTCCCAGACCGCGGGCCGAACCTCCTTCCGCTACCTGGACGACTACAACGGCACGCCGCTCTCCCTGTCGATGCCGGTCGCGCCCGGCTCGTTCCCGAGTCGGCTCGCATCCTCCTGGATCAGGGGGCTGCTGCCCGACAACCGCAACGTGCTCGCCGAGTGGGGAACCCAGCTGGGAGTGAATCCGAACAACCCGGTCGCGCTGTTGTCACGCATGGGACGGGATTGCCCCGGCGCGGTGCAGTTCTGCCTGCCACAGGACGTGGCGGAGACGGCGTCCGGACGCGGCCGGCTCGTCCCCCTGTCGGTCTCGCAGGTGGCCGCACGGATCGCAGCCGCCCGTCAGGATCCAGCTCACTGGACCTACACCGGCGAACAGTGGAGCCTCGCCGGCGCGCAAACCAAGTTCGCGGTGCGCCTCCAGAACGGCCAGTGGTTCGAGGCACACGGCTCCGAACCGACCACCCACATCGTGAAGATCGGCGCACCGGGGTATGCCGATCACGACGCGAACGAACACCTCTGCATGTCGGCCGCGGCCAAGCTCGGTCTGCGCGTCGCTCACACCGACTACGCCGACTTCGCCGGCGAGCGGGCGCTGGTGGTGACCCGCTTCGACCGGATGACGGTTGGCGGCCGAGTCGTGCGGATCCACCAGGAGGATCTCTGCCAGGCGCTCGGATTGCCACCCGAACGCAAGTATCAGGACGCGGGCGGTCCGGGCGTCGCGGCGATCGCCGACCTGATCCGGGCGACCTCCAGCGAGGAGAGCCTGTGGCGGTTCGTCGAGGCCCAGGCCTACGGCTATCTGATCGGGGCGACCGACGGTCACGCCAAGAACTACGCCATGCTGCTGGAAGGCGACCGGGCCGAACTGGCCCCACTCTTCGACATCGCCAGCGTGCTGCCCTATGACGCCACGGCCGACAACCTCTCCACCTCCGTGGCCATGTCCATCGGCGGGGAGAAGGGGATCGGACGAGTCACCGAACGACACTGGGTGCGTCTGGCGAACCGCGCCGGCGTCTCCCCCGAACGGCTTCTGGCCCGCGTCCGAGAACTCGCCGCCGATCTGCCGGACGCCTTCGCGGACGCTATCTCGGCCATGATGCCCACGCCGTCCGGCGAACTCGAGCGCCGGTTCCGCGACCGCCTCCCGAGCCACCTGCGAACGCTCGGGGCGTAGAGCATGATCAGCCTCGTCCGGATCATCCGGACCACCTGAGGACACGCTGATCAATGCGGTTGGCGGGCTTCAACAGGCTCAGCCAACGTTCCCTGAGCTTGTCGAAGGGCCAATGATCGGTACCTCCCTAGGGCGCTACAGCGGTGGAATCCTGCCAGTCGTGGTGTAGCCCGACTTCGAGCCTGTCACCCGTACTGAGATGGCCTTTCCAAGGTCGGCGCCAGCAGCAAGGCCCGTCCGGTTTAGACATAGAGACCCGTCCGATTTAGACATAGGAACCCGTCCGTTTGGTAGATTGACGACATGCCATATCAGCGACGCGTTCTCGATGACACCCTCGACGGCTTCCTGCCGCACTTGGCGGCCGTGGCGATTGAGGGTGCCAAAGGCGTGGGCAAGACAGCTACCGCACGGCAACGTTGCCGCACGGAGATCGCGCTGGACGACCCCCTGCAACGCGAGTCGCTGGAAGCGAACCTCGGACTGATCGCGGACGTAGAACCGCCGGTCCTGATCGATGAGTGGCAACTCGTCCCTGCGGTGTGGGACCGGGTGCGCCGCGAGGTCGACCTGGACGCGCACGGGGGTCGATTCCTTCTCACAGGTTCGGCGACTCCTCCGGCCGGCTCCCGGATGCACTCCGGAGCGGGCAGGATCAACAGCCTGCTGATGCGTCCGATGTCCCTGGCCGAACGCGGGCTGGTCACACCGACGGTCTCGTTGCGCGCGCTGCTGAGCGGCGAGCAGCCCTCGATCGAGGGAACCTCACCGCTCGGGGTTCCCGACTATGTCGATGAGATCCTGCGCTCCGGGTTCCCTGGTCTGCGTGGGCTGCCCGAACAGGTCCGCGGCCCACAACTCGACAGCTACCTCACGCGGATCGTCGACCGGGATCTCGCCGAGGCGGGTGCCACGGTGCGCCGTCCAAGCACGCTGCTCGCGTGGCTGCGCGCCTACGGTGCAGCGACATCTACCGATGCGAGCTACACATCGATCCTCGACGCGGCCACCGCCGGCGTCCCCGACAAGCCCGCGCGCCGCACCACCGACATCTACCGCAACCATCTCGAGCGCATCTTCATTCTCGACCCGCTTCCGGCGTGGAGCCCGGTCTTCGCGCCGCTCAAGCGGCTGACAGCCAGCCCCAAGCACCACCTGGTGGATCCCGCCCTGGCGGCCAGGCTCATCGGGGTGGGAGCGGACGGGCTGCTCCGCGGCAAGGGACGGACGGTCGCCACGCACACCGGAACCTGGCTCGGTGCTCTCTTCGAGTCGCTGGTCACCCAGTCCGTGCGGGTCTATGCGAGCGCAGCCGCCGCGTCGGTCAGTCATCTGCGCACCAAGAGCGCCGAACGCGAGATCGACATCATCGTCGAAGCCGGCGATCTCAGCGTCGTAGGTATCGAGGTGAAGTTGTCCGGATCGGTCGGCGACAGCGACGTCCGGCACCTGAACTGGCTCCACGACCAACTCGGTGAGCGGATGACCGAGCGTGTGATCGTGACGACCGGGCCGCATGCCTACCGTCGGCCCGACGGTGTCGCCGTCGTTCCACTCGGACTGCTCGGCCCGTAGGCCGAGTCCCCTCAGCAGGGGTGAGTGCACTTATTGCCAGATAATCGGTCCGCGCGACAGATACGTCGCGCGAGTGCGTTATTTGGCAGATAGTGCCCAGCACTGCCCGGTCCAGGCGCCCGCGCGCAGGCGCGATAGCGCGCGATAGGGTCGGAGACATGATCCTGGGAGCCCATGTCGATGCCGTCGATCCGATCGCCGAGGCCCGTGCGCGGGGGGCGAACGCCAGCCAGTTCTTCCTGGGTGATCCACAGGCCTGGAAGGGTCCGAAGGTCGCCTACCCGGCCGGTGCCGCGGCCCTCAAGGCGGACGCCGAGGCGGCCGGCGTCACCTTGTTCATCCACTCCCCCTACGTGCTCAACGTGGCCACCACCAACAACCGGATCCGCATCCCGAGCCGGCAGCACCTGCAGAAGCAGCTCACCGCGGCGGCCGAGATCGGCGCGGCCGGCGTCGTCGTCCACGGTGGGCACGTGCTCGCGTCCGATGATCCGGAGGTCGGCTGGGCCAACTGGCGCAAGGCGATCGACTCGCTGACCATCGACGTCCCGCTGCTGATCGAGAACACCGCCGGCGGCACCCACTCGATGGCCCGCGGGCTGGAGCGGATCGCCCGGCTCTGGTCGGCGATCGAAGGCTCGCCGAACGCCGACCGGGTGGGCTTCTGCCTCGACACCTGTCACGCCTTCGCCGGGGGCGAGGAGTTGCTCGGCCTGGTCGACCGGCTGAAGGCGATCACCGGCCGGCTCGACCTCGTCCACGCCAACGACTCCCGCGACGCCTTCGACTCCGGGGCCGACCGGCACGCCAACCTGGGCCAGGGGATGATCGACCCCGAAGGCTTCGCGGACGTGATCCGCACCGCGGGCTGCCCGATCATCATCGAGACCAAGGGCGGGCTGGACGCCCACCGCTACGACCTCGCCAAGCTCCGGGAGATCCTGGCGTAGTTCTTGCCACTCCGGGTCTTCTCTTGTCATTCCGGCGAAGGCCGGAATCTCAGAGTGGAGAGAGCCCGGCCTTCGCCGGGATGCCAGAAGAGCCGGATGCCGGTACCCCGGGGCGAGACCATCCCGCAGCCGCGCGCGGCGCGATAAGTTGAGCGCCGTGAAGAACAGCATCTACCTGGCCGCGCCGGAGGGCTTGACCGGCAAGTCGATGGTGGCGGTCGGCATCATGGACGCACTGCAGCGCGAAGTGACCTCGGTCGGCGTCTTCCGTCCGATCGTCAACGCCGGGGCGCGGGACGAGGTACTGGAAGTCCTGGTCTCCCAGCCGAACATCGAGCAGGAATACGACGAGGGCGTCGGGGTGACCTACGACGACGTCCGGGACGATCCGAACGCGGCCCTGCACCGGCTGGTCGAGCGGTTCGCCCAGCTGCGCGACCGCTACGACGCGGTGGTGATCGTCGGCTCCGACTACACCGACGTCACCACGCCCACCGAGCTCACCTTCAACGCCCGGGTGGCGGCGAATCTGAACACCCCGGTGCTGCTGGTGGTGAGCGGCAAGGATCGTGGCCCGGACGAGATCCGCGCGGCCGCCGAGGCCGGGCTGGCCGAGTTCACCGCCCACCACGCCAAGGTGATCTCGATCATCGCCAACCGGGTCAAGCCCAAGCTGCTGGACGAGGTCCGCGCCACCCTCGGTGAGATCGAGGACGTGATCGTGGAGGCGCTGCCCTCCGACCGGCTGCTGGCCGCGCCCACGATCGCCGACCAGTTCGAGGCGGTCGAGGCGAACCTGGTGCTCGGCAACCCCGAGCTCATGACCCGCGAGTCGGTCACCCCGATCGTCGCCGCGATGACCCTGCCGAACGTGCTCGACCGGCTGGAGACCGACTCCACCGTGCTGGTCGCCGGCGACCGGGCGGAGATGCTGCCGGCGCTGCTGCTGGCCAACGAATCGGGTTCCTTCCCCCACCTCTCCGGGGTGATCCTGGTCGGTGGCTACCCGATCCCGGACGCGGTCCTGCGGCTGATCTCCACCGTCCGCAACGAACTCCCGATCGGCATGACCCATCTGGGGACGTACACCACCGCCGAGCGCCTGTTCGAACTGGAGGGATCGATGACGTCGAGCCCCCGGAAGATGGAGATCGCCCGGCGGCTGTTCTCCGAGAACGTCGACAGCGGCCGGCTGCTGGCCGCCCTCGAGGTGCATCGCTCCAGCGTGGTGACGCCGCTGATGTTCGAGCACCAGCTGATGGAGAAGGCCCGGTCGAACCGGCAGACCATCGTCCTGCCCGAGGCCACCGACGATCGCATCCTGCAGTCGGCCGCCATCCTCACCCGGCGGGGCGTGGCCAACCTGATCCTGCTGGGCGACCCGAACGCGATCAAGACCCGCGCCACCCACCTCGGCCTGGGCCTCTCCGGGGTCACCACGGTCGATCCGACCGATCCCGAACTGCTGGAACGGTTCTCCACCGAGTACGCCCGGCTGCGCGCTCACAAGGGCGTCAGCGTCGAACAGGCCCGCGAGAAGATGGCCGACCTCTCCTACTTCGCGACGATGATGGTGCACCTCGGGCTGGCCGACGGCATGGTCTCGGGAGCGATCAACACCACCGCCAACACCATCCGTCCGTCGCTGGAGTTCATCAAGACCCGCCCCGGGGTGAGCGTCGTCTCCGGCTCCTTCCTGATGTGTCTGCCGGACCGGGTCGTGGTCTACGCCGACTGCGCGGTGAACCCGAACCCGACCGCCGCCCAGCTGGCCGACATCGCGATCTCCTCGGCCGAGACCGCCGCCAAGTTCGGCATCGAGCCGCGGGTGGCGATGCTGTCCTACTCCACCGGTTCGTCCGGTTCCGGTGAGGACGTGGACAAGGTGCGCGAGGCCACCGAACTCGTCCGGCAGCGAGCCCCCGAGCTCGCCCTGGAGGGGCCGATCCAGTTCGACGCCGCCGTCGACCCCGACGTGGCGAAGACGAAGCTGCCGGATTCCCCGGTGGCCGGCAAGGCGACGGTCTTCATCTTCCCCGACCTCAACACCGGCAACAACACCTACAAGGCCGTGCAGCGCTCCGCCAACGCGGTCGCCATCGGCCCGGTGCTGCAGGGCCTGAACAAGGCCGTCAACGACCTCTCCCGCGGCGCCCTGGTGGACGACATCGTCAACACCGTCGCCATCACCGCCATCCAGGCACAATCCGACTGAATCACCCGGACGACCCCTGAGCCTGTCGAAGGGCCGTCCGCAAGCAAGACGAACCTGAGCCTGTCGAAGGGTCGTCCCACCAGACAAGGAGCCCCGTATGACCACACCGATCCTGCTGCTGAACTGCGGTTCGAGCTCGATCAAGTACCAGGTGATCGACGCCGACGGCGAGGATGTGATGGCCTCCGGCCTCATCCAGCGGATCGGCGAGGAATCCGGCAGCCTCGACCACAAGCTGCCCGGCGAGACCATCCACGTCGACCGGGGCTTCCCCAACCACGACCGGGCGCTGACCTACCTGGTGAAGGTCTTCGAGGCGCACGGGCCGGATCTGGCCGAGATCAAGGCGGTCGGGCACCGCACCGTCCATGGCGGTTCGAAGTTCGCCGGCACCACGGTGATCGACGACGCCATGATCGACACCCTGCGCGAGCTCAGCCCGCTGGCCCCGCTGCACAACCCGCCGGGCATCGCCGGCATCGAGGCCGCCCGCCGCGCCCTGCCCGACATCACCCACGTCGCGATCTTCGACACCGCCTTCTTCTCGACGCTGCCGGCCGAGGCGTACACCTACGCGATCCCGGCCGAACTGGCCGCCGAGCACGGCATCCGCAAGTACGGCTTCCACGGCACCTCGCACAGCTACGTCTCCCGCAAGGCGGCCGAGGTGCTCGGCCGTCCGTACGAAGAGCTGAACCAGATCGTCTGCCACCTCGGCAACGGCGCCTCGGTCTCGGCGGTGCGCGGCGGGGTCGCGGTGGAGGCGTCCATGGGCCTCACCCCGCTGGCCGGCCTGGTGATGGGCACCCGCTCCGGCGACGTCGACCCGGGGCTGCACGCCTTCCTGGGCCGCGAGCTGGGGATGAGCCTGGATCAGGTCGACACCCTGCTGAACAAGAAGTCGGGCATGCTCGGGCTCGCTGGGGTCACCGACTTCCGCGACCTCTTCGAGCTCATCGGCGAAGGGGACGAGCAGGCCGAACTCGCCCTCGACGTCTACTGCCACCGGCTGCTGAGCTACGTGGGCGCCTTCCTGGCCGTGCTGGGACGGGTGGACGCGCTGAGCTTCACCGCCGGCGTCGGCGAGAACAACCCGATCGTCCGCGCCAAGGTGGTGAACCGGCTGGAGCAACTCGGCTTCTGGCTGGACGAGGAGGCGAACTCCGTCCGCTCCCCGGAGCCCCGGGTGGTCTCCCGCGAGGGCTCCCCGGTGGCCGTCCTGGTCGTCCCCACAAATGAGGAACTGGCGATGGCCAGGGAGACGATCGCCGCCATCAGCTGATGCTGGGGTTGGAGATCCCCGCCTGCGCGGGGATGACGAATAGGTAGAGCCGGAGCGGGAGGGCGAACGCCGCCATTTCGCGCCCTCCTCCCCGTCGTTCCCGCGCCCTCCTCCCCGTCGTTCCCGCGTCCTCTTTCCGTCATTCCCGCGAAGGCGGGAATCTCTCCCAGACGGCGGTGGCAGATCGCTGCGGCTACGGTAGGTTCTCCCCATGCCAACTGCACTAGTCACGGGCGGGACGTCAGGGATCGGCGCAGCCTTCGCCCGCGCGCTGGCGGCGCGAGGGGACGATCTGGTTCTCGTGGCCCGCAATGCCGAGCGGCTTGAGGAGCATGCCGCCAGGCTGACCGCCGAGCACGGCATCGCGGTCGAGGTGATCTCGGCCGACCTCGCGCTGCACGACGAGGTGATGCGGGTGGCGGCCCGGCTGGAGAGTCCTGAGCGTCCCATCGACCTGCTGGTCAACAATGCCGGCTTCGGCATGCACACCAGGCTGCTCTCCCCCGAGGTCGAGATCCACGAGCACGCCATCGACGTCATGATCAAGGCGGTGCTGATGCTCGGCGGGGCCGCCGGACGGGCGATGAAAGCCCGCGGCGAGGGCCGGATCGTCAACGTGTCGTCGGTCTCGGGCTGGATCTCCCAGGGCAACTACTCGGCCATCAAGGCCTGGGTGCGGGTGTACTCCGAGAGCCTGTCGAACGAATTGCACGGCACCGGGGTGACCGTGACGGCGCTGTGCCCCGGCTGGGTGCGCACCGAGTTCCACGATCGCGCCGGCATCAAGACGAAATCGCTGCCCGACTGGGTGTGGATCGACGTCGACCGGCTGGTCGAGGAGGCACTGGCCGACATCGACCGCGGCAAGGTGATCTCGATCCCCACCAAGCGGTGGAAGTTCGCCTCCTTCCTGGCGGCGAAGGGCCCGCTCTTCGTCATCCGCAAGGTCTCGCGAATGATCACCCGGAGCCGCGACTGATCGCCCTCCCGCAGGGGAGAGCGACCCGACTTCCCCACACCGTGCGTCCTGACTTCAAGTCGTGACCCCTTCACCCCGGCAGCGTGTGGGAAGCCGACCGATGTCGGACCAAAGGCCACACCTAACGTCCTGACGTCAGCCGTGGCCCCCTTCACCCCGGCAGCGTGCGGGGAACCGACCGATGTCGGACCAAAAGCCACACCTTGTCGGGGGTGGGGGGAGCGTGGCCGGCCCATTTCGTAGGATCACCGCAGGCCACTGGCTAGAGTACGCACAGCAGCACCACGAAAGGGCGAGGGGCGTGGCGGACGCCGATCTGAACAGGTACACCAGCGCTGGGCCGGCGCTCGCCCGGCTGGTGGCCCAGCAATTGGTGATGAAGCCGTACATCTGGTCGGCGGTGAACGTCCACACCCACGGGATGCGGAACCTCGGCACCCTCAAACCGCCCTTCGTGGCCGTCGCCAACCATTCCAGCCACCTGGATGCCCCGCTGATCTACGGCTCGCTGCCCCGCCGGCTCTCCCGCAACCTCTCCAGCGGCGCGGCCGCCGACTACTTCTTCAACACCTGGTACAAGTCGCTGCCGACTACGCTCTTCTTCAACTCGTTCCCGGTGCTGCGCCAGGGCCACTCCAACCGCACCGGACGGCGCGGCATCGCCGGTGAACTGCTGAGCGACGGCGTGCCCTTGCTGCTGTTCCCGGAAGGGACGCGGTCGCGCACCGGGGCGATGTCCGGCTTCACCCCCGGCGCCGCCGCCCTGGCCATCTCCCGCGACACCCCGGTGCTGCCGATCGCGCTGGTCGGCGCCTACGCGGCGATGCCCTACGGCGCGACCGTCCCGGTGCCCGGACGTCCACACGTCCACGTGGTCTTCGGACGGCCCTTGCGCGCCGCTCCCGGCGAGATCGCCCGGCAGTTCTCCGACCGGCTCTACCGCTACGTGGTCGAGATGCACGACACCGTGGCCCGCGCCTACGGCATGCCCACCCAGGCCGACTTCGCCCGCGCCGTCGCCCTGCGTCAGGCCGCCGCCGACGCCGAGAAGGAACGCCGCACCGCCAACACTCCGCTCACCGGCACGTCCCCCGGTTCCGCCCCCTCCGCCGCGGAACCCGCCGAAAGCTGACCTACGATCCCTGAGCCTGTCGAAGGGTCGCCGATCTGAGGCGGGCACCACCCTTCGACAAGCCCAGGGATCGCTCAACAAGCTCCGAACCCCACCACCGTCATCCCGGGCCACAGGCTGACTTACGATTCCTGAGCCTGTCGACGGATCGCCGATCTGAGGCGGGCACGACCCTTCGACAAGCCCAGGGATCGCTCAACAAGCTCCGAACCGCACCACCGTCATCCCTGGCTACGACCCGGGATCTCTCACTTCTCCGTGGCTGAGCCGAGATCCCGGGTCCGGGCCGGGACGGTCGGGCTGAGCGGCCAGGTTCTGACTCTCAGGCGGCTACCCCGTGCTCGCGGAGGAGGGCGGGGATGCTTGTGGTGCGGTTGCGGACGATCGCGACGGCGCCCGCGGCGAGGCCGGCGATCAACCAGGCGATGATCAGGAAGAGGTTGGTCGCGACGCCGGTGGATTCGGTGAGCAGGGCGCGGGCGGCGTCCAGGGCGGGGGTGATCGGGGAGAAGATCCGCAGCACGCCGAAGACCGCCGGCTCGGCGGAGGTCAGCATGGTGGCCAGGCTCAGGACGGCCAGGCCGAGTGCCACCAGGCGTCCGGCGCCACCGAACCAGGCGACCAGGGCGTGGTTGACGGCCACGAACGCGCACCCGGCCAGGAGCATCAGGCCGAGCAGCCCGGCCAGCTTGCCGAAGGGCAGTTGCAGCGCGATCTGTCCGATCGCGGTGACCACGACGGCCTGGACGCCCACCACGATCAGCCCGGGCAGCAGGGCCTCGGCCACCAGGTAGGCGGACGAGCGGGCCGAGCCGAGCAGCCGGGAGCCGACCGCGCGCACGACGACGAAGGTGGCCAGCGCACCGGCCCACAGCGAGAGCACCATCAGCAGGGTGGCCCAGCCGATGCCGGTGCCGGCGGTGCCCTGCAGGTTCTCGGTGGCGATCGGGGCGGCCACCACCTCGGCGAGGTTCTGGCGATCCGGCTCGGTGTAGCTGGGCAGCTTGTCCTTACCCTCGGCGATGCCGTCGGCCATCTTCCGGGCCCCGTCGGCCAGCTGCCGGCTGCCGTCCGCCGCGTCGACCAGGCCGTCGGAGAGGTCGGTGGTTCCGTCGGCCAGCTGGGACGAGCCCTCCGCGGCCTGCGCTATCCCGTCCACCAGGGCGGGGATCCCGTCGGCCAGCTGATCGGTGCCCTTGGCGAGCTCCGCGGTGCCCTTCACGAGCTTCTTGCCGCCCGACTTCAACTGGTTCAGCTGGTCGGCCGCGCCGTCGGAACCGGCCGAGCCCAGCTGGTCGTGCAGCTGGGAGAGCCCGCCGGCCAGCGCCTGCGAACCGCTCAGCAGCGACTGCCCGGTCTGCGGATCCTGCTGCGAGAGGCCCTGCGCGGCACCGGTGAGAGCCTGCGCGGCGGCCTTCAGTGAGGCGACGCAGACCGGCACGGCGGTCGCCAGGTCGGCGGTGTCCACCCCGGGGCAGGCCTGCCCGATGGTGGCGATCAGCTGGGGGGCGGTGTCGGGCAGACCACCGGCCAGCGCCAGGACGCCGTCCGCGGCGCCGTTGGCCTGGGCCGCGCCCTGCTGCAGCTGTGACTGGTAGGTGGAGAGCCCGCCGGAGAGCCCGCTCGCGCCCTGGGAGAGCTGGCCGACCCCGGCCACCAGCTGCTCCTGCTGCTCGAGTGACCCGAGGGTCTGGTCGACCAGCTGGTTCACCCCGCCGACGTACTGCTCGACCCCATCGGCCAGGTCGCCGGTGCCGTCCGCCAGTTTGCGGAGATCCTTGGGCATGGACGCGGTCTCGACCGCCATCCGGTCCAGCCCGTCGGCCAGCTGATCGGCGCCGTCCGCCAGCTGGACGGAGCCGTCCGCGGCCTGTTCGATGCCGTCGGCGAGCTGCTCGGCGCCGTCGGCCAGTTCCGCGGCCCCGTCCGCCATGGTGACGAAGTTCTCGCCCATCTCGTTGAAGCCGAGGTAGATCTGGTCGAGGTAGGTGCTGGTGAGGGTCTCGTTGAGGGTGGTCGCGGCCGCGTGGGCGACCACCTTGCCGAGGGTGGCGTCGGCTATCCCGGCGACCGGCGAGGTCTCCACGCGGATCGTGGCCCGGCGAGCGTCGCCGGCCTCGCCGGCGTAGGAGGTCGCCGCCGCGGAGAACTCGGCGGGGATGGTGACCATCGCCGCGTACCGTCCGGTGGCCAGGCCGGCGCGGGCGTCCGCCTCGGAGGCCTGCTTCCAGGTGAGGTTCTCCACCCGGTCGGAATCGACCAGGGCGGCGGTCAGCTGGCGGCCCAGTGGGATGTACTGGTCGTCGATGGTGACCGGCTCGTCCAGGTTCACGATCGCGGCCTCGACCTGCCGCGGGTTGCCGTTCCAGGTGGCGGCGAAGAGTCCGCCGGCCACCAGCACCGGAACCAGGATCAGCCCCAGCCAGGTGGCCCAGCGGGCGGGCTTGGCGTTGTTGCGTTCGACGATCATCGGTCAGCTCCTGCGTCGACGAGGTGCGGGGTGAGGTGCAGCGTCCGGTAGGTCGATGCGAGGGAGGCGGGCGAGGTGCCCGGCATCACGCCCAGCACCCAGGTGGTGGGACGCTCCGGGTCGGGTGGGGCGGCCAGGGCGGCGAAGAGCTCGGCCTGCAGTTCGTCGGGGAGTTCGTCGGCGGCCGGGACGAAGGCGATGCCGCCGCGGGCCAGGGCGAGTTCTCCGGTGAAGTCGGCGGTGGTCGCCTGCAGGACGGGTGCCTTCGTCCGCACCAGGGAGGCTTCCTCGGGCAGCACGCGGCCCAGCACCTTCGCCTCGCCGGCGGTGAACGCGGCCCGTCCGGAGAGGCCATAGATGAGGGCGAGCCGGCTCAGGTGGTCGCCGTCCACCACCAGCACCTCGCCGCGCTCGACCCGCACCGACACCCCATCGAAGAGGACGTGCTCGCCGTCACCGGCCACCAATCCCTCGGCGTGGATGGCGGACTCGTCAGCTGTAGAGGGCCAGCCCGCCAGCTTGGTCTGGTGGGCGAGCGCCTCGCCTTCGACGTCCAGCACCGGCAGGCGACGATCGAGCCAGCCGGGCAGCCACCAGGACGCCCGTCCCATCAGCTTCATGACCGCGGGGCCGAGGGTCATCCGCACCAGGAAGGCGTCGAAGGCCACGCCCAGCGCCAGCCCGAAGGCGATCGGCTTGATCACCCCGATGCCGGTCGGGACGAAGAAGATGAAGACCGAGAACATGATCAGCGCGGCCGCGATCACCACCTTGGCCGAGTGGACGAAGCCGTCCGCGATCCAGTTCGGGTTGCCGTGGACGAAGTCCTCCCGCATGCGGGAGGTGAGGAAGACCTCGTAATCCATGGCGAGGCCGAAGAGGATGCCCATCAGGATGATCGGCAGGAAGCTGATCACCGGGCCGGGTTCGGGCAGGTTGATCAGCTGGCGTCCGATGCCGTGGTTGAAGACCAGGGTGATGACGCCGAAGGCCGCGCCCACGCTCAGCAGGTAGCCCAGCGCCGCCTTGATCGGCACCCAGATCGACCGGAAGGCCATCGCCAGCAGCACCAGCGAGAGCCCGACCACGAAGAGGCCGAAGGGCAGCAGGGCGTCGCCCAGCTTGGTGCTGACGTCGAGCTGGATGGCGGTGATGCCGGTCACCGCGGTGTCGACCTGCCATTCGTCCACCCAGCGCTGGTGCTGGGCGCGCAGCAGGTCGACCAGGTCGCCGGTCGCCGGATCGTCCGGGCCGGTGGTCGGGATCACCTGGATCATCGCGGTGTCGGCATTGGCGTTGGGCACCGCCACGGCGACCATCTCCACCCCCGGCAGCGCCTCGACCTCGGCCCGGATGCCGTCGATCGCCTTGATCGGGTCGTCCAGCTCGACGATCGAGCCCGTGATCACCAACGGCCCGTTGAAGCCGATCCCGAATTCCTGGGTGACCAGGTCGAAGGCGATCCGGTCGGGCTCGCCGGGCGCCGCCCGTCCGGAGTTGGGCAGGGCGAGCTGCAGATCCTTGGCCGGGTAGGCCAGGGCGCCCATGCCCACCACCACGATCAGCACGGTGACCAGCGGCCATTTGGTGACGACACCCACCCACCAGCGCGAGGCGCGGCCGGGTTCGCGCGGGGTGCGGCCCTTCCGCGGCGACTTGGGACGCATGCGCTCGCCCATGAAGCCCATCAGGGCGGGCAGCAGGGTCAGCGCGAGCAGCACCTCGATGCCCACGCCCACGGCGGTGAAGACGCCCATGATGCCCAGGAAGGGCAGCCCGGCGATGCTCAGCCCGACCAGGGCGATGATCACGGTGGCACCGGCGAAGACCACGGCCGAACCGGCGGTGGCGACGGCGCGGGCGGCGGATTCCTCGACGTCCAGGCCGGTGGCGAGCTGGTCGCGGTGCCGGGAGAGGATGAACAGGGCGTAGTCGATGCCGACCGCCAGGCAGAGCATCACCACCAGCATCAGCGTGGTCGAGCTGATCGAGATGACGCCGGCCGAGATCATCACGATCGTCACACCGAGGCCCACGCCGGTCAGCGCGGCCCCGATGGGCAGCAGCGCGGCGATGAAGCCGCCCAGCACCACCACCAGGACGATGAGCGCCACCACCACGCCGAGCGCCTCGATCAGGCTGATCTCGGGCAGGTGGATCGAGAAGACGTCGCCGCCCACCGCGACCGTCGAGCCGGGCAGGGTGGTGGTCAGCTGCTGGGCCGCGTCGACGAGTTCCGCGCGCTGCTCGTCGGTGAAGGTCGAGATCGTCCCCTCCACCCGGACGCGGACCAGGGCGTGGCTGCCGTCCGCGCTGATCAGGCCGTCGATGAACTCGTTGAACGGCGACTGGGTGCCCTTGACGAAGGGCAGGTCCGCCTCAAGGTGGGAAAGGTAGGCCTCGATCGCCGCCTGGTTGGCGGGCGAGTCGACCCGGGTTCCCGCCGGTGCGCCGATGACGATGGTGGCGGAGGCGTCGGCGGCCTCGGGGAAAGTGACGTTCAGGGTCTCCAGGGCCAGCTGGGAGCTCGACCCGGGAATCGAGAAGGTGTCGTCGTAGCTGCCGCCGACGGCCACCGCGAGGATGCCGAAGAGCGCCAGCACGGCCAGCCAGGCGGCGAGCACCCGGCCGCGCAGCCGGTAGCAGGCACGCCCGAGGCGATAGAGGAAAGCCGACACGGTTTCTCCGTCCAGAAGAACGCGGAAGTTCGATGCACAACTGTATCCGATACGCATCTGTATCCAATACGGATGTGTATCCTGTGGACGTCAGGAGGAACCTTGTCGACCACCATGAGCGCCCGCCGAGCCCACACCCGGGATCGGTTGCTGGACGCCGCCGTCGCGCTCTTCGCCGAGAAGGGGGTGCTGGGCGCCTCGGTGGAGGAGATCTGCGAGCGGGCCGGCTTCACGCGCGGGGCCTTCTACTCCAACTTCGACTCCAAGGACGCGCTGGTCCTGGCCGCCATCGAGCGCAAGGGCACCGAGATCCACCGTTCGGCGGCCACCGCCGTCGATTCCATCCCCGATACTCGCGTCGAACCCGGCTCGACCGACGCGATGATCCGCCAGGCGATGCTGGTCTTCCAGGCCAGCCAGGCGCTCAGCCCGACCTGGCTGCTGGCCCGCAGCGAGATGCGGCTCTACGCCCTGCGCAACCCCGCCCTGCGGGAGCCGCTGCGGGCCGTCGAGCAGCGCGTCAACGACCTCCTGATCACGGCCATCGAGGCCGCGATCGCCCGCCAGGGCGCCACGCTGGCGATTCCCTCCAGTGAACTGGTGAGGGTGCTGGAGGGGTACTACGAGGCGCTCGCCATCGAGGCGCTGGTCTCCGGAAACGGACTGGAAGGCCCCGAATGGGCCGAGCGGCTGGCCGACTTGACGCGATCGCTGGTCCGCTTCGATCCGGGCGGTTAGGCTCGTCTTCGAGACGTTGCCCGATCCCGGATCCCAGTCCGGGACGAACGGCCCGCGTCCGCCCCCCGACCTAGGAGACAACCCATGACCAACCCTGCCGCCGAGACCACCAAGACCTCGAAGCTCACCGTCGTCGGTGCCGGATCGGTCGGTTCGTCGATCGCCTACGCCTCGCTGATCCGCGGCTCCGCCCGCCGGATCGCGCTCTACGACATCGACACCAAGAAGGTGGACGCCGAGGTCAAGGATCTCGCCCACGGCACCCAGTTCACCCCCACCTCGGTCATGGAGGGCGGCTCGGATATCGAGGTGGCGCGCGACTCCAACGTCATCATCATCACCGCCGGCGCCCGCCAGAAGCCGGGCCAGACCCGCCTCGACCTCGCCGGCATCAACGCCAACATCCTCACCGACATGGTCCCCAAGCTGCTCGAGGTCGCACCGGACGCCATCCTGGTGCTGGTCACCAATCCCTGCGACGTGCTGACGGTGGTGGCCCAGAAGGTCAGCGGGCTGCCGAAGTCGCGGGTGCTCTCGACCGGGACGATCCTGGACACCTCCCGGCTGCGCTGGGCGATCGGCCAGCACGCCAAGGTGCAGCAGCGCAACGTCCACGCGATCATGATCGGCGAGCACGGCGACACCGAGTTCCCGATCTGGTCGAGCGCGACGATCGGCCTGATCCCGATCCGGGATTGGAAGGACGACAACGGCGACCGGCTGTTCACCGAGGAGTTGCTCGCCAAGATCACCTACGACACCGTCCACGCCGCCTACGAGATCATCGAGGGCAAGGGCGCGACCAACTACGCGATCGGCCTGGCCGGCGCCAGCCTGGTCGAGTCGCTGCTGGGCAACCAGCGGATGATCCTGCCGGTCTCCTCGGTGCTGGACGACTACCGCGGCATCTCCGGCGTCGCGATGTCGGTGCCCAGCCTGGTCACCCGCGAGGGCGTGGAGACCGTCTATGAGTTCCCGATGGACGCCCACGAGATCGGGCTGCTGAACAAGTCCGCGGACGCGATCAAGGCGACCCTGAAGGCTATCGGCTTCT
>JAPUEM010000035.1 GCA_027492575.1 Propionicimonas sp.
AGGTGACCGACCCGCTCACCGGCCGCGCCCAGGCCCGCACGATCACCGTCCTGGTCCACGGCGACGCGGAGGGCCGGCCCATCCCCGTCCCGCCCGAGGCGCACGCGGGCCTGGAGCGTTGGCGGGCGGTCTCGCGATAGACGAGTCGAGATCCCGGATCGGAGTCCGGGATGACGTGGTTGGGCTGGTCGATCGCGCTCGGCTGCAGTGGTGACGGACGCGCGTACTCCACTACCGTCATCCCGGACTTGATCCGGGATCTCTCCTTGGTCACGACGACGCGCGGACGACCAGCTCCGGTTCGAAGACCTTCTCGACGGTGCCGCCAGGGCTGAGCAGCAGGTCGGCGGCGGCCCAGCCGAGCTGGCGCATGGGCTGGCGGACGGAGGTCAGCGGGGTGGCCAGCTCACCGGCCCAGTAGAGGTCGTCGTAGCCGACGATCGCGAGCTCGTCCGGCACGGAGATGCCGCGCCGCCGCAGGGCGCGCAGCACGCCGAGGGCGACCATGTCGTTGAGGCAGAAGACCGCGGTCGGGCGTGGCCCGGGCGACTCCAGGACGGCCAGGATCGCCGCCTCGCCGGCGGCGGCCGAGCCCATGACCGAGAGCGGCTGGGTGGTGAGGACCTCGGCGGGGGAGAGGCCGGCGGCGTCCACCGCCTCGATGGCCCCGCGGAGCCGGTGCTGGGATTGCTGCAGGTTCGGGTCGTCGCCGAGGAAGAGGATGCGCCGGTGACCGCGCTCCACCAGGTGCGCGACCGCCTGGCGTCCGCCGGAGATGTGGTCGACCCGGACGGTGGGCAGCAGATCGCTGGCGGCGTCGACCAGCACCGACCCGATCCCCAGTTCGCGCAGTTCGAGCAGCCGCTCGGTGGTGGCCGCCATCGGGGTCACCAGCATGCCGCGCACCCCGTGCTCGGCGAACTGCCGCAGGAAGCCGGCCTCGCGCCGGGCGTCCTCGTCCGAACTGCACAGCATCAGGGTGAGCCCGTCGATCGCCAGCCGATCCTCGATGCCGCGGGCGATCTCGGTGTAGAACGGGTTGCCCAGGTCGATCAGGACGGCGCCGACCGTGGTCGACACTCCCGCTCGAAGCTGCCGGGCGGAGGCGTTGCGCAGGAAGCGCAGTTCGCTCATGGCGGCCTCGACCTTGGCGCGGGTGCGGTCGCTGACCGTCTCCGGACGGTTCAGCACATTGGAGACGGTGCCGACCGAGACGCCGGCGAGTTCGGCCACGTCCTTGACACTGGCGCGTTCCTTCGACACGGCGCGCCTCCCTCCTTGCGGTGGTGCCGGGAGTCTAGCGCTGAAACGTCCCCAATGCGCTCACCCGCGGCGGTAGGTGGCCTTCCCCGCCCAGAAGGTGGCGACCACCGGATCGGGGAGTTCCAGCCCGTGGTACGGGTTGTTGCGGGAGAGCGACCGGGAGGCGTCGCGATCGACCACGGCGCGGGCGCCGGGATCGACCAGGACGAGGTTCGCCGGCTCGCCGATCGCCACCGGACGGCCCTGGCCCGCGACCCGTCCGATCGTCGCCGGGGTGGTGGCCATCCGGTCGACCAGGGTGGGCCAGTCGATCCGTCCGGTGTGGACCATGACCTCCATCACCACCGCCAGCGCCTGCTCCAGGCCCAGCATGCCGGGCAGCGCGATGTCGAAGGGATGATCCTTGTCCTGCCGGGCGTGCGGGGCGTGGTCGGTGCCGACGGTGTCGATGGTGCCGTCGGCCAGCGCCCCCCGGATCGCGTCGATGTGCTCCGAGGTGCGCAGCGGCGGGTTCACCTTGAAGGTGGTGTCGAAGCCCTCGACCCGGCTGGTGTCGAAGAGCAGGTGGTGCGGGGTGGCCTCGGCGGTCACCTGGATGCCGCGCCGCTTGGCCCAGCGGATCACCTCGACGCTCTCGGCGGTGGAGACGTGGCAGACGTGCAGCCGGGAGCCGGCCAGTTCGGCCAGCTGGACGTCGCGGGCCACGATCACGCTCTCGGCCTGCGCCGGCCAGCCCGGCAGTCCCAGCCGTCCGGAGATCTCGGATTCGTGACAGCAGGCGCCCGGCCCGGCCAGCCGCGGATCCTGGGCGTGCTGGGCGATCACGCCGTCGTAGGGCTTGACGTAGGTGAGCGCGCGGCGCATCAGAAGTGAGTCGTGGACGCACCGGCCGTCGTCGGAGAAGACCCGGACGCCGGCGCGGGTCGCCATCAGGCCGAGTTCGGCGAGTTCCTCGCCGGCCAGGCCCTTGGTGACCGCGCCGACCGGGACCACCTGGCAGTGGCCCTCCCGCTCGCCGAGCGCGGCGATGTACTCGGCGGCCTCGGCCGTGTCGGTGACCGGGTCGGTGTTCGCCATGGCGTGGACGCAGGTGAAGCCGCCGCGTGCCGCGGCCCGCGTGCCGCTGGCGACGGTCTCGGCGTCCTCGCGTCCGGGTTCGCGCAGGTGGGTGTGCAGGTCGACCAGGCCGGGTAGAGCCAGCAGGCCGTCGGCGTCGAACCGCTCGATGCCGGCCGGGGCGTCGGCCGGGTCGCAGAAGACCCCGTTCGCGAGGTACAGGTCGCCGCGGACCCCCTCCGCGGTGGTCGCTCCGGTGATCAGCACGCTCACGCCGCCCCTCCTTCGTCCGAGCCGCCCAGCAGGTGGTACAGCACGCTCATCCGTACCGCCACGCCGGCGGAGACCTGTTCCAGGATCAGCGAGTTGGCGGCGTCGGCGGCCTCCGAGGAGATCTCGACGCCGCGGTTCATCGGGCCCGGGTGGCAGATCGCCGCGCCCGGCTTCAGCGCCGCCAGCCGGGCCGGGGTGAGGCCGTAGTTCTCGGCGTACTCCCGCGCCGTCGGGAAGAAGCCGCCCGCCATCCGCTCACGCTGTACTCGCAGCATCATCACGATGTCGCAGTCGGCCAGCACCGCGTCGAAATCGGAGCTCACCTCGCAGCCCCAGGCGTCCACGCCGGTGGGCAGCAGGGTCGGTGGCGCGACCAGCACCACCTGCGAACCCAGCGTCCGCTGCAGCAGGACGTTGGAGCGCACCACCCGGGAGTGCAGCAGGTCGCCCACGATCGCGATCTTCTTGCCCGCCCAGCCTCCGGCGCCGAGTTCGCGGAAGTGGCGGCGCATCGCGTAGGCGTCCAGCAGCGCCTGGGTGGGGTGCTCGTGCTGCCCGTCTCCGGCGTTGATCACGTGCGCCTTCACCCAGCCGGCCGCCTGGGCGACCGCGCCCGAGGAGCCGTGCCGGATCACGAAGGCGTCCACCCCCATGGCGTCCAGGGTGA
>JAPUEM010000036.1 GCA_027492575.1 Propionicimonas sp.
TGGTGACCCATGAGGGGCATCTGTAGTAATAGCCGTCGCAGTAGGCTGTCACTAGGCCGACCTGCTTGTTGGTCGTAGAGTCGATTCTGAAGTCCACGACGAATAGGAGGTTAACCTTCTCGCCCGTATTTCTGCACTTCACGACACCTAGAATATTCGCTGCACATTCGATCTTGGTCAATCCCTTAACGTACTCCTTTCGAGTCCCCTTGGTGAACGTGGTCGCCGACTTTGGGAGCCATGTCTTTACTGTCGCGATCTTGAGGTTGTGTTTGTCCTTGAGCTTGGTTGCTACGGCGTCTGGGATGCGGACCGTCTTGCCTTTGGGATCTTTGGCTGTTTGATCTGCTGCCAGTGCAGGAGTCGCGCTTGCGCAGAGCATGGCGCCCGCAAAGAACAGGCTAACAACTGTGCCTGCTGTGCGTAGGCCCCAATGACGTTTCATCTGCTTTCCTCTCTGATCCTTGCCTGGGTCATTCTCGACACCGAGTGCCGAGGCAAGTGCCCTCTGGGCTTGGTGGATGGTACTGGCCGCCGAGGACTCGCTTCCAGTGCCTCGTCTCATGATTTGGTTGGTCTCGGAGAGCGCGGATTCGTGGATGGCCGCCGTCGGTGACGGCCGGTTGTCGTCTACGCTTTGGGCATGGCTGTCGCGATTCGTGTGATTCCCTGCCTCGACGTGCACGACGGCCGGGTGGTGAAGGGCGTCAACTTCCAGAACCTGCGCGATGCCGGCGACCCGGTCGAACTGGCCGCCGAGTACGGCGCGGAAGGCGCCGACGAGTTGGTCTTCCTGGACGTCTCGGCCTCCGCGGAGGGCCGCGACACCACCTACGAGGTGGTGACCCGGACAGCCGAGACCGTCTTCATCCCGCTCTGCGTGGGCGGGGGAGTGCGCGGCGTGGCGGACGTCGACCGGCTGCTGCGGGTGGGGGCCGACAAGGTCGGCATCAACACCGGCGCGATCGCCAACCCGGACGCCATCGACCAGATCGCCGAACGGTTCGGACGCCAGGTGCTGGTGCTCTCCCTGGACGTGCGGCGCGAGCCGGGACACCCGTCCGGCTTCGGCGTCACCACCCACGGCGGACGCACCTCCGCCGGCCTGGACGCCCTGGAGTGGGTGCGCGAGGCGGTCGACCGCGGCGCCGGCGAGGTGCTGCTGAACTCGATGGACGCCGACGGCACCACCACCGGCTTCGATCTGGAACTGATCGCCGCCGTGAAGGACGCCGTGGACGTCCCGGTGATCGCCTCCGGTGGCGCCGGGACGGTGGAGCACTTCGTGCAGGCCGCCGAGGCCGGCGCGGACGCCCTGCTCGCGGCCAGCGTCTTCCACTACCGCACCCTCACCATCGCCGACGTGAAGCAGGCGCTCGCCGCGGCCGGCTTCGCCGTCCGCTGACCCAGGAGCGAATCATGTCCTGCCTGTTCTGCCGGATCGTCGCCGGCGAGATCCACGCCCGTGTCGTGTACTCCGACGACCTCGCGCTCGCCTTCCTCGACATCGCGCCCTTCCACCCGGGCCACACCCTGGTGATCCCGCGCCGCCACGTCGACGGGCTGCTGGACGACCCGACCGCCCTGGCCGAGATCGCCCCGGCGGTGTCGGCGACCGCGGCCCTGCTCAGCGAGCGCCTGGGCGCCGACGGGATCAACCTGCTGGGCAACACCGGTGAGGCCGCCGGCCAGGAGGTCTTCCACCTGCACCTGCACCTGATCCCGCGCTACGCCGACCGTCCCGGGCTGGGCCAGATGGCCGTCCGCGAGCCCGACATCGATTCCGACGAGGTCTACCGGCGGCTCACCGGGAGTTGAGCCTCACTCCTCGTCGGAGACCGCGTTCGCGTTGGCATTGGGGTCGGCGGGGGAGCCGCCGGAGATCTTCAGCAGGGTCTCCCGCAGGCCCAGGGCGCTCTTGAAGGCGGTGCCGGTCACCTTCTTGGAGCCCGCTGTGCCGGTCAGGGTGACCTGCGTGACCCGGCCGCCCCAGCGTCCGTTGCCGTCCCGCTCGAGGGTGATCGACTTCAGGTCGCCGATCGACGGGTACTTCTTCTCGATCGTCGAGGTCTTGACCGTCACCGACACCACCTGGTTCATCGCGAAGTCGTAGGGATCCTCCTGGGCGACGATGTAGTCGTTCGGGCCGGCCACCGAGTGGCCGCCGTTGGAGGAGGAGAACTCCGTCCAGGCGTACTGCTTCTTGTAGGTCAGCACCTGGCCGGCGGTCGCCTTCACGGCCTTGTCGGTGGCCGGGTTCTCGCTCATGGTGCCCTTGTAGACCTGGCAGGCGGTGGTGTTGCAGACGTCGTAGACCTTCTTGCCACCCAGGTTGGCGCGGTACCGGGCGGCGTAGCTGCGGGCCGCGACGGACTGGGCCTGCAACGCCTCGGCGTGCCAGTAGGCCGGCATCTCCGAGGGCACCACGGAACGCAGGTAGTCCTCCATCGTGACGTGGTTGACCGTCCTGGCGCCGCCTTCGTGGAAGCCGAGCGCGAGGGTGCCGCGGTAGGTCCGGTTGCCGCCGGCGAGGTACAGCTTCACGGTGCCGGTCTTGGGGTTCTCGAAGGCCCACTGCCGCTTCGGATCCAGCTTCAGCTTCTTATTGGTGTACTTGACGTACGTGCCCTTGGCGTTGCGGTGGTACAGCACGGTCTTCGCCCCGGAGCGGGAGAGCCGCCACTTGGTGTAGTTCTTGCCCGTCGGCAGGGTGAAGGTCTTGCCCTTGGAATCGCGTACCCGCAGACCAGCGGCGGCGTAGACGTGCACCTTGCCGTCGGTGTCGGCGGTGATCCAGACCCGGATGGCGTCGTCCTTGGGCAGCTTGTCGAGCTTCGTGCCGGGGTAGTAGAAGGCGAGGATCTCGGTGTGGTCGAGGCCCTGCTTGGCGGCCCCCTGGGCGCCGTACTGCGACATGCCGCGGCCGTGACCCCAGCCGGCGGTGGTGATGGTCAGCGTGCTCTCGGTGGTCGCGATGCGTTCCGCCGCGGCGAGCGCCGGGCCGGTGGCGACGACGGCGCCGGTCAGCGTCAGAGCCGTTGCGGCAAGGCCGGCCAGGCAGCGCCGCAGCAGAGGGTGCGCGGCAGCGGAGGTCTGGGCCATGGTCTTTCCCCTCACGATGGACGATTCCTCCCATCGTCGGCAACATGGATAGCTGAGGACAACCTGAGGACGGAGAAGTCGAAGGTGGAGGTCGAGCGTTCGGTGGCAGCCCAGCATGTGAGAGAAGCCGCTCGCCGGTTGACATGCAGGCGGCCCGCGGTGACATACTCACCTCGTGCGTCTTTTCGCTCTCGTACTCTGCTCGCGTGTCGCCTGAAGCATTTCAGCCGGCACGCTCCCTCGTCTGCATCCGCAGCGGGGGTTTTTTGTTGCAGTCGAACCACACACGAATCAGAAAGGTTGACCGAGGATGACTCAGCTCGATAGCCCGCCTTCGGCGGTCGATGCGCCCAAGTTGCTGACCGGAGCCCAGGCTCTGGTCGAGTCGCTGGAGCGGGTCGGCGTAGAGGTCGTCTTCGGCATCCCGGGCGGCGCGATCCTGCCGGCCTACGACCCGCTCTTCGACTCCAAGCTGATCCGGCACATCCTGGTCCGGCACGAGCAGGGCGCCGGGCATGCCGCCGAGGGCTACGCGATGGTGACCGGCAAGGTCGGCGTCTGCATGGCGACCTCCGGCCCGGGGGCCACCAACCTGGTCACCGCGATCGCCGACGCCTACATGGATTCGGTGCCGATGGTCGCGATCACCGGCCAGGTCGGTTCCGCCTTCATCGGGACGGACGCCTTCCAGGAGGCGGACATCCGCGGCATCACCTTCCCGATCACCAAGCACAGCTTCCTGATCACCAAGGCCGAGGACATCCCGCACGCCATCGCCGCCGCCTTCCACATCGCGGCGACCGGGCGTCCGGGCCCGGTGCTGGTCGACATCGCCAAGGACGCCCTGTCCACCCAGGCGCCGTTCGTCTGGCCGGAGTCGCTGGATCTGCCCGGCTACCGTCCGACCACCAAGCCGCACGTCAAGCAGTTGCGCGAGGCGGCCCGGCTGATCGCCGCGGCGGAGCGTCCGGTCTTCTACGTGGGCGGCGGCGCGATGAAGGCCCGGGCGGCCGACGCGCTGGCCGAGCTGGTCAAGATCACCGGCATCCCGGTGGTCACCACCCTGATGGCCCGTGGCGTCTTCCCGGACAGCCACGACCTGCACATGGGCATGCCCGGCATGCACGGCACGGTGTCGGCGGTCGGCGCCCTGCAGCGCTCCGATCTGCTGATCGCGCTGGGCACCCGGTTCGACGACCGGGTGACCGGCAAGCTGTCGACCTTCGCCCCCGAGGCGAAGGTCATCCACGCCGACATCGACCCGGCCGAGATCGGCAAGAACCGGGTGGCGGACGTCCCGATCGTGGGCGATCTGAAGGTCGTCATCGAAGAGCTGAACACGCTGCTGCGTGGCGAGGATCTGCCCGATTACGGCCCGTGGGTCCGCTACCTGACCGGTCTGAAGACCAAGTACACCCCTGACCTGGATCCGATCGAGGAGGGCCTGCTCAGCCCCGAGTACGTCATCAAGCGGCTGGGCGAGATCGTCGGCCCGGATGCCTACTACGCCGCCGGCGTCGGCCAGCACCAGATGTGGGCCGCCCAGCTGCTGCCGCACGAGCGGTCCGGCCACTGGCTGAACTCCGGTGGCGCCGGGACGATGGGCTACTGCGTCCCGGCCGCCATGGGCGCCCAGGTGGGCCGTCCGGAATCGGTGGTCTGGGGGATCGACGGCGACGGCTGCTTCCAGATGACCAATCAGGAGCTGGTCACCTGCGCCCTGGAGGGCATCCCGATCAAGATCGCGGTGATGAACAACCAGAGCCTGGGCATGGTGCGGCAGTGGCAGACCCTGTTCTACGGGGAGCGCTACTCCAATACCGACCTGAAGTCGCTGCGGGTGCCGGATTTCCCGAAGCTGGCCGAGGCGATGGGCGCGGTCGGGCTGCGGGCCGAGAACCCCGAGGACGTCGACCGGGTCATCAACGAGGCCATGGCCATCACCGACCGTCCGGTCGTGGTGGAATTCGTGGTGCACAAGGACGCCATGGTCTGGCCGATGGTCGCCGCCGGCACCAGCAATGACGACATCAAGATCGCGAAGGACCTGGCCCCGGCCTGGGAAGAGGAGGAGCTGTGAACACCCACACGCTGAGCGTGCTGGTCGAGAACAAGCCAGGCGTCCTGGCCCGCGTCGCCGGGCTCTTCGCCCGCCGCGGCTACAACATCGAGTCGCTGGCGGTCGGGCCCACCGAGCGTACGGACATCTCCCGGATCACCCTGCAGGTGGCCGTCTCCACCCCGCAGGTGCTGGAGCAGATCGTCAAGCAGCTCAACAAGCTGGTCGAGGTGCTGAAGATCATCGAGCTGACCGAGGCCGATTCGGTGCAGCGCGAACTCGTCCTGATCAAGGTGAAGGCCGATCCGGCCAGCCGCTCGCAGATCATCGAGATCGTGCAGCTCTTCCGCGGCAAGACCGTGGACGTCCACCGCGACTCCATGACGATCGAGGCCACCGGCTCGCCCGACAAGCTGCGGGCGCTGCTGGAGATGCTGGCCCCCTACGGCATCCGCGAACTCGTCCAGTCCGGTCTGGTCGCGCTCGGACGGGGCAGCCGTTCGCTCACCGAACGTGCCAAGATCGACAAGTCACGCAACCACTGAACCCCGCTCAACACTGAAAGCAAAGAGGTAACCATGGCAGAGATGTTCTACGACGACGACGCCGATCTGTCGGTGATCCAGGGCCGCCACGTCGCGGTGATCGGCTACGGCAGCCAGGGCCACGCCCACGCGCTGTCGCTGCGCGATTCCGGCGTCGACGTGCGGGTCGGTCTGCGCGAGGGCTCCAAGAGCTGGGCGAAGGCCGAGGCCGAGGGCCTGCGGGTCGTCCCGGTCGCCCAGGCGGCCGAGGAGGCCGACCTGATCATGATGCTCGCCCCCGACCAGTACCAGCGGCACATCTACGCCGAGGCGATCGAGCCCAACCTGGTCGCCGGTGACGCGCTCTTCTTCGCCCACGGCTTCAACATCCGGTTCGGCTACATCCAGCCGCCGGCCGGGGTGGACGTCTGCATGGTCGCGCCGAAGGGCCCGGGCCACCTGGTCCGCCGGGAGTACTCCGAGGGCCGCGGTGTCCCGGTCATCGTCGCGGTCGAGAAGGACGAGTCGGGCCACGCCTGGGATCTCGCCCTCTCTTACGCCAAGGCGATCGGCGGCCTGCGGGCCGGCGGCATCAAGACCACCTTCACCGAGGAGACCGAGACCGACCTCTTCGGCGAGCAGGCCGTGCTCTGCGGCGGTGCCTCGTCCCTGGTGCAGGCCGGCTTCGAGGTGCTCACCGAGGCCGGCTACCAGCCGGAGGTGGCCTACTTCGAGTGCCTGCACGAGCTGAAGCTGATCGTCGACCTCATGTACGAGGGCGGCATCGCCAAGCAGCGCTGGAGCGTCTCGGACACCGCCGAGTTCGGTGACTACGTCTCCGGCCCGCGGGTGATCGACGCCTCGGTGAAGGAGCGCATGAAGGAGGTGCTGGCCGACATCCAGACCGGCGCCTTCGCCAAGCGCTTCATCGACGACCAGGACGCCGGCGCGCCGGAGTTCAAGGCGCTGCGCGCCGCCGCCGAGCAACACCCGATCGAGGCCACCGGCCGCGAGCTGCGCGGCCTGATGGCCTGGGTGAAGTCGCACGACGACGACTACGTCGAGGGCACGGCTGCCCGCTGACCTTCCACCGAACCACGCACAAGGTGTGGCCGATTCCCCGACAACGGGCTTTCGGCCACACCTTGTGTGGTTCTGGCCTCGGTTAGGCTGACGGCATGTCGCAGCCTCCTGAGGAGACCCCCCGCTGGCAGACCTACCCCGGGGATGCCGGTGCCGGGACGCCGGGCCTGCCGGTGCCCGCCGAGCCCGCCGGCCCACCGGCGCAGCGGCCGCCACGTCTAGTGGTGCCGTCCGGACCGTCCGGCCTGGGGCGTCCGGGCTATGACCCGCACGATCCGCTGGTGATCAGCGCGGGCGGCAGCGGGATCAAGAAGGAGGGCGTCTGGACGGTGCCGCCCTACCTGTCGCTGAACGGCGAACTCGGCTCGATCCGGCTCGACTTCCGGCGTGCGCAGATGGTCTCCCAGGTGACCTGGGTACAGCTCCACGGCGGGGTCGGCACGATCGTCCTGGTGCTGCCGGAGGGCTGGGCGGCTCAGCTGGACCGGCTCACCCGCAGCTGGGGCACGGTGACCTCGAAGGTGCCCGAGGAGCCGATCGGCGACAACCCGCTGCTGATCCTCTCCGGCTCGGCCGGCATGGGCACCATCAAGGTGCGGTACCCCAGCTCGTGGGACGAGCGGAGGCTGCGCAAGCTGCTCGCCAAGGAACGCAAACGCCTGCGGTGAGCGGGTTTGCCGGATGTGGCAGGCTTGCCCGGTGACCGTCGAGACCACGCCCAACCCCGGACTGACCGCAGCGGAAGTCGAGCAGCGCGTCCGCGCCGGCCAGGTGAACACCCAGCCACCCCGCTCGGGCCGCACCACCTGGGACATCGTCCGGGCCAACGTCTTCACCCGGATCAACTTCCTGCTGATGGTGCTCTTCATCCTGGTGATGACCACCGGCCAGATCCAGAACGCCCTGTTCGGCTTCCTGATCATCATCAACTCCGCGATCGGCCTGATCCAGGAACTGCGGGCCAAGAAGACCCTGGACAACCTGGCCGTGGTCGGCGAGGGCAAGCCACGGGTCCGCCGCGACGGCGCGGTCACCGAAGTGGTGCGCGACGACATCGTGCTGGACGACCTGATCGAGATCGGTCCCGGCGACCAGATCGTGGTGGACGGCGACGTGGTCGAGGCGTCCTACCTGGAGGTGGACGAGTCGCTGCTGACCGGCGAATCCGACCCGATGGAGAAGAACCCGGGCGACCAGGTGATGTCGGGCAGCTTCGTGGTGGCCGGCGTCGGGACGTTCCGCGCCACCCGGGTCGGCTCCGACTCCTACGCCGCCCAGCTGACCGCCGAGGCGAGCAAGTTCTCGCTGGTGAAGTCGGAACTGCAGCAGGGCATCAACAAGATCCTCAAGCTGATCACCTGGCTGATGATCCCGGTGGGGCTGGCGACGATCTGGGTGCAGTGGAACCAGCACGAGGAATGGCAGGAGAAGGTGCTCGCCACCGCCGGCGCGCTGGTGCCGATGGTGCCCGAGGGTCTGGTGCTGCTGACCGCGCTGGCCTTCGCCGTCGGCGTGGTGCGGCTGGCCCGCGAGAACGTGCTGGTGCAGGAACTGCCGGCCATCGAAGGCCTGGCCCGGGTGGACGTGGTCTGCGCCGACAAGACCGGGACGCTCACCGAGAACGGCATGCAGTTCGGCGAACTCGAAGCAGTGGACGACACGACCGCCGAGCGACTGCGCGCGGTGGTCGCCCAGATCGCCGCCGCGGACCCGCGTCCGAACGCGTCGATCCAGGCGCTGGCCGCTGAGATGCCGCTGGCCGGCCCGGCCTGGAAGGTGACCGGGCTGGCCCCCTTCACGTCGGCCAAGAAGTGGTCGGGGGTCTCCTTCGACGCTGAGGGTGACTGGGTGATCGGCGCCCCGGACGTGCTCGCCGCCGGTTCCGAGGTCGCCGCTCGTGCGGAGGAGATCGGCGCCACCGGCCGCCGGGTGCTGCTGCTCGGCCGCAGCGACCTGCCAGTCGACGATGACGCCGCCCCCGGAGAGGTGACCCCGGTGGCCTTGCTGGTGCTGGAGCAGAAGGTGCGGCCCGAAGCCCGCGACACGCTGGCCTACTTCGCCGACCAGGACGTCATCGTCAAGGTGATCTCCGGCGACAACGCGGTCAGCGTCGGCGCCGTGACCCGTTCGCTGGGCGTCGACGGCGACCAGGTGATGGACGCCCGCACCCTGCCCACCGACGAGACCGCCTTCGCCGACGAGGTGGAGAGCCACAATGTCTTCGGCCGGGTCACCCCGCAGCAGAAGCGGCAGATGGTCGGCGCCCTGCAGGCCCGCGGGCACACCGTGGCGATGACCGGCGACGGCGTGAACGACGTGCTGGCGATCAAGGACTCCGATCTCGGCGTGGCCATGGGGACCGGTGCGGCGGCGACCCGTTCGGTGGCCCAGTTGGTGCTGCTGGACGACTCCTTCGCCACCCTGCCGCACGTGGTCGCCGAGGGCCGCCGGGTGATCGGCAATATCGAGCGGGTGGCGAACTTCTTCCTCACCAAGACGCTCTACTCGGTGGCCTTCGCCCTGCTGGTGGCGGCCTGGCGGCTGCCCTTCCCGTTCGTCCCGATCCACATCTCGCTGGTCGGCTGGTTCACCATCGGCGTCCCGGCGTCCATCCTCGCGCTGGCGCCGAACGCCGCCCGGGCCCGGACCGGCTTCCTGACGCGCGTGATGAGATTCGGCATCCCCGCCGCGGTGGCGATCTCGGTGACCACCTTCATCAGCTACCTGCTCATCCTGCCGCTGTCGGGCGGCACGGTGACCAACCAGGTCTCGACCGCGGTGCTGATCACCCTGATCTGCGGTGGCGCCTGGGTGATGATCACCATCAGCCGCCCCTACGAGTGGTGGAAGATCCTGATGATCATCGGCTGCCTGGCCGCCACGGTGGCGATCTTCCTGGCACCGATCGCCTTCGATATCCCGGTGTGGCATGTCGAGTTCAACCTGCTGGGGTGGCAGGTCGATCGGGATCTGTTCGGTTGGCAAGGGACGTTGCAGAGTCTCTTCTACCTCGACACCGGAAACCCGGCCATGCTGAACACCGGCTTCCTGATGGGCGGCATCGCGATCGTCCTGATCGAGATCATCTGGTGGGTGACCGGCCACGTCACCCACGGCGAGCGCCGCCGGCTCTTCGCCTAGCGTGCTGCCGCGGCAGCCGGCGACTGGCCAGTGCAGTTTCTGCCAAATAGTGTCGCTCCGCGACGCATCTGTCGCGGAGAGCGCGTATTTGGCGGTTAGTGCACCGCAGCGGTCAGAGGCGCGCGGCGATCTCGTCGCCAACCACTGAGGTCGGGCGCTTGGTCGCACCGCGCTCGGCGATGTCGGCGTCCACGGCGGCCTCGATGCGGGCGGCGTCCTCGGTGCGTCCGAGGTGGTCCAGCAGCAGGGCCATCGACAGGATGGTCGCGGTCGGATCGGCGATGCCCTGGCCGGCGATGTCCGGGGCGGAGCCGTGCACCGGCTCGAACATGGACGGGAAGGCGCCCTCGGGGTTGATGTTGGCGCTGGCCGCCAGCCCGATGCCGCCGGTCACCGCCGCGGCCAGGTCGGTGAGGATGTCACCGAAGAGGTTGTCGGTGACGACCACGTCGAAGCGCTGCGGGTCGGCCACCAGCGAGATGGTGGCGGCGTCCACGTGCAGGTAGTCGGTCTCGACCCCGGGGAACTCCGCGGCGACGGTCTGGAAGAGCCGGTTCCACAGGCCGCCGGCGTACACCAGCACGTTGTGCTTGTGCACCAGGGTGACCTTATTGCGGCGCTTGGTGGCGCGCGCGAAGGCGTCCCGGATCACCCGCTCGATGCCGTGGGCGGTGTTCAGGCTCACCTCGGTGGCCACCTCGTGCGGGGTGCCGGTCCGCAGGCTGCCACCGTTGCCGACGTAGGGGCCCTCGGTGCCCTCACGCACCACCACGAAGTCGACCGGACCCCGGGAGAGCACCGAATCGGCCAGTGGGGTGGGGACGCCCGGGTACAGCTTGGAGGGCCGCAGGTTGACGTAGTGGTCGAAGCTGAACCGCAGCTTCAGCAGCAGGCCGCGCTCCAGCAGGCCGCTGGGGATGGCCTTCGAGCCGGGGGCCGCGCCGACCGCGCCGAGAACGATCGCCTGGCTGGCCGCCAGCTGCTCGAGGGTGGCGTCGGAGAGCACCTCACCGGTGCGCTGCCAGTGCTCGGCGCCGAGCTCGTGGTGGACGAAGTCGAAGGCGTCCGGTCCCACGGTGGCGGTCAGCACCTTGAGGCCTTCGGCGACGACCTCGGGGCCGATGCCGTCGCCGGCGATGACGGAGATGACGGGCTTGCTGGATTCAGTGGCGGTCACGAGAGGTGAGGGTACCGGAAGGGCCGGTACCATGCGCTCATGTCTCTTTCGTTCCCCGTCATCGCGAACCCGTCACCGGCCTCGCAGGCCCGTTTCGACGAGATCATGGCCAACCCCGGTTTCGGCGATTTCTTCACCGACCACATGGCCGTAGTGACCTGGACGAAGGACGAAGGCTGGACGAACGCGAGCATCCAGCCGTACGGGCCGTTCCAGCTCGACCCGGCCACCGCGGTGCTGCACTACGCCCAGGAGGTCTTCGAGGGGATGAAGGCCTACCGGCACGCCGACGACTCGGTCTGGCTCTTCCGTCCGGAGGCCAACGCGGCCCGGCTCAACGCCTCGGCGGCCCGGATGATGCTGCCGGCGATCGAGCAGGCCGATTTCCTGACCGCGATCACCGAACTGGTGAAGGCCGACCTGCGCTGGGTGCCGGCCGGCGGGGGAGAGCAGAGCCTCTACCTGCGTCCGTTCATGTTCGCCTCCGAGGTCTTCCTCGGGGTGCGGGCCTCGCAGCGGGTGACCTTCTCGGTGATCGCCTCGCCGGTCGGCTCCTACTTCACCAGCGGCGTCGAGCCGGTGGACATCTGGGTGACCGACGCCTGGGCCCGCGCCGGCATCGGCGGGACGGGCTCGGCCAAGTGCGGCGGCAACTACGCCGCCTCGCTGATCGCCCAGTACGAGGGCTACGAGCACGGCTGCTCGCAGGTGCTCTTCATCGAGGCCGCCGGCAAGGACCGCATCGAGGAACTCGGCGGCATGAATGTCTTCCTGGTCACCGGCGACGGCCGGCTGATCACCCCGGAGCTCACCGGCACCATCCTCGAGGGGGTCACCCGCAGCTCGATCCTCACCGTCGCCGGCGACCTGGGCCTGACCCCCGAGGAGCGCCGGATCACCCCCGCCGACTTCTTCGGGCTGATCTCCGACGGCGTCGCCGTCGAGGCGTTCAGCTGCGGGACGGCTGCCGTCCTCACCCCGATCGGCAGCTTCCGCACCGCCACCGACACCTACCAGCTGGCCAACCCGGCCGGCGAGCGGACCCTGGCGATCCGCAACCGCCTGCTCGACATCCAGTACGGCCGGGTGCCCGACAGCCACGGCTGGCTGCGCCGGATCGTCTGACCCATGACGGCGCGGCGGTCGTTCTGGAGTCGGTCAGCAAGACCTACCGGCTCGGGGACGGGTCGCGCCTGCGCGCCGCCGACGAGGTGTCGCTGACGGTCGAGCCGGGCGCCCGCGTCGGGCTGCTGGGCGCCTCCGGTTCCGGGAAGTCCACCCTCTTGCACCTGGTGGGGGCGCTGGACCGGCCGGACAGCGGCCGGATCCAGGTGGGGGAGACGGTGGTCACCGACCTCCCGGAACGGAGACTGGCCGACTACCGGGCGGGGGTCGGCTTCGTCTTCCAGCAGTTCCACCTGGTGCCGGGGCTCTCCCTGCTGGACAACGTGTACGCACCGCTCGCCGGGCGTCCGTTCGACGGCGACAAGCGGGAACGTGCCCGCGAGCTGCTTGCGGCGGTGGGCCTGGGCGATCGGACGCGGGCCCTGCCCGCCCAGCTCTCCGGCGGCCAGCAGCAGCGGGTCGCGATCGCCCGCGCCCTGGTCGCCCGTCCCGGGCTGCTGCTCGCCGACGAACCGACCGGCAACCTGGATTCCGCCACGGCGGCCGAGATCATGGAACTGTTCACCCGGCTGCAGACCGATTTCGGCACGACCGTCCTGCTCGCTACCCACGACCTGGACGTCGCCGCGACCTGCGAGGTCGTCCACCGGATCTCGGACGGGGTGCTGAGCGAGGCGGAGACGATCGAGCCGGCCGCCTCCGCTCCGCGCCGGGCAGCGGACTGAGATGGAACTCTTCCGGCTGGCCTGGGCCCGGATCCGCGGTGACCTGCGGCGGTCGCTGGCCACCTTCGCCGCCGTGGCCATCGCCGTGACGAGCTTCGTGGTGCTGGCCGCCAGCACCGCCACCCAGCAGGCCACCGTCACCGAGACCGCCGAGGAGAACTACCGGGCCGCCTACGACATCCTGGTGCGGCCGAAAGGCAGCGCCCTGGAGAAGGAACGAGTCGAAGGGCTGGTCCGCTCCAACTACCTCTCCGGCACCTACGGCGGGCTGACCCTGGAACAGGCCGAGGCCGTCAAGGCCGTGCCTGGGGTCGAGGTGGCCGCGCCGATCGCCATGCTCGGGTTCACCTACCAGGCGATCCCGTTCTCGGTCGACACCGCCGAGTGGCTGCCCGGCGACCGGACCACCCTGCTGCGCTGGCGGACGACGGTCACCGCCCGGAACGACACGGCGACGACACCGGGCCCGGCTGGCTACCGCTACCAGACGGACCGCGCTCTGCTCGGCCTGGAGGAGATGACCGACGGCTGGGGGTCCGACGACGGGCCGATGCCCGACTGGGTGTATGGCGGCCGTTGGGAGCGCGTCGACGGCCGGAACCGGTTCCCCTGCCCCAAGCCCGACAAGTTCCTCGACCGGCAACCCGACACCCCCTTCGAGCCCGGGCTGCTCTGGGAGGGCGGTGAGTGCCTGTCGACGAAGGATCGGGCGAAGTATGCCGAGACCCAGCCGGCGGAATTCGAGTACCTCGAGTCGGCCTCCGTCATCAGGCTGCAGATCGCCTACCCGATGCTGATCGCCGCGATCGATCCGGAGGCCGAGGCCGCGCTCGTCGGGCTGGACGCGGCGGTCTACGAGGGCCGCTACTTCACCGGTGAGGACGGCTTCACCTCGGGCGCCCGCCCCGACGGCGGCCGGACCGGACCGGACTCCGTCCCCGCGCTGCTGGCCGGCACCCAGTCGGCCGACTACCAGCTGCGGCTGAGCATCGATGAACTGCCTCGTACTGTCGCCGACCAGCTCGGCGAGATCGCCGAGGACTGGAACCGCGAACTCATCCTGGGTGCCGACGCCGGCCGGATGGTTCACGAGCAGGTCTTCGACGCGCGGGAGCTCTACGCCGACCGGATCGCGCAGCTGCCGGTGGCGGCCGGGTCCCCCGAGGAGGAGGCCGATCCCGAGGCGATCGGGCTGGGCACCGCGAGGCTGTGGCGTCCGGCGGACGTCAGCTATGCACCCGGCTCTCCGCTCGTCCCCGAGCAGCGTGAACTCGATCCGCTGACCTGGCGCACCGTCTTCTATGGCTCGGAATCGGGGTTCGAGGCCGTTCCGCTGACCGCCATGGACACCGGCTACCGGGAGGTGACGCCCTACACGGTGGTCGAGTGGCAGAGCGGCGACGGCGGCAGCGGCGTGACCGGGACGTCGATCGACTTCGACGCGGTAGGCAAGTTCGATCCGGCCGCCATCAAGGAGTTCGCCGGGCTGTCGGCGGTGCCGCTGGAGACCTACACCTCGCCGCAACTGGTGGGTGCCGACCCGGCCTCGGTGAAGGCGCTGGGCGACCAGCCGATGCGCAGTGACCTCAACCTCGCGGGCTATCTGCAGCAGGCGCCGGCACTGCTGGTGCCGCTGGGCGCGCTGGAGGCGTTCCGCTCCGACCAGCTCGGGGTGATCGACCCGGACAGCTTCGAGGAGGTCGACGAGTTCGACGACAGCGCGCCGATCAGCGCGGTGCGGGTGCGGGTGGCCGGGGTGACCGGCATGGACGACACCAGCCGGGAGCGGATCGCGCAGGTCGCCACGGCGATCGCCGAGGCGGTGGACGCCGAGGTCGACATCACCATCGGCTCCTCGCCGGAGATGCTGGACGTGGCGCTGCCCGAGACGGCGCTGGGCAGTCCGCCGCTGAACCTGCTGGAGCCGTGGAGCCGCAAGGGGGTGGCCGTCCAGATCGTCGCCGCGATCGACGCCAAGTCGCTGTTGCTCTTCGGGCTGATCCTGATCTCGAGCGCGCTCACCGTGGCGATCTCCGCCGGCGCGGCGGTGCGGGCCCGGCGCCGGGAACTGGGCATCCTGGCGGCGATCGGCTGGACGCCCGGACGCCGCCGCCGGGCGGTGCTAATCGAACTCGCCCTGCTGGGCGGCTCCGCGGGCCTCGTGGGTGCGCTCGCGTCCTGGCCGCTGGCGCTGGCCGCGCAGGCCCGGTTCGACTGGCCACGGGCACTGCTGGCGATCCCGGCCGCGCTCCTGCTGACGGTGGTCGCCGGCGGGCTGGCCGCGTGGCGGGCCGGCAGCGTCCGCCCGATCGACGCGCTGCGCCCGGCGGAACTCGCCGGCGGCCGGCGGATGCTGCGGCTGCGTAGCGGCGGGTCGCTCGGCCTGATGCGCATCCTGCGCCGGCCCGGACGGCTGGTGCTCGGCTCCTTCGCCATCGCGTTGGCCGTGGCGTCCTTGCTGGTGCTGATCAGCCTCGCGCAGGTCTTCCGCGGTCGCGTGGTGGGCACCCTGCTGGGCGACGCGGTCGCCGTCCTGGTGCGTCCGCAGGATCTGGTGGCCGGCGGCTTCCTGGCCCTGCTCGGGCTGGTCGCGGTCGGGCTGATCCTCTTCCTCAACCTCACCGAGGACGCGCGCATGTACGCCTCGCTGCAGGCGGTCGGCTGGCGGCAATCCTGGCTGGCGCGCTCCCTGGGGGTTCAGGCGCTCGCCATCGGGGTTGTCGGTTCGGCGCTCGGCCTCGCCGCGGGGCTCGGGATCATGGTCTGGCTGACCGAGTCGATCCCGCCCGAGGTGACGCGGATCGCGGCGCTGGTGATCGGTGCGACCCTCGTCGCCTCGGTGGCGGTGGCACTGCTGCCCGCGGCGGCGCTCCGCCGGCTGCCGACGGCGCGGCTGCTTGCCGAGGACTGAGTTCAACGACCCTTCGACAGGCTCAGGGATCGTTCGACAGGCTCAGTGACCCTTCGACAAGCAGGGATCGTCGGGCTCAGCCCAGGGCGGCGATGGCGGCGTCGTAGTTCGGCTCGACGTGGACGGTCGGGGTGACGTGGGTGTACAGCACCTTTCCGTTCTCGTCGGCCACCACGATCGCGCGGGCGAAGAGGCCGGCCCCGAGGCCATTGGCCATGGTGACGCCGTAGTCGTCGCCGAAGCTGGAGTTGTAGGCCGAGGTGGTGACGACGTCCTCGATGCCCTCGGCGCCGCAGAACCGGCCCAGGGCGAAGGGCAGATCCTTCGAGACGCAGACCACGGTGGTATTCGCCAGGCCGGCGGCCAGCTTGTTGAAGGTGCGCACGCTGGTGGCGCAGATGCCGGTGTCGACGCTGGGGAAGATGTTGAGCACGACCCGCTTGCCGGCCAGTTCGCTGCTGTCGAGGATCGACAGATCTGGTCGGGTCACCTGGAAGGGCGGCAGCGTGCTGCCGACCGCGGGGAGATCGCCGACGGTGTGGACGGGAACGTCCTTGAAGATCGTGTTAGCCATGTATCCATCTAGTCAGCCGATGGTTCGCGGGTCAAACCGTCTTGGTCGGTGGTCAGGAGAGATCCCGGATCAAGTCCGGGATGACGTTGAGAGTTCGGCGGTCGGGTTCCCGTCACCCGGCCCCGGTCCTTGCCACCGTCATCCCGGGCCTGACCCGGGATCTCTCCCGACCAGTGTTGAACGTCCAACTTCGGCGAAATCCATGGTGTGTCCAATAGATGGGCGGTAGTCTCAATCTTTGAATGTTCCCGATATGTGAGGCTTCCCGATGACCCTTCACGTGGCTCCCGACACTTTCCATGTGTTCGACACCACCCTGCGCGACGGCGCCCAGCAGGAGGGGGTGCGGCTCAGCGTCGCGGACAAGCTGAAGATCGCCCGGCTGCTGGACGAGCTCGGGGTCGGCTTCATCGAGGGCGGCTGGCCGGGCGCCAACCCCAGTGACACCGAGTTCTTCGCCCGTGCCGCCGACGGCGAGCTGCAGCTGCGCAATGCCAAGCTGGTGGCCTTCGGCGCCACCCGCAAGGTGGGTGCGACGGCGGCCACCGATCCCCAGGTACAGGCCCTGCTGGACGCCCGTACCGAGGTGATCTGCATCGTCGCCAAGAGCCACGACGAGCACGTCTTCCGGGCGCTGAAGACCACCCTGGCCGAGAACCTGGAGATGATCCGCGACACGGTCACCCACATGGTGGCCCAGGGCCGCCGGGTCTTCGTCGACTGCGAGCATTTCTTCGACGGCTACCGCGCCAACCCCGACTACGCCCTGGAAGTGGTGCGGACGGCCGCCGAGGCCGGCGCCGAGGTGGTCATCCTGTGCGACACCAACGGCGGCATGCTGCCCAGCTGGATGGGCGACGTGGTGAGCGCGGCCGGTCAGATCGGGGTCGATCTGGGCATCCACTGCCACAACGACACCGGCTGCGCGGTGGCCAATACGTTGGCCGCGGTCGAGGCGGGCGTGATGCACGTCCAGGGCACCATGAACGAGACCGGCGAGCGCACCGGCAACGCCAACCTGATCACCGTGATCGCCAACCTGCAGCTCAAGTTCGGCTGGCAGGTGATCCCGCCGGAAGGCCTGGTGGAGGCCTCCCGGATCTCGCACGCGGTCGCGGCCATCACCAACGTCCCGATGAACAACCGGGCCCCCTACGTGGGCCTGTCGGCGTTCGCGCACAAGGCCGGGCTGCATGCCTCGGCGATCAAGGTGGACGCCAACCTGTACCAGCACATCGACCCGACCCTGGTCGGCAACGACATGCGCATGCTGGTCTCCGACATGGCCGGGCGGGCGAACATCCAGCTCAAGGGCAGCGAACTGGGCTACGACCTCTCCGATCGCGAACTGGCCGCGACGATCACCGACCTGGTCAAGGAACGCGAGATGGCCGGCTACTCCTACGAGTCGGCCGACGCCTCCTTCGAGCTGCTGCTGCGCGAGCAGCTGGGCCTGGTCGACGACCACTACGAGGTGGTCTCCTGGCGGGTCTTCACCAGCTCCCACGTCGGCCCCGAGGGAGACTCCGAGGCGACCGTCAAGCTGAAGGTCAACGGTGAGACCGAGGCGCTGGTGGGCGAGGGGCACGGTCCGCTGAACGCCCTGGACGTCGCGCTGCGGCGCGCTCTGGTGCGCGCCTACCCGCAGGTGGAATCCTTCGAGCTCACCGACTACCGGGTCCGCATCCTCGACCAGGGCCACGGCACGGACGCGATCGTCCGGGTGCTGATCGACACCACCGACGGTGAGCGCACCTGGACGACCGTGGGTGTCGGCGACAGCGTGGTGGAGGCCAGCTGGGAGGCGCTGCACGAGGCCTACCGCTGGGGCCTGATCAGCCGCATCCCGGACGTCATCGAGGCCCCTGCGCTGGTGGAGGCGTCCGCGTAGCCCACACCGCCTGAACGCACGAATCCCCGGCAGCCGCCCCGAAGATCGGGCAGAGCGGCGCCGGGGATTCGCGTTCGCTGGGATCAGCGGGCGGTGAAGATGGCCTCCAGCGCCGTCAGGTCGCCGCCGATGACGGCGTCGGTGTAGGCGATGTCGTCCTGCTTCTTCTCCATCACGACCACCGGGATGATCGGGTTGCGTCCGGTGGCCTCGACGGCCGGCACGTCGAAGGTGATGATCTTCTGACCGGCCTCGACGGTGTCGCCCTGGGCGACGTGGGCGGTGAAGCCCTCGCCGTTCAACTGGACGGTGTCCAGGCCGAGGTGGACCAGGACGCCGACGTTGTCGGCGGTCATGATCACGTAGGCGTGCGGCCACAGGGTCAGCACGGTGCCGGCGACCGGGGCGACCGCGTCCACCACCTCGCGCGGCGGGTCGATCGCCAGACCGTAGCCCACGATGCCCTGGGCGAAGGTGGCATCCGGGACGTCTTTCAGCGCGACCGGGCGGCCGGAGACCGGCGCCAGGATCGTGGTGACCGCGGCCGGTGCGGCCACGACGGCCGGGGCAGCCTCGGCGATGGCCGGAGCGGCGGTGTCCACCGCGACGGCGGGGCCGTTCGGGCTGGCCGCGATGGCGCCCAGGATGTCGTTCTTCAGCGCCTCGGCCTGGGTGCCGAAGATGGCCTGGACGTTGTTGCCGACCTCGATCACGCCGGCCGCGCCGAGCGCCTTGAGCCGGGCCTGATCGACCTGGGCCTTGTCGCCGACCTCCATGCGGAGCCGGGTGATGCAGGCATCGACGTTGACCAGGTTGGTGCGTCCGCCGAAGGCCGCGATGAGCTGCTCGGCCTTCGCCAGCGCCGCCGAGCCGGCGTCACCGGTGGCGGCCCCGCCCTCGTCGGTGAGGTTCGCGGCCTGCTCGGCCTCGAACTCGGCGTCGGGCTCACGGCCCGGGGTGCGCATATTCCACTTGACGATCGCGAACCGGAACATGAAGTAGTACAGCGCGAAGAAGGCGATGCCCAGGCCGACCAGCAGCGGGATGTTCTGCGCCGCCGGGGCGGTGCCGTAGAGCAGCAGGTCGATCAGGCCGGCGGAGAACGAGAAGCCGAGGTGGATGTCCAGCAGGTAGGCGATGGCCAGCGACAGGCCGGTCAGCACGGCGTGGATCACGTACAGCGGGAAGGCGACGAACATGAAGGAGAACTCCAGCGGTTCGGTGACGCCGGTCAGGAAGGCGGTCAGGCCGGCGGCCGACAGGATGCCGATGGCGGCCTTCTTCTGCTTCGGCTTGGCGACGTGGATCATGGCCAGCGCGGCGGCCGGCAGGCCGAACATGAGGATCGGGTAGAAGCCGGAGGTCAGCAGGCCCGCGGTCAGGTCGCCGTTGGCGAAGCGGGTGAGTTCGCCGGTGACGACCTGGCCGGTGGCGGTGGTGTAGTCGCCGTAGATGAACCAGATGTAGGTGTTGACGATGTGGTGCAGGCCGATCGGAATCAGCATCCGGTTGACGACGCCGTAGACGAAGGCGCCGATCGCGCCGGTGCCGCCGATGAAGCTGCCCACCGCGGTGAGGCCGACGTTGAAGATCGGGTAGAAGTAGCTCAGCCCGAAGCCGACGAAGAGGCAGGTCAGCGAGACCACGATCGGGACGAAGCGGCGGCCGCCGAAGAAGCCGAGGTAGGGCGGCAGGACGATGTTGTGGTACTTGTCGAACAGGAAGGCGGTGATCAGGCCGACGATGATGCCGGCGAAGACGCTGTAGTTGATCATCGCCTGGTTGCCGGCGGCATCGGTGACTCCGGCCAGCACGACCGGGGACATGGTCTTGAAGACCGCCTCGATGACCAGGTAGCCGGCGGCCGCCGACAGCGCGGTGGAGCCGTCCGCCTTCTTGGCGAAGCCGATCGCGACACCGATCGCGAAGAGCAGCGGCAGGGTGCCGCTGGGGACGATCATCCAGCGGCTGGAGCGGATCCGGACCTCCCACGACGAGCCGATCGCCCACGAGGTCGCCTACCTGCCCCGGCCACTGCCCGGGCTGGCTGAGCAGCTGGCCGAGCACGGCTCGCTCTACCAGACCCTGCGCGAGGAGTACGGCGCGGTGGTGACGACGGTGGAGGACATCGTCGAGACCGCGCTGGCCGATCCGGTCACCGCCGATCTGCTGGGCGTGGAGACCGGCCTGCCGATGCTGGTGGCGCAGCGCACCGCCTGGGACGCCGACGCGAACCTGGTGGAATGGACCGAGTCGAAGTTCCGCGGTGATCGGTTCCGGTACATGTCCCGCCAGCGGATCGACTGGCCCGGGCCGGGTGAGACCGAGCCCCAGGACGCGGCCGGCTGACGGCTACGGCTGATCGATCCGCCGCAGCACCAGCGGGCCGCGCTCCAGCGGCTGGTCGGCGTAGGTCACCACGCCGGCCAGTGCCTCCCTGGCGCGGTCGATGCGCTCGGGGGTGTCGGTGTGCAGGGTGAACAGCGGCTGACCCTTGGCCACCCGGTCGCCGACCGAGGCGCTCCAGGTGACGCCGGCCGCGGCCTGCACCGGGTCGCCCTGCTTGGCCCGTCCGGCGCCCAGCCGCCAGGCGGCCAGGCCGACCCCCATCGCGTCCATGGCGGCGATCACGCCGTCCGACTCCGCGGCGACGGTCTCGGTATGGCGGGCGGTGGGTAGGGCAGCGTCCGGGTCGCCGCCCTGGGCGGCGATCATCGCCCGCCAGGTGTCCATCGCCCGTCCCGAGGCCAGCGCCTGTTCCGGGTCGGCGTCGATGCCGGCGGCGGCGAGCATCTCGCGGGCGAGCGCCAGGGTCAGTTCCACCACGTCGGACGGCCCGCCGCCGGCCAGCACCTCGACCGACTCGGCGACCTCCACGCCGTTGCCCGCCGAGCGGCCGAGCGGGGTGTTCATGTCGGTGACCAGCGCCGTCGTGCTCACACCGGCGGCCTGCCCGAGCCCCACCATGGTGCGGGCCAGGGCGACCGAATCCTCGTACGACTTCATGAACGCGCCCGCCCCGGTCTTCACGTCCAGCACCAGCGCGGCGGTGCCCTCGGCGATCTTCTTGCTCATGATCGAGGCCGAGATCATCGGGATCGACTCCACCGTCCCGGTGACGTCGCGCAGCGCGTAGAGCTTCTTGTCGGCCGGCGCGAGCCCGGAGCCGGCCGCGCAGATCACCGCGCCGACCTCCTCCAGCTGCCGCAGCATCTCGGCGTTGCTGAGGTCGGCCCGCCAGCCGGGGATGGCCTCCAGCTTGTCGAGGGTGCCGCCGGTGTGGCCCAGGCCGCGTCCGGAGAGCTGCGGGACGGCCGCACCGCAGGCCGCGACCAGCGGCGCCAGCGGCAGCGTGATCTTGTCGCCCACCCCGCCGGTGGAGTGCTTGTCGACGGTCGGGCGCGAGAGCGAGGAGAAGTCCATTCGCTCGCCGGTCGCGATCATGGCGTTCGTCCAGGTGCTGAGCTCGCGCAGGTCGAGGCCGCGGAAGAAGATCGCCATCGCCATGGCCGACATCTGCTCGGCGGTGACCTCGGAATCGGTGTAGTGGCGGATCAGCCACTCGATGGCCGCGTCGTCGAGGACGCCGCCATCCCGCTTGATCCGGATCAGTTCCACGGCGTCGTAGCTCATGGCCGTCACGATACGCCTCTAGGGTGGGGCAGGAGGACGATCAGGAGGACATCGATGACCAGGCGCGTGTGGCTGCCGTACCCCGACCGGACGACGGCTGAGCAGGCCCTCGGCCCGCTGCCGGAAGGGCTCGTCGCCGACTACTACCTGCCGCGGGGAGATGGGCCCGACACCCCGCCGCGACGGGAGGACGTCCCGGGGTCGGTGGCGGAGGTGGAGCTGATCGTCGCGCCCTACATGGCGCCGCCGCTACCGCTGCTGGAACGAGCCGGCGAGATGACGAGCCTGCAGGCCGTGGTGCTGCAGTCGGCGGGCTATGACAACTACCTTCCGCACCTGCCGGCGGGCACGGTGCTGTGCAACGCGGCCGGCGTCCACGACACGGCGACCGCCGAGCTGGCGGTCTCGCTGGCCCTGGTCAACCTGCGCCGGCTGGACCGGTTCGCGCGGTACATGACCACCGGCAGCTGGGTGCCGGAGTTCGCCGACTCGCTGGCCGACCGTCGGGTGCTCATCGTGGGCTACGGACGGATCGGGGAGGCGATCGAGCGCCGGCTGGCCGGCTTCGAGGTGGCCTCGGTGACCCGGGTCGCCCGCAGCCCTCGCACCGAGCCTCCGGTGCACCCGGTCACCGAACTGCGCGAACGACTGGCCGAGGCGGATGTCGTCTTCGTCGTCACCCCGCTGACCCCGGCGACCCAGGGGCTGATCGGCGCCGCGGAACTGGCCGCGATGCCGGAGGGTGCGCTGCTGGTCAACGTCTCCCGTGGCCCGGTGGTGGACACCGGGGCGCTGGTGGAGGCGGTGCGCGGCGGACGGATCCGCGCCTCGCTGGACGTCACCGACCCTGAGCCACTGCCCGCCGATCACCCGCTGTGGACGCTGCCCGGTGTCTTCATCACCCCGCACCGCGGTGGCCACGCGGATGCCTTCTACCCGCGGATCCACCGGCTGCTGCGCGAGCAGTTGACCCGGTTCGCGGCGGGGGAGCGGCTGGCGAACATCGTGGCCGAATAGGCTGACCCCCATGCGCGTTGCACGTTTCTCCCATGACGGTGAGACCGCCTTCGGGGTGGTCGAACTCGAAGCCGACGGCGGCCCGAACCCGGAAACGGTCGCAGTGGTGACCGGCGATCCGCTGGCCGGCCCGGTGCACTACACCGGTCAGCGGCTGGATCTGGCCGACGTCCGGCTGCTCTCCCCGGTGATCCCCCGCAGCAAAGTGGTGGGGGTGGGACGCAATTACGCCGAGCATGCCGCCGAACTGGGCAACGAGGTGCCGGCCACGCCGCTGACCTTCTTCAAGCCGAACACCGCGGTGATCGGGCCGGGGGAGGCGATCGTCCAGCCCCCGGAGACCAGCGACCTGCAGTTCGAGGGCGAACTCGCCGTGGTGATCGGACGGATCTGCCGCCGGGTGCCGCCGGAGCGGGCCGCCGAGGTGATCTTCGGCTACACCGTCGGCAACGACGTCACCTGCCGCGATCTGCAGCGCAGCGACGGCCAGTGGGCGCGGGCCAAGGGGTACGACTCGTTCTGCCCGCTGGGCCCCTGGATCGTCACCCACCTGAGCCTGGACGAGGCTGCCGACCTGGAGCTGGTGACCACGGTCAACGGCGAGGTCAAGCAGCAGGGCAGCACCGCTCAGATGGTGCACCAGATCGCCGACCTGGTCTCCTACGTCACCAGCTACACCACCCTGCTGCCCGGCGACGTGATCCTCACCGGCACGCCGGCCGGCGTGGCGACCATCGTCCCCGGCGACGAGGTCTCGATCAGCATCGGCGGGATCGGCACCCTGACCAACCCGGTCGTCGGCCCGGAGGACTGAGGCGTGGCGCTGGCTGGCCTGGAGGCGCTGGCCGTCCGGCAGCCGCCGCCCGGCGTCGGCTACCCGCAGGTGCTGGCCGATCCCGGCCCGCTGGCAGGCCGGACGGTGCTGCGCTGCGCGACCGGCATCGTGCTCGGGCTGCTGACCTACCTGGTGGTGACACCGGTGGTGACCCAGCTGGCCATGCTGGCGGGCTGGAACGCCGCCGGCCGGCCGGGCAGCTTCGCCGACTACTTCTACGCCGGGCGGGCCTTCGAGACGCCCTGGGGGATGGTCGCCTCGCACCTCGGGCTCGCGCTGCTGCTGCCCACCGCGCTGGGGCTGGTGCTGATCGTGCACCACGTCCATCCGCGTTGGCTGCACTCGGTGCAACCCGGCTTCCGCTGGCGGTACGCGCTGGGCGCGCTGCTGATCGCCGCGGTGGTGCTGAATGTCGTGCTGCTGGCCACCAGCGGCGCCTGGACCTGGCAGCTGAGGCCGCAGGCCGACTTCTGGTCGTTCATGCTCGTCGTCGTGCTGACCTCGCCGCTGCAGGCCGCCGCCGAGGAATATTTCTTCCGCGGCTACCTGCTGCAGTCGCTGCAGGCGCTGCTGCGGGTGCCGTGGGCCGGGGTGGTCGCCTCGGCGGCGGTCTTCGCGCTCTTCCACGGGACGCAGAACCTGCCGCTCTTCCTGGACCGGTTCGGGTTCGGGCTGATCGCCGGCCTCCTGGTGCTGCGGACCGGCGGGCTGGAGGCCGCCGTCGCCGCGCACATCGCGAACAATGTCTTCGCCTTCGTATGGGCGGGGCTCACCTCGTCCATCACCGTGCTGCGGACCACGCAGACCATCGGCTGGACGGATCTGGCCACCGACCTGCTGGGATTCGGCCTCTTCGCCGTCGTCGCGATCTGGCTGGCCGGACGAATGCGACTGGCCGTCACCACCCCCGGTTTTGTCCGGACCCCCGGGGTCTAGTAAAGTCGTCCCTCGCTGGCCCAACCGGCCAGCATCTCTCTGAGTAGGGCGTCACGGCCGTGACCCGGCCGCCTCGCAACCGCTCGGAGAACAGATGGGGTATGGGGTAATTGGCAGCCCGCCGGATTCTGGTTCCGTCAGTCTAGGTTCGAGTCCTAGTACCCCAGCGCTGCGGGATTCGCCGCCGCTGGACGCGGTTTGGTAGATTACGCAGGTCGCGTGAGCGACAGCTAGGGCCCCGTTGTGTAGCGGCCTAGCACGCCGCCCTCTCAAGGCGGTAGCGC
>JAPUEM010000037.1:0-3816 GCA_027492575.1 Propionicimonas sp.
ATCGGCGGGCTGCTGCAGCGGCTGGTCTACCTGTCGGTGGGGCTCTCGGTCATCCTGGCCTTCATCGGCGTGAAGCTGGTGCTGCACGCCATGCACGAGTACCACCTGGACGAGCCGCTGGGGATCAACGGCGAGATCCCGATCTGGGTTTCGCTGACCGTGATCATCGTGACCCTGCTGGTCACCACGGTGGCCTCGCTGATCAAGTCCGGACGGGACTCCCGGGCCCTGTCCTGACTCCCGGTCAGGCCAGCAGCGGCAACCGCGGCAGGTCACTGCCGGAGGGCGCCGGCGCGCGTCCGCTGAGCCAGGCCCACAGCCGTGCGTCCCCGGCCTGGACGAGGCCGGTGGCCGGCCCGCGTCCGATGGTCTCGGTGAAGCCGGAATCGGCCTCGATCGTCAGGGCGGGCAGGTCCACGTCCCGCACCCGCTCGGCGACCCACCGCAGCAGCGGCTCGGCCGCCTCCGCCGACACCTGATCGACGGTGAACCCGCAATCGAGGTCGAGGTGGTGGACGGTGATCTCCTGCAGCCGGATGACCGGCAGGATGGCCAGCGGGCGCGCCCTGCCCAGGAAGCGCACCGGACGATGCCAGTCGGTCACCGCGCTCCAGGTGGTGGCCAGGTCGCTGGCCGAGGTGTCGAGATCGATCTGCAGCTCCAGGCCGGTGCGCTGGGCGCCCGCCTCGAGTTCCGCCAGCCGGTCGGTGACGGTGAACTCCTCGCCGGCGCCGCCGGCCAGGCTGGCCTGGGTGACATCGCGCAGCCGGTCGGCGCCGCGGGCCAGGTGGGTGGCGACGTGGGCCCGGGACCAGCCCGGCAGCAAGCTCGGCGCATGCCAGTCGGATTCGAGGATGCCGATGGTGTCGCGCAACAGCGCCTGATCGGCGTCGCGGATCAGCTGCTGGATCCCCGAGGTGGGGATCGATCCGCTGCGAGCCGTCATGGTGCCCAACCCTAGGGCCCCGCCGGGCTGCGTGCCACTACTGCGATGTCACGCATCCGGGGGACGGTGCAAGAACTGTCGGAGCCCCGACATACGATGAGCGGCGTGAATGACCGCCTCATCGTGCGTGGCGCCAGGGAGCACAACCTGCGCAACGTCAGCCTCGACCTTCCTCGTGACGCCCTCGTCGTCTTCACCGGGCTCTCCGGTTCGGGTAAGTCGAGCCTCGCCTTTGACACCATCTTCGCCGAGGGGCAGCGCCGCTACGTCGAGAGCCTGTCCGCCTACGCCCGGCAGTTCCTGGGCCAGATGGACAAGCCGGATGTCGACTTCATCGAGGGGCTCTCGCCGGCGGTCTCGATCGACCAGAAGTCGACCAGCCGCAACCCGCGTTCGACGGTGGGCACGATCACCGAGGTCTACGACTACCTGCGGCTGCTCTACGCCCGGATCGGTCACCCGCACTGCCCCGAATGCGGCGAGCCGATCAGCCGGCAGAGCCCGCAGCAGATCGTCGACCGGCTGCTCGCCCTGCCGGAGGGCACCCGCTTCCAGGTGCTGGCGCCGGTGGTGCGCGGCCGCAAGGGCGAGTACGTCGACCTCTTCCGGCAGCTGGCCGGGCAGGGGCTCAGCCGCGTCCGGGTGGACGGCGAGGTGCACCAGCTCACCGCCCCGCCCACGCTCGACAAGCAGAAGAAGCACTCGATCGACGTCATCGTCGATCGGCTGGCCGTGAAGCCGTCCATCAAGCAGCGGCTGACCGACTCGGTGGAGACCGCGCTCGGGCTGGCCGCCGGGGTGGTGGCGATCGACTTCGTCGACCGGGCGGAGGACGATCCGCACCGCGAGCGCCGCTACTCCGAGACGCTGGCCTGCCCGAACGGCCACGACATCTCGATCGAGGAGCTCGAGCCCCGGCAGTTCTCCTTCAACGCCCCCTGGGGAGCCTGCCCGGACTGCTCCGGGCTGGGCACCCGGCTGGAGGTCGATCCGGAACTGCTCGTCCCGGACACCGGCAAGAGCCTGGCTCAGAACGCCATCGCGGTCTGGTCGAGCCCCTACCTGGGCGGCTACTTCCAGACCGTGCTGGGCGCCCTCGCCGAGCAGGAGGGGTTCTCGATGGACACCCCGTGGCGAGAGCTGCCGGTCCGCATCCGCAACCTGCTGATGGGCGGCATCGCCAAGCCGGTGGTGGTGCGCACCCGCACCCGGCACGGCCGCGAGCACAGCTTCCGGGCCAAGTACGAAGGGGCGGTCGGCTACGTCGCGCGCCGGCACTCCGAGGCCGAGACCGACTCCTCCCGGGAGCGCTTCGGCGGCTACATGCGCGAGGTGCCCTGCCTCACCTGCCGGGGGGCGCGGCTGAAGCCGTCCTCATTGGCGGTGACCATCGCCGGGCGGAACATCGCCGAGGTGGCCGCCCTGTCGATCGACGAGGCCGCCCGGTTCATGCGCGGGCTCGACCTTAGCGAGCGCGAGGCGCAGATCGCCGAGCGGGTGGTGAAGGAGATCAACGAACGCCTGCGCTTCCTGCTCGACGTCGGGCTCGACTACCTCACCCTGGGCCGCACCGCGGGCAGCCTGTCGGGTGGCGAGGCACAGCGGATCCGGCTGGCCACCCAGATCGGCTCCGGGCTGGTCGGCGTGCTCTACGTGCTGGACGAGCCCTCCATCGGCCTGCACCAGCGGGACAACCACCGGCTGATCGAGACCCTGGTGCGGCTGCGGGAACTCGGCAACACCCTGATCGTCGTCGAGCACGACGAGGACACCATCCGCACCGCCGACTGGGTGGTCGACATCGGCCCCGGAGCCGGCGAGCACGGCGGCAAGGTGGTGCTCTCCGGCACCGTCGACGAACTGCTGGCCAGCCCCGACTCACTGACCGGCGCCTACCTGTCCGGCCGGCGCTCGATCCCGCTGCCGGGCCGCCGCCGCACCCCGAACGGGAAGCAGTTGACCGTCCACGGCGCCAAGGAGCACAACCTGCGCGATGTTACGGTCTCCTTCCCGCTGGGGCTGCTGATCGCGGTGACCGGGGTCTCCGGCTCGGGCAAGTCGTCACTGGTGAACTCGATCCTGTACAACGCCCTGGCCAAGCACCTCTACAACGCGCGCACCGTGCCCGGGCGGCACAAATCGATCACCGGCCTGGAACACATCGACAAGAGCATCCACGTCGACCAGTCGCCGATCGGACGGACGCCGCGGTCGAACCCGGCCACCTACACCGGCGTCTTCGACCGGATCCGCAAGCTCTTCGCCGAGACCCCGGAGGCGAAGGTGCGCGGCTACGGGCCGGGCCGCTTCTCCTTCAACGTCAAGGGCGGACGCTGTGAGAACTGCGCCGGCGACGGCACCATCAAGATCGAGATGAACTTCCTGCCGGACGTCTACGTCCCCTGCGAGGTCTGCCACGGCGCCCGGTACAACCGGGAGACCCTGGAGGTGCACTACAAGGGCAAGACCGTCTCCGAGGTGCTCAACATGCCGATCGAGGAGGCCCTGGAGTTCTTCGCCCCCATCCCGGCGATCGCCCGGCACCTGCGCACCCTGGTGGACGTGGGCCTCGGCTACGTCCGGCTCGGGCAGCCGGCCACCACGCTGTCGGGTGGCGAGGCGCAGCGGGTGAAGCTGGCCAGCGAGCTGCAGCGGCGCTCGACCGGCCGCACCATCTACGTGCTGGACGAGCCGACCACCGGCCTGCACTTCGAGGACATCCGCAAGCTGCTCGGAGTGCTGGGCCGGCTGGTGGACGCCGGCAACACGGTGGTGGTGATCGAGCACAACCTCGACGTCATCAAGACCGCCGACTGGGTGATCGACCTCGGCCCCGAGGGCGGCTCCCGCGGCGGCGAGGTGCTCTGCGT
>JAPUEM010000037.1:3916-24729 GCA_027492575.1 Propionicimonas sp.
CCGCAGACGATGGCGGCGTCGGTGACCTGCTGCACCGGCAGCCCCTGGTGGGTGCAGCGGGAACTGAAGGCCTCGAAAGTGCCCTCGGTGGGCTGGGTGACCACGAAGGCGCCGGTGATGATGCCGGAGCCGACCGGCACGTCCGCCACGGCCACCGTGGTGCCACCGCCCGATCCGCCACCGGTCTGTCCGCCGCTGGTCTGGCCACCGGTGGTCGGGGTGCCGCCGGCGGCGCAGCCGCCCAGGCAGAGGGCCAGCGCGCCGGCGCCGGTCGCCGCGAGTAGCGCGCGTCGCGAGGCGGTCAGTTCGGTCACGGTCACGATCGTCTCCTTCGGTCGGTCCTCGAAAGCGTAGTGGGGCGTTCCGCGGCCGGACTGTGAGCCGGCTGTGGGTTCGGGGGCGACGGGCTGTCAGCCCCGCGTCCTATGCTGGCTGGGACGAAGAGAGGAGCCGGCGGTGGCTGACCCGCAGAGCTATCGGCCGAAGACCGGCTCGATCCCCACCGGCCCCGGGGTGTACCGCTTCAGCGACGCCGAGGGCCGGGTGCTGTACGTTGGCAAGGCGATCAATCTGCGGCAGCGGCTCACGTCCTACTTCGCCGACCCGGCCGGCCTGCACTTCCGCACCCAGACCATGGTCCGCACCGCCGCGAAGGTCGAGTGGACGGTGGTGCGCAACGAGCTGGAGGCGCTCCAGCTGGAGTACACCTGGATCAAGCAGTTCGACCCGCGGTTCAACGTCAAGTACCGCGACGACAAGTCCTACCCGTGGGTGGCGATCACCTGGTCGGAGGAGTTCCCGCGGGTCTTCGTCGGCCGGGGCGCCAAGCGCAAGGGCAACCGCTACTTCGGGCCCTACGCCCAGGCCTGGGCGATCCGCGACACCATCGACACCCTGCTGGGGGTCTTCCCGATGCGCTCCTGCACCGCGGGGGTCTTCAAGAGCGCGAAGGCCAGCGGGCGTCCCTGCCTGTTCGGCTACATCGGCAAGTGCGCCGCGCCCTGCGTGGGACGCGTCGACGCCGACGAGCACCGCGAGCTGGCACAGGATGTCAGCGACTTCCTGGCCGGGAAGACCGCCGCGCTGACCCGCCGGCTGGAGCAGCAGATGCGCCAGGCCGCAGCCGCGATGGAGTACGAGAAGGCGGCGGTGCTGCGCGACCGGCTCGCCGCCCTGGCCAGCGCCACCGAGTCCAACGCCATCGTGCTGGCCGACGGCACCGACGCCGACGTGATCGCGCTGGCCGAGGATCCGCTGGAGGTCGCCGTCCAGATCTTCCACGTCCGCTCCGGACGGGTACGCGGCCAGCGCGGCTGGGTGGCCGATCGCACCGACGACGCCGACACCGCCCAACTGATCGAATCCTTCCTGCTGTACCACTACAGCGAGGCGGTGGCGGAATCCGAGGTGGCCTCGGCGATCCCGCCGGAGATCCTCGTCCCGGTCGAGCCGGCCAGCGGGGGAGTGCTCGCCGAACTGCTCGGCGAGCAGCGCGGCACCCGGGTGCGGATCAGGGTGCCGCAGCGCGGCCCCAAGCTCACCCTGCTGGAGACGGTGGCCCGCAACGCCGGTGAGGCGCTGATCCAGCACAAGACCCGGCGCGCCAGCGACCTCACCACCCGCAATCGGGCGCTGGAGGAACTCCAGCAGGCGCTCGGCCTGGCGGAGGTGCCGCTGCGCATCGAATGCTTCGACATCTCCCACCTGCAGGGCACCGAGGTGGTCGCCTCGATGGTGGTCTTCGAGGACGGCCTGCCCCGCAAGAGCGACTACCGTCGGTTCCTCATCCGCAGCGTGGAATCCAACGACGTGGGCGCCATGCGCGAGGTGATCGGACGCCGGTTCACCCGGTTGCGCGACGAGCAGCCGGCCGAGGACGGGCCGTTGCTCATCGATCCCGACACCGGCGCCCCGCGCCGGTTCGCCTACGCCCCCGGCCTGGTCGTGGTGGACGGCGGCGCACCCCAGGTCGCCGCCGCCCGGCAGGCCCTGGCCGAACTCGGCATGGACATCCCGCTGGTCGGGCTGGCCAAGCGGATGGAGGAGGTCTGGCTGCCGGGGGAGGAGTACCCGGTGATCCTGCCCCGCACCAGCGAAGGCCTCTACCTGCTGCAGCGGGTGCGGGACGAGGCCCACCGGTTCGCCATCACCCACCACCGCGGCCGCCGCTCGGCCACCATGGTGGAATCGCTGCTCGACGCCGTCCCCGGTCTGGGTGAGATCCGCCGCAAGGCGCTGCTGCGGCACTTCGGCTCGCTGAAGAAGCTGCGGGCGGCGGGGGTGGACGAGATCGCCGCGGTGCCCGGCATCGGGCCCCGAACCGCGCAGGCCATCCACGACGCGGTACTGGCTCAGCCCCGCGGCGAGGCGCTCAACACCGCCACCGGCGAGATTCTCGACTGAGGCCGACCGTCCGCGCGGCGGCGTCCGGCGTTCCATAATGGAGCCATGGGGCACCGGGGAGCGCAGGGATGAGGGCGCCGCGCGTGGCGCGCCGTCCCGCCGTCGCCGCCCTGGGCGGTGGGCACGGGCTGGCCGCCAGCCTGAGCGCGCTGCGCCGGCTGACCAACCGGCTGACCGCGATCGTGACGGTCGCCGACGACGGCGGATCCTCCGGACGGCTCCGCCAGGAGTTCGACATCCTGCCCCCCGGCGACCTGCGCATGGCGCTGGCGGCGCTCTGCGGCGACGACGAGGTGGAGCGGGTCTGGGCCGAGGTGCTGCAGGCGCGATTCCACGGCGAGGGCGAACTGGGCGGGCACTCGATCGGGAACCTGCTGATCGCCGGGCTCTGGCAGGAGATGGGCGATCCGGTGGCCGGGCTCGACATGGTCGCCGCCCTGCTGGGCATCAAGGGACGGGTGCTGCCGATGGCCGCCGTCCCGCTGGTGATCGAGGCGGACGTGATCGGCGCCGACCCGGGACGGCCGGACGAGGTGCGGGTGGTCACCGGCCAGGAGGCGGTGGCGCTGGCCACCGGGGTGATCTCGGACGTCCGGCTGACCCCGTCCGATCCGCCGGCGGTACCGGAATCGGTCGAGGCGATCGCCGCCGCCGACCATGTCGTGCTCGGCCCGGGCTCCTGGTACTCCTCGGTGATCCCGCACCTGCTCGTCCCCGACCTGCTGGAGGCGCTGATCGACACCTGGGCGACCCGGGTGCTCACCATGAACCTGGTGCCCACCGAGGACGAGACCCACGGCTACACCGCCTCCCGGCACCTCGAGGTGCTCGCCGACCACGCCCCGCGGCTGCGCTTCGACGTGGTGGTGGTCGACCCCTCCTTCGCGGCGGGCGACCCCCACCTGGAGCGGTACGTGACAGCGCTGGGCGGACGGCTGATGGTCACCGACGTGCGGATGCGGGACGGCTCGGCCCGGCACGATCCGCTTCGGCTGGCCGCCGCCTACGCCGAGATAATGGGCCTCTGATACCACTAGTCTTAGCCGGATAGCGCGGAAACAGAGGTACTTCGGATGGCGATGACGCAGCAGGTCAAGGCAGAACTGGCGACCCTGGAGGTCGCCAAGCCGGAACTGCGCAAGGCCGAGGTGGCCGCCCTGCTGCGCTTCGCCAACGGGCTGCACATCGCCGGCGGACGCATCGTCGTCGAGGCCGAACTCGACACCGGCGCCGCCGCCCGCCGGCTGCGGGTGGCGATCGCCGAGCTCTTCGGTTTCACCGCCGAGTTCGTGGTGATCACCGGCAGCGGGATGCGCCGTGGCACCCGCTACCTGGTGCGGCTGATCCGCGACGGCGAGGCGCTGGCCCGGCAGACCGGCCTGATCGATTCCCGCGGGCGTCCGGTGCGCGGCCTCCCGGTGCAGATCGTCTCGGGCAGCCCCGAGGTCTCGGTCGCGGCCTGGCGGGGCGCCTTCCTCGCTCACGGATCGCTCACCGAACCGGGCCGTTCGATGGCCCTGGAGGTCACCTGCCCCGGTTCCGAATCGGCCCTGGCGCTGGTCGGCGCCGCCCGCCGGCTGCAGGTCAGCGCCAAGGCCCGCGAGGTGCGCGGGGTCGACCGGGTGGTGATCCGGGACGGGGACGCGATCGCCGCCATGCTCACCCGGCTGGGGGCGCACGAATCCGTGCTGGCCTGGGAGGATCGCCGGATGCGCCGCGAGGTGCGGGCCTCGGCGAACCGGCTGGCCAACTTCGACGACGCCAACCTGCGCCGCTCGGCCCGCGCGGCCGTCACCGCCGGCGCCCGGGTGCGGCGAGCGCTGGAGATCCTCGGCGAGGACATCCCCGAACATCTGTTGGAGGCCGGCCGGCTGCGGCTGGAGCACAAGCAGGCCTCGCTGGAGGAACTCGGCCAGCTGCACACCCCGCCGCTCACCAAGGACGCCGTCGCCGGCCGGATCCGGCGGCTGCTGGCCACCGCCGACCGCCGGGCCGGCGAATTGGGTGTTCCGACCACCGAGGCCAGCCTGAGCCCCGACCTCCTGGACGACGAGGACGACGCCTGATCGGCGTTCCCACCGGGCATTTCGCCGTCCGTTTCCCGGCTGTTCCGCCAATCGATTCCGAGACTGTCCAGAAGGGGCAGCGCGAGCGCGATCCAACCGCTAGTGTGAGAGCCGTCACTCTGCGCCGAGTCCGCTGAGCCCGGCGCAGCCCCACAGTTAGGAGACCCCGACTTATGACCGTCAAGGTTGGCATCAACGGCTTCGGCCGGATCGGCCGCAACTACTTCCGTGCCCTGATCGCTTCCGGCGCCGACTTGGAGGTTGTGGCCGTCAACGACCTCACCGACAACGCGACCCTCGCGCACCTGCTCAAGTACGACTCGATCCTGGGCCGCTTCCCGGGTGAGGTGTCCTACGACGACGACGCGCTGTGGGTCGACGGCAAGGAGATCAAGGCCTTCGCCGAGCGCGATCCCGCCGCCCTGCCGTGGGGCGACCTGGGCGTCGACATCGTGATCGAGTCCACCGGCTTCTTCACCGACGCCACCAAGGCGCAGGCGCACATCGCCGCCGGCGCCAAGAAGGTGCTGATCTCGGCTCCGGCCTCGAACGAGGACATCACCATCGTGATGGGCGTCAACGACAACCTCTACGATCCGGCTGCCCACAACATCATCTCCAACGCCTCCTGCACCACGAACTGCCTGGCGCCGATGGCGAAGGCCCTCAACGACGGCCTCGGCATCGTCAAGGGCCTGATGACCACCATCCACGCCTACACCCAGGATCAGAACCTGCAGGACGGCCCGCACAAGGATCTGCGCCGCTCCCGCGCCGCCGCCCTGAACATGGTGCCGACCACCACCGGCGCGGCCAAGGCCGTCGCCCTGGTGCTGCCGGAGCTGAAGGGCAAGCTGGACGGCTACGCCATGCGCGTGCCGACCCCGACCGGTTCCGCCACCGACCTCACCTTCGAGGCCGCCCGCGACACCACCGTCGAGGAGGTCAACGCCATCGTCAAGGCTGCCGCCGACGGCAAGATCCTCGTTTACACCGAGGATCCGATCGTCAGCAAGGACATCGAGACCGATCCGGCCTCCTGTGTCTTCGACGCCAAGCTCACCAAGGTGATCGGCAACCAGGTGAAGGTGCTCGGCTGGTACGACAACGAGTGGGGCTACTCCAACCGCCTGGTCGACCTGACCGTCCTGGTTGGCTCCAAGCTCTGATCCACGACGCATTGTGACGACGGGCCGGCTCGCTGCTGCGGGTCGGCCCGTCGTGCGTCCGGAACAACTACCCAGAAAGAAAGGCAATCCGTGAAGTCTGTGGATGACCTCGGCGATGTCCGGGGCAAGCGGGTCCTGATCCGCTGCGATTTCAACGTTCCGCTGAAGGGCGACGTCATCACCGACGATGGCCGCATCAAGGCGGCCCTGCCCACCCTGACCCGGCTGCGCGACGGCGGGGCGAAGATCGTGATCATGGCCCACCTGGGACGTCCCGGTGGCGAGGTCAACCCGGCCTACTCCCTGGCGCCGGCCGCCAAGCGGCTCGGTGAGCTGCTGGGCGCCGAGGTGAAGCTGGCCGCCGACGTGGTCGGGCCGTCCGCCGCCGAGACCGTCGCCGGATTGGGCGAGGGCGAGGTCGCGCTGCTGGAGAACGTCCGCTACGAGCCGGGCGAGGCGTCGAAGGTGGACGCCGAGCGGGAGGCGCTGGCTGCCAAGTACGCCGAGCTGGGCGACCTCTTCGTCTCCGACGGCTTCGGCGTCGTGCACCGCAAGCAGGCCTCCGTCTACGACATCGCCAAGCTGCTGCCGAGCGCGGCGGGCTACCTGGTGGCCAAGGAGGTCGACGTCCTGAAGAAGCTCACCGAGACCCCCGAGCGGCCCTACGTGGTCGTGCTGGGCGGAGCCAAGGTGGCCGACAAGCTGGGGGTAATCGACAACCTGCTGAAGGTCGCCGACACCCTGATCATCGGCGGCGGCATGGCTTACACCTTCCTCAAGGCCCAGGGCAATGAGATCGGCAACTCGCTGCTGGACGCCGAGAAGGTCGACGTCTGCGCCGAGTACCTCGAGCAGGCCACGGCGGCCGGCAAGCAGATCCTGCTGCCGACCGACGTCCGCGTGGTCACCGAATTGGACGTGCCCGGACGGCACGCCAGCGAGGTCGCCGTGGTGGGTGCGGACGCGATCCCGGCCGGCTCCCAGGGCGCCGACGTCGGCCCCGCCTCCGAGCAGCTCTTCGCCGACGCGATCGCCTCGGCCCAGACGGTCTTCTGGAACGGCCCGATGGGCGTCGCCGAGATCCCGTCCCTGGCCGGCGGCACCGAGGCGGTGGCCAAGGCGCTGGCCGACTCCGACGCGTTCAGCGTGATCGGCGGCGGCGACTCCGCGGCAGCCGTCCGCAACCTCGGTTACCCCGACGATGCCTTCGGGCACATCTCCACCGGCGGCGGCGCCTCCCTGGAGTACCTGGAGGGCAAGGAACTGCCCGGACTGACCGTCTTGGAAGAGGAGGCCTGACATGGCACGCACACCGTTGCTGGCCGGCAACTGGAAGATGAACCTGAATCACGTGGAGGGCACCGGCCTGGTGCAGAAGCTGGCCTGGACGCTGGCTGACGCCAAGTACGACCCCGCCAAGGCCGAAGCCGCGGTCATCGTGCCGTTCACCGATCTGCGCAGCATCCAAACCCTGATCGAGGGTGACAAGCTGCCGCTCGGCTACGGGGCGCAGGATGTCTCGGTGCACGACTCGGGCGCCTACACCGGCGAGATCTCGGCCTCGATGCTGGCCAAGCTGGGCGTCGCCTACGTGGTGGTCGGGCACTCCGAGCGCCGCGAGTACCACGGCGAGACCGACGCGCTGATCGGCGCCAAGGCGAAGAAGGTGATCGCGGCCGGCATGACCCCGATCATCTGCGTCGGTGAGGTGCTGGAGATCCGCAAGCAGGGCACCCACGTCGAGCACGTGCTCGAGCAGACCAAGGGCGTCCTGGACGGGCTCACCCCCGAACAGGTCGGCGCCCTGGTGATCGCCTACGAGCCGGTCTGGGCGATCGGCACCGGCGAGGTGGCCACCCCGGAGGACGCGCAGGAGGTCTGCGGGGCGATCCGCGGCTACGTCCGTGACGCCTTCGGCGAGGCTGCCGCCGAGGCCGTCCGCATCCAGTACGGCGGCTCGGTGAAGTCGGGCAACGTGGCCGAGATCATGGCCAAGCCGGACGTGGACGGAGCCCTGGTCGGCGGCGCCAGCCTCGACCCGGAGGAGTTCGCGAAGATCGTCCTGCTCTCCGCCTGACGAATCGATTCCAGCGACGCCCGGGGCCGCGGCCCCGGGCGTCGTCGCGTCCGCACCGCCGATGCGGGAAACCCGCAGCCGTTGGGTTAGGATTCACGGCGTGACTGTTGTGCCCCTGCTGACCTGGCCGATCCTGACGCTGTCGATCATCCTGATCATCACCAGCCTCGCCCTGGCGCTGTTCATCCTGCTGCACAAGGGCCGGGGGGGCGGCATGTCCGACCTCTTCGGCGGCGGCACGACGACGAACATGGGGGGCACCTCGGTGGCCGAGCGCAACCTCGACCGGATCACCATCGTGGTCGGCCTGATCTGGCTGTTCGCCATCTTCGGCCTGCTCACCCTGTACCGCTTCTTCCCCGAAGTCGGGGTTCTGTAATCCCGCCCGCTCGGGCATTCATTTCCGGCAAGGAGGACACCTGTGGTTGGTGGGAGTGCGATTCGGGGCAGCCGCGTGGGCGCGGGCCCGATGGGCGAAGCCGAGCGGGGTGAATCCGCGCCACGACTGTACGTCTCGTACTTCTGCGCGAACCGCCACGAGACCCGTCCGGCCTTCGCCGCCGAAGCCGTGGTGCCGGAGACCTGGGACTGTCCGCGCTGCGGCCTGCCGGCGAACCTCGATTCCGAGAACCCGCCGCCGCCGCCGAAGATCCAGCCCTACAAGACCCACCTGGCCTACGTGAAGGAGCGTCGCACCGACGCCGAGGCGGTGGCCATCCTGGCCGAGGCGCTGGAGACCCTGCGGGCCCGCCGCGCCAGCGGCGAGGTGATCTACTGACCCGGGGTTCGGCCCCGGATCAGGCTCAGACCGAGCATTCGAAGTAGGGCAGCTCCTGGGCTGCCGCCTGATCGACCAGCCAGACGGTCGCCTCCTCACCATGGACGCGGGCTGCCGGCAGTTCCTGATCGCCTTCCAGCGCCCGGCGCAGCGAGCCGGCCTTCTCGGTGCCGCTGACCAGGAACCAGACCTGACCGGCGCGGCTCAGCGCGGCGACGGTGAGGCTGATCCGCTCGCTCGGCGGCTTGGGGGAGTCGCTCACCCCGATCACCGTCTGCGTGCTGACCTCGCCGGAGAGATGCCCCGGGAAGATGGACGCCACGTGCCCGTCCTCACCCATCCCCAGCAGCACCAGGTCGAACCGGGTGTCGGCGAGCTCCTTGGCATAGGTGGCCGCGCCCGCGGCGGCGTCGATCAGGCCGTCCGCTGCCGGCATCGGGTGGGTGCGGGCGGGATCCAGCGGGAACCGTCCGGCCAGGGTGGCCAGGGTCGGGCCGGCGTTGCGGTCGGGATCGTCGGTCGGCAGGTACCGTTCGTCCCCCCACCACAGTTCCAGGCGGGCCGGGTCGAGTTCGGAGCCCACCACCAGTTCGGCGAGCCGGGCGTAGATCCGCAGCGCGATCCGTCCGCCGGTCAGGCAGAGCTGGGCCACCCGGCCGTCGGCCTGGTAGCCGATCAGGGCCTGCAGCAGCCGGACGGCGGCCTGGTTCGCCAGGTCCTCCGCGTCGGCGTACCGCACCACCGTGGGCTGGCTCATGGCAGTGCGACGGCTACCCGGCTGGTGGCGTCCCACCGCGCGGCGAGGGTTGTCATGGCTGCACTGTAGGCCGGATCGTCGTCCAGGCGCCGCAACTCCTCGGTGATCAGCATGTTGAGGTCGCGCCGGGGCAGCGCCAGCAGCCGTCCGGGGACGCCGGGAGCGCTGAAGGTGGCCATCGAACCGTCGGTGCGGCTCACCTTGATGCTGCCCGCATCGGTCACCAGTTCGACGCCCATGATGCCGTAGTGGCCCGGCGCCGCGATGAGCTCGGTGTCGATGCCGGTGCGGCTGGTGAGCCAGGCGGCGAGGAGGTCGGCGGCGGCATGGCCCGGGGTGGCCGAGACCGAGGCCCGGCGGATCGGGGACGGGTACTGCTCGACCGCGGCGGCCAGCAGCCCGCGCCACCGGGTGAGCCTGGTCCAGACCAGATCGACATCGCCGGGGGCGCCGTGGTGGGCCCGCTCGACCAGCATCGGGATCGGGTCGGGGGTGCCCATCGCGTCGGTGATCCGGCGCTGGGCCAGGAGCCCGATCGGATCCCGGCCTGGTACCAGCGGGGCAGCTCCCGGCCACCAGGCCACCACCGGCGAATCCGGCAGCAGCAGCGGCAGCACCGCCGAGGCGCGATGCTGGGTGAGCTCGCCGCGGAAGGTCAGTTCGATGATGTCGCCCGGCACCTCGCCGCCGACCCGCACCCGGGCGTCCAGCTGGGTGGGGCCGTCGGCGTCGCGCAGCACCAGAATGCGGGAGGGGTGCTCCCGTCCGGCGTCGATGGCGGCCGCCATGACCGCGTCGTCGTCGCACTCCTGCGCGATGACGATCATGGTGAAGACCAGCCCGGTCGGCACGCCGACCCGGCCGCGGGCAGTCAGCACCCGCCGTCCGATCTGGCTGGCGTTGGTCTGCTCCAGTTCGATGATCACCGGTCGCTCCTCATGGTCGCCGCCAGGTACGGCCGTCCCTGGCGAGCATCTCGTCGGCGCAGGCAGGCCCCCAGGAGCCGGCCTGGTAGCCCTCCGGACGGGCGTCCAGGGCCGCCCAGTACTCCAGGACGGGGTCGAGGATCCGCCAGGACGCCTCCACCTCGTCGTGCTGCGGGAAGAGCGGCGGATCGCCCAGCAGCACATCCAGGATGAGCCGCTCGTAGGCCTCCGGGCTGGATTCGGCGAAGGAGGTGCCGTAGGCGAAGTCCATCGTGACGTCGCGCACCTCCATCTGGGTGGCGGGCACCTTGGCGCCGAACCGCAGCGTGATGCCCTCGTCCGGCTGGATGCGCATGACCAGCGCGTTGGAGCCCAGGTTGGCGACGTCCGCGGCGTGGAAGGGCAGGTGGGGGGCCGGACGCAGCACCAGCGCGATCTCGGTCACCCGCCGCGGCATCCGCTTGGCCGAACGCAGATAGAACGGGACGCCGGCCCAGCGCCGGTTCTCGATGTCGACCCGGATCGCCGCGTAGGTCTCGGTGGTGGAATCGGCCGCGATGCCGTCCTCCTCCAGGTAGCCCTTGACGTACTCGCCACCCTCCCAGCCGGCGGTGTACTGGCCGCGGGCGGTGCCCAGCGCCAGATCCCTGGCGGGGTGGGTGGCGGAGAGCACCTTCATCTTCTCGGCGTGCAACTGGTCGGCGTCGAAGGAGGTGGGTTCCTCCATCGCGGTCAGCGCCAGCAGCTGCAGCAGATGGTTCTGGGTGACGTCCCGGGCGGCGCCGATGCCGTCGTAGTAGCCGGCCCGGCCGCCGATGCCGATGTCCTCGGCCATCGTGATCTGCACGTGATCGATGTAGGTGCGGTTCCAGATCGGCTCGAAGAGCTGGTTGGCGAACCGGAAGGCCAGCATGTTCTGGACGGTCTCCTTGCCCAGGTAGTGGTCGATCCGGAAGACCGACTGCGGGTCGAAGGCCGCGGCCACCTTGCGCTGCAGATCCTGCGCGCTGGCCAGGTCGTGCCCGAACGGCTTCTCGATGACCACCCGCGACCAGGCGTCCCCGGCGGTGGGCCGGTCCTCGCCGGCCAGGCCGTGCCGGCTCAGCTGGTCGAGGGTGAGGTCGAAGGCGGCCGGCGGGACCGACAGGTAGAAGGCGTGGTTGCCGCCGGTGCCCTGGGCCTCGTCCAGCTCGGTGAGGGTGGCGCCCAGCCGCTTGAAGGCCTCGTCGTCGTCGAGTTCGCCGGAGACGAACCGGATGCCTTCCACCAGCTGCTGCCAGACGTCCTCGCGGAACGGGGTGCGGGCGTTGGCCTTGACCGCCTCGGCCACCACCTCGGCGAAGTGGTCGGCCCGCCAGTCGCGGCGGGCGAAGCCGACCAGCCCGAAGGCGGGGGAGAGCAGGCCGCGGTTGGCGAGGTCGTAGATCGCCGGGAGCAATTTGCGGCGGGCCAGGTCACCGGTGACGCCGAAGAGCACGAGCGCGCACGGCCCCGCCATCCGCGGCAGCCGGCGATCGCTGGCATCCCGCAGTGGATTGTGTTGCGTGTTCATATCGGGTCGACTCTACGGCACCGCCACGGAGCCGCCGGGCAGCGGTCCACGCAGATCCCGCGGATCGGGAACTGTACGTATCGCGGGCCTCCGCGGTGCCGTCGGCCGGGTCGCGGTGGCTAGACTGCGAAGACCGACACGAAGGGACGGGCGGAGATTCACACCCACGATCGAGCCGGCCGCGCGGAAGCGGCCGCGGTCACGGCTGGGCCGGTCCGGGCCCGCGAGGTGATCGCCGCCTATGTGGCGCTCGCCAAGCCGCGGATCATCGAGTTGCTGCTGGTGACCACGGTGCCGGCGATGTTCCTTGCCGTGGGCGGGTTCCCGCCGCTCGGACTGGTCGCGACGACCCTGATCGGCGGGACGCTGGCCGCGGCCAGCGCCAATGTCTTCAACTCCGTGATCGACGCCGACATCGACGCCGCGATGCGTCGCACCAGGCGCCGTCCGATGGCCCGCGACCTGGTGTCGGCGCCCAACGCGTACGCCTTCGGTGTCCTGCTGGGGGTGGCGTCCGTCCTGATTCTCGGGTTCGGGGCGAACTGGCTGTCGGCCGGCCTGGCGCTGCTGGCGAACCTGTACTACGTCTTCGTCTACACCCTGGCGCTGAAGCGGCGCACCGCCCAGAACATCGTCTGGGGCGGGATCGCGGGCTGCTTCCCGCCGCTGATCGGCTGGACGGCCGTGACCGGCTCGATCGCCTGGCCCCCGCTGGTGCTCTTCGCGATCGTCTTCGCCTGGACGCCGCCGCACACCTGGGCACTGGCGCTGCGCTACCGCGAGGACTACACCGCCGCCCACGTCCCGATGCTGCCGGTGGTCATGCCCCCGGTGGCGGTGGCCGTCCGGATTCTCGCCTACACGGTGCTGACCGTCGCGGTGAGCCTGCTGCTGTGGCCGGTGGCCGGCACCGGCTGGCTCTACCCGGTGGTGGCCGCCGTTCTCGGCCTGGTGATGATCGCCGAGTCGATCGCCCTGCTGCGCCGCGCCCGCGCCGGAATGGTCGACGCCCAGCTGAAGCCGATGCGCCTCTTCCACCTCTCCAACAGCTACCTGGCGCTGGTCTTCATCGCCGCCGCGATCGACCCGCTGGTCTTCTGATCCCGGGCCTTCTTAACGAAGCCCACAGCTGCCGTTAACGTTCCGGCAACCTTCGCCACGCACCATGGTTGACGTGAAGTCAACTGAGAAGCCTGAGAACCGACGCCAGATCGCCCTCGTCGCCCACGACAACATGAAGACCGAATTGCTGCGCTGGGCGGCCTACAACCGGGACACCCTGGCCCAGCACGACCTCTACGCGACCGGGACGACCGGGACGATGCTGGAGTACGAGCTTGGCCTGCCGGTGCACCGGTTCCTCTCCGGCCCGGTCGGCGGGGATCAGCAGATCGGCGCCCGGATCGCCGAGGGCACCCTGGACCTGCTGATCTTCTTCTGGGATCCGCTGGAGGCCCAGCCCCACGACCCGGACGTCAAGGCGTTGCTGCGGATCGGCGCCGTCTGGAACATCCCGATGGCCTGCAACGTGGCCAGCGCCGACATGATCATCTCGTCCCCGCTGCTCTCCAACGGCTACCTGCGCCAGCGCCCGGATCTCTCCCCGCGGGACTGGGATCAGACCGCCGGAGCCCCGACCCCCGGACCGAAGGGCGACGTCGCGGCGTAGCCGCTAGCTCGACCGCTCGCCGACCAGGGAGCGCGCCAGGCGGGTGGCTCCCGAGGCCGCCGCGGGCATCATGGCCACCGCGCCGCCCGGGATCAGGAAGAGAGCCTGAGCGACCATGCCGAAACCCAGCACCCGCCAGGGACGGGAGCGGCGCAGCCTGGCCCGGGCCGCGCGGTCGAGGCCGCGGCGCTCCAGAGCGCCGGCGACCAGTCCGGTGGCGAGCAGCCAACTGGAAAGGGTGAAGCCGAGGACGGCGGCGACGACCGTCCCGACACCGGGCAGCAGGCCCAGCAGACCCACCAGCAGGCCGCCGAACAGGCCGTGCGCGGCCAGGCGCAGGGCATCGCCCAGCCAGGTCGTCCAGCCGGGGGAGTGGTCGGGGACCGGCCCGCCGAGCAGTTCCTCGGTGGCCAGCGAGATCCGGGCGTAGAGCGGGTCGCCCACGGCGAGGGTGATCGCGGTGAACGAGACGATCAGGACGAGCACCAGCGCCAGCGTGATCCCGGACGCCATGGCGAACCGCAAGAGCCCCGCCGCCCACCCCGGCCAGCCGTCGGCGAACCCCGTCCAGCCCGGGATCAGGCCCACCAGCCAACTGCCCAGCCAGCTCAGCAGCCCGGTCATCACGACCAGGACGCCGAGGGCGGGAAGCAGCGCGAGCGCCATCAACCTGGGCCGGATCCGCCACAGGCCGAACCCGGCGAAGAAACTGCGGGCGCCCGCGACGAACTCACTCACCATGACAACCAGGCTAGTTGGCCGCCGGATCAGCCTGCCGCGACGGATCGCGGCGGCGCGAGCAGCCACAGGTGGGCCACAGCAGCGGTGAAGACCGCCGTCCCGAGCATGTGCACGGCCACGAGCGCCGGCGGGTTGCCGAGGAAGTACTGGGCGTAGCCGATCGCTCCCTGGAGCACCGAGACCACCGCTACCGTCGTTCCGGCACGGAAGACCACGGGGATCCGATGCGCCAGCACGAGCAGGCCGGCCAGGGCCAACAAGGTCAGCCAGACACTGATCGAGTGGATCCGGGCGGTGAGCTCGGGGGAGAAGCCGTTGCGCTCGGCGCCGCCGTCCCCGCTGTTGGGGCCGGAGCCGGTCACCACGGTGCCCAGCACCACCGCCGCCATGCCTCCGGCGAAGACCACTGACGAGAGCAGGCCCACCCGGCGCGGCACGACCGCCGGTTCGACGGGGACGGCGCGGTGGATCAGCCGGACGCAGACGACGATCATGGCCACCGAGGCCAGCAGGTGCAGCGAGACCACCCACGGGTTGAGGTTGGTCAGCACCGAGAAGCCGCCGATCACCGCCTGGATCGGCACTCCGATCGCCGCCACGAAGGCCAGCCGTCGCAGATCGCGCCGCGGCCGTCCCTGGTCGTCGCGGGCGTGCCAGGCGGCGAGGAAGGTGCCCACGGCGAGGGCGATCAGCGCGAAGGTGAGCAGCCGGTTGCCGAACTCGACGATCGCGTTCGCGCCTGCCTCGGGGTGTGGGATGTAGGAGCCCGGCTCGCACTGCGGCCAGGTGCTGCAGCCCAGGCCCGACTCGGTCACCCGCACCAGCCCGCCGGTGACGATCAGGGTCATGTTGCCCAGCAGCGAACCGACCGCCCAGCGGCGCATCGCCGCGGGCGACTTCAGGAGGTCCATCGGAACACCTTCCGGGCCAGCCACAGCCCCGCCAGGACCCAGACCGTCAGGACGGCCAGCGGCAGCGGGTCCGTCCCGCCGCTGGCCCAGGTGCGCAGGGTATCGCCCAGGGCTGTGGTGGGCAGCAGGGCCAGTGCCGGCTGCGCCCAGGACGGGAACGCCACCGGCGGCACCAGCAGGCCCAGTGCCGCGCCGCCCAGGTAGACCAGATTCGCCAGGGCCAGGGTGAGTTCGGCGCTGACCAGGCTGGAAAGGACGAGCGCGAGGCAGGCGAAGGCCGGCAGCGCCAGCGCGATCGCCAGCACCGCGATGAGCGTCTGCGGCAACGTCGGACGCGGAGCCCAGCCCGTCGCCAACGCCACCACGACCAGCACCGCGAGCTGTGCCAGGGCGAGCCCGGCAAAGGCCACCGCCTTGCCGGCGATCAGGTCGACCCGGCGCAGCGGGGTGGCGGCCAGCCGCTCCAGGACGCCGTAGCGGCGCTCGAAGCCGGTGGCGACGGCCAGCGCGGTGAAGCCGGTCGACCACAGCCCGAGCGCCAGCACCGAGGCGGCGAAGGGCTCCGGTTCGATGCCGAACCGGGCACCGGTGATCACGCCCCCGATCAGCAGCCCGATCGGGATCACCAGCGCCAGCAGCAGCTGCTCGCCGTTGCGGGCCACCAGGCGGGCCTCCATCGCGGCGTGCCGCAGGACGCGGGTCGCGCGGGGGGCGCCGCCCGCGGCGGGGGAGAGGTCGAGGGCGGTCACGACGCCTCCCGCGGGCTGGTCAGCGCGAGGAAGAGCTGCTCCAGGCTGCCGGCCGCGGTGAGCTCGGCGACGGTGCCGTGGGCGACCAGCCGTCCGGAATCCAGCAGGTACACCTGGTCGGCCAGCTGCTCGGCCTCGTCCATGTCGTGGGTGGTGAGCAGGATGGCCACCCCGGCCGTCCGCAGCTGCCGGATCAGCTCCCAGACCGAGCGGCGGGCGTGCGGGTCGAGGCCGGCGGTGGGCTCGTCCAGGAAGACCAGCCGCGGCCGTCCGACGATCGCGCCGGCCAGGTTGACCAGTTGCTGCTGGCCGCCGGAGAGCCGCCGGTAGGGCGTCTCGGCGAAGGAGCCGATCCCGAGCCGTTCGATCAGAGCGGCCGGCGGCAGGGGGGTGGCGTACAGCGAGGCGAGGTAGCCCAGCAGCTCCCGGGGGCGGACCCCCGACCAGGCGCCGGTCGACTGCGGCATCAGGCCCACCTGGTCGTTGGCGCCCGGCGAGCCTGCCGGCCGGCCCAATACCTCGATCGAGCCGTCGCTGGGCGGCACCAGCCCGGTGCAGCAGCGGATCATGGTGGTCTTGCCTGCGCCGTTCGGTCCCAGGAGGGCGGTGATCTCGCCCTCGGCGGCGCTCAGGTCGAGTTCGTCCAGCACCGCACGGCCGCCCAGCCGCACCGACAGCCGGCGAAGCGTCAGTGCTGTCGATCGGGCCACCAGGCCAGACTAATGCCCGGGCTCCGCCGGAGCGGCCATCCGGCCATATGCGGCGGAACCGAGCCGGGAACTCGGAACGGCCGGCCCCAGGAGGAGCCGGCCGTTCCGTCTTGGTGCTACTGACGCGGTGACGCGATCGCGTCCTCGACGGTCGGGGCGAGCTCCGGGCCGGGGTTGGTGTCCTTGGCCACGAAGTCGTCCTTGGTGAGCATCGGCTGGTCGATCCGCATGCCGTAGAAGGAACGCCAGACCATGTAGACGCTGGCCGCGCCGAAGACCACCGCGAGCACCGCGTTGGTGCCCGGGTTGTTGATGATCAGCGACAGTTCGATCGCCAGCATGCCGAACAGGGTGGTGAACTTGATCACCGGGTTCAGCGCCACCGAGCTGGTGTCCTTGAACGGGTCGCCCACGGTGTCTCCGACGATGGAGGCGTCGTGCAGGTCGGTGCCCTTGGCCTGCAGATCCACCTCGACGATCTTCTTCGCGTTATCCCAGGCGCCACCGGCGTTGGCCATGAAGATGGCCTGGTAGAGCCCGAAGATGGCGATCGAGATCAGGTAGCCGATGAAGAAGAACGGCTCCACGAAGGCGAACGCCAAGGTGGCGAAGAAGATGCCCAGGAAGATGTTGAACATGCCCTTCTGGGCGTACTGGGTGCAGATCTCGACCACCTTGCGGGAATCCTTCACCGAGGCCCGCTCGGAGTTCTCCAGGTCGATGTTCTGCTTGATGAACTCCACCGCGCGGAAGGAGCCGGTCGTGACGGCCTGCATCGAGGCGCCGGTGAACCAGTAGATGATGGCGCCGCCAGTGATCAGGCCGAGCAGGAAGGGCACATGCAGCAGCGACAGGCTGTCGATGTTGACCTCCAGGCCGTTGGTCAGGCCCATGATGATCGAGAAGATCATGGTGGTCGCGCCCACCGCGGCGGTGCCGATCAGCACCGGCTTGGCGGTGGCCTTGAAGGTGTTGCCGGCGCCGTCATTGGCTTCGAGCAGGTGCTTGGCGCGCTCGAAGTTGGGCGTGATGCCGTAGTCGCGTTGCAGTTCCTCCTCGATGCCCTCGACCTGCTCGATCTGCGAGAGCTCGTAGACCGACTGGGCGTTGTCGGTGACCGGGCCGTAGGAGTCGACCGCGATGGTGACCGGGCCCATGCCCAGGAAGCCGAAGGCGACCAGGCCGAGGGCGAAGACGCCCGGGGCCAGCATGATCCCGCCCGCGGCCGCGTCGACCGGATTGATCGCCGGGATCTGGGTGGAGACGGCGTAGGCGCCGGCCATCAGGCCGACGATCGCCATGCCCAGCCAGTAGGCCGAGAAGTTGCCCGCCACCAGGCCGGAGAGGATGTCGAGCGAGGCGCCGCCCTCCTTGGCGGACTTGACGACCTCCTCGGTGTGCTTGGCCTTGACGCCGGTGAAGACCTTCACCAGCTCGGGGATCACCGCGCCGGCCAGGGTGCCGAAGCTGATGATCAGCGACAGCTGCCACCACAGGTTCGGGTAGCCCTCGATGTCGGAGATCAGCACCGCCGACATCGCGAAGGTCAGCGCGATCGAGACGATCGAGGTGATCCACACCAGCGAGGTGAGCGGGGTCTCGAACTCCATCTCGTCGGCGTCGCCGTACCGGGCCTTCGCCCAGGCGGCATTGCCGAAGTAGGAGAGCGCCGAGGCGACCAGCATGATCGCGCGGATGAAGAAGATCCACACCAGGAAGTGCGCCTGCAGGGTGGCATCCGGGATGCCGAGCAGGATGAAGGTGATCAGCGCGACGCCGGTCACGCCGTAGGTCTCGAAACCGTCGGCGGACGGGCCGACCGAGTCACCGGCGTTGTCGCCGGTGCAGTCGGCGATGGTGCCCGGGTTGCGCGGGTCGTCCTCACCGATCTTGAAGACGATCTTCATCAGGTCGGAGCCGATGTCGGCGATCTTGGTGAAGATGCCGCCGGCGATCCGCAGCGCCGAGGCGCCCAGCGACTCGCCGATCGCGAAGCCGAGGAAGCAGGCGGTGGCGATGTCGGCGGGCAGGAAGAGCATGATCGCCAGCATCAGGATCAGCTCGGTGCTGATCAGCACCATGCCCACGCTCATGCCGGAGCGCATCGGGATGTTGTAGACGTCGAAGGGCTTGCCCTTCAGCGAGGCGTGCGCCGTCCGCGAGTTCGCGAAGGTGTTCAGCCGGATGCCGTACCAGGCGATGCCGTAGGAGCCGGCCATGCCGATCACCGCGAAGAGCAGCACCAGGCCGACCCGTCCCCAGCCGCCGGTGGTGTTGAGGAAGCCGAAGTAGACGAAGATCACCGCACCGATGAAGGCGAAGAGCAGCAGCAGGAACTTGCCCTGCTGCAGCAGGTAGGCCTTGCAGGTCTCGTAGATGAGCTCGGAGACCTCACGCATCGCCTTGTGCACCGGAAGGTTCTTCAGCTGCATGTAGCTGACCAGGCCGAACGCGAACCCGCCCACACAGATCAGCAGGCCGATCAGCAGCAACGTCCGGCCGTCCAGCGCGCCGCCGAGGAACCTGGCGCCGGCCAGGTCGGGCAGCGGCAGATCGAACTCGCTGGTGTGGCCGGTGTGACCGGGCTCACCACCGCCCGCCGTGCAGGCGGTGAGCGCCATTGCTGCCAGGCCGAGCAGCCCCAGACGGGCTCCTCGTGCCAGGGTGCGCCGGCCCGAGCGGGCCGGCAGGGGATCTTTCGGTTCGGGTGTCACGATGACGTTCCTTCTGGATTTTCGCCTCAGCTGGATCGATGGCCTAGTCAGCAGACCACCGGACCCCACCCTACGACGCGGTGTCGTAGTTGTCAGCCGGTTTTGCAGGTTGCTGCCGCGCCCGAGGGGGCCCCGTGGGCGTCCGGTTGAGACCACCACGGAAATGGAGAACAATGGTGTTGTGAAAACGAGCCCAGACGCGTCGCCGCTGGCCGAGGAATCCGTGGATCCGGCCCAGCTGGAGAACGACGCCTCGACCCGGTCGCGGGTCTCGCGCAGCATCCTGCAGTACGGGCCCTCCACCGCCAACGAACTGGCCAAGCGGCTGAACCTCACGCCGGCGGCGGTGCGCCGCCACCTGACGGTGCTGATCAGCCTGGGCCACCTGACCTCCCGCGAGCAGCGGGTCTACGGCCCCCGCGGCCGCGGACGTCCGGCCCGGGTCTTCGCCCTCACCGATGCCGGACGGGCCGAGTTCTACCAGGCCTACGACGATCTGGCGATCCAGGCCCTCGGCTTTCTGCGCCAGGTGGCCGGCGACGACGCGGTCACCGACTTCGCCACCGGGGTGGTCGGGGCCATCGAAGAGCGCTTCGATCAGGTCAAGGAGGAATATCCGACCCCCGCCGAAGCGTTGGTAGAAGCGTTGACCGCCAAAGGGTTCGTGGCTTCTCTGCAGCCCGTGCGCAGTGGCGTCCAGCTGTGCCAGTACCATTGCCCGGTCGCCCATGTGGCGGCGGAGTTCCCGGAACTGTGCGAGGCCGAGACCCGAGCCTTCGCGCGGATGCTGGATTCCCACGTGCAACGGCTGGCCACCATCGCTCACGGCGACGGGGTGTGCACCACCCACGTGCCGCACCCGGTGGTGCGAGACGAACCGACAACCGAAGGAAGGCCCACTTCATGACTGCGACCACTCCTGCCGCACCCGGCTTGGGCGCCACCCAGGAAGAACACCTGCAGGCACTCGGCCACTACCAGTACGGCTGGCGGGACGAGGACTCCGCGGGCGCCAACGCCAAGCGGGGCCTCAACGAGGACGTGGTGCGCAACATCTCCGCGCTGAAGAACGAGCCCGACTGGATGCTGGAACTGCGGCTGAAGGCGCTGCGGCTGTACGACCGCAAGCCGATGCCCAGCTGGGGCGCCGACCTCTCCGGCATCGACTTCGACACGATCAAGTACTTCGTGCGCTCCACCGAGAAGCAGGCCAACACCTGGGAGGATCTGCCCGACGACATCAAGAAGACCTACGACCGGCTCGGCATCCCCGAGGCGGAGAAGATGCGGCTGGTGGCCGGCGTCGCCGCCCAGTACGAATCCGAGGTGGTCTACCACAAGATCAACGAGGAACTGGAGCGCCAGGGCGTCATCTTCCTCGACACCGACACCGGCCTGAAAGAGTACCCGGAGATCTTCCAGGAGTACTTCGGCTCGGTGATCCCGGTCGGCGACAACAAGTTCGCCTCGCTGAACTCCGCGGTCTGGTCGGGCGGCTCCTTCGTCTACGTCCCCAAGGGCGTCCACGTCTCGATCCCGCTGCAGGCCTACTTCCGGATCAACACCGAGAACATGGGCCAGTTCGAGCGGA
>JAPUEM010000038.1 GCA_027492575.1 Propionicimonas sp.
TGCCCTTCCTGCGGGCGATCCCGGACGAACTCGAGGAGGCCGCCGCGATCGACGGGGCGAGCCGGATCGGCTTCTTCTGGCGGATCATGCTGCCGCTGTCGATGCCGGGCCTGATCACCGTGGGAGTGCTGGCCTTCATCGGTTCCTGGAACGCCTACCTGCTGCCGCTGCTGATCATGGCGGCCGGCGGCATGCCGCAGAACCTGTGGACGCTGCCGCTGGGCGTCACCCAGTTCGCCACCCAGTACTCCCAGGACACCGGGGCCGTGCTGGCCTACACCTCACTGTCGATGCTGCCGGCGCTGCTCTTCTTCATCGCCGCCGAGAAGCGCATCGTCGGTGGCCTGACCGGAGCCGTGAAGGGATGATCCCCGTGATCGAAGAGCTCACCACCTGGCCGTGGCATGACACCTCGCTCTCGCTCGATCAGCGCGTCGACGCGCTGATCGCCGAGATGACCGTGACCGAGAAGGTCGCCCAGCTCTACGGACTGTGGGTGGGCGCCTCGTCCGACGGTGAGGACGTCGCGCCGAACCAGCACGAGATGTCCGACCCGATCGACCTGGACGCCATGCTGCCCCGCGGGCTGGGCCAGCTCACCCGTCCGTTCGGCACCGCCCCGGTGGATCCGGCGGTCGGCGCGGTCTCGCTGCTGCGCACCCAGCGCCGGATCATGACCGAGAGCCGGCTGGGGCTGCCGGCGATCGCCCACGAGGAGTGCCTGGCGGGCTTCGCGGCCTGGCAGGCCACGGCCTACCCCGTCCCGCTGAGCTGGGGGGCCACCTTCAACCCCGAGCTGATCGAGCGGATGGGGTCGCGGATCGGGGCCGACATGGCGTCGCTGGGCATCCACCAAGGGCTGGCGCCCGTCCTGGACGTGATGCGGGATCTGCGCTGGGGACGGGTCGAGGAGACCATCGGTGAGGACCCCTATCTGGTCGGACGGGTGGCCTCTTCCTACATCCGGGGGGTTGAATCCGCCGGGGTGATCGCCACCCTGAAGCACTTCATCGGCTACTCCGCCTCGCGCGCCGGACGCAATCTGGCGCCGGTCTCGATGGGCTCGCGGGAGTTTCTTGACGTGATGGCGGTTCCCTTCGAGATGGCGGTGCGCGAAAGCGGCGTCCGGTCGGTGATGAACTCGTACACCGATGTGGACGGGGTCGCGGTCGCGGCCGATGCGTCCCTGCTGACCGGCTTGCTGCGGGATGCCTGGGGGTTCTCCGGGACGGTGGTCTCGGACTACTTCGCGATCGGCTTCCTGCACACCCTGCACGCGGTCGCGGAGGATTTCGTGACCGCCGCCGAGCTGGCGCTGCGGGCCGGGATCGACGTGGAGCTGCCCTCCGCCAAGGCCTTCAACGGCGCCCTGGTGGCGGCCGTCGAGGCCGGCGTGGTGGACGAGGCGTTGATCGACCGGGCGCTGCGGCGGGTGCTGCGGCAGAAGGCTGAGTTCGGCATGCTCGACGCCGGCTACTCTCCGGTGCCACCGGCGCTGACCGGAGCCGATCTGGAGGATCTGGCGGGGTTGCGGGGGTCGATCCAGCTCGACCCGCCAGCCAACCGGGAGCTGGCCCGGGAGATCGCCGAGCAGGCGATCGTCCTGGTGCGCAACGACGGCGTGCTGCCACTGCGTTCGCCGCGCCGGATCGCGCTGATCGGACCCAACGCCGACGACCCGTACGCTGTGCTGGGCTGCTACTCGTTCCCGTCGCATGTCGGCGTCCGGTACCCGGAGGTGCCGATCGGGCTGGAGCTGCCCACGCTGGTGGATGCCCTGCGCGCCGAGTTCCCCGATTCGGTGATCGACCATGCCCCGGGCACGTCCGTGGACGGCGGCGAGACCGACTTCGACTCAGCTCTGGAGGCTGCGCGGGCCGCTGACGTGGTGGTGCTCGCCCTGGGCGACCGGGCCGGCCTGTTCGGACGCGGCACCTCGGGCGAGGGCTGCGACGCCGCCGACCTTTCTCTGCCCGGAGCTCAGCAGGCCTTGCTCGAGGCGGTGCTGGCCACCGGCACCCCCGTCGTGGTGACGCTGCTCGCTGGCCGTCCCTACGCGCTGGGCGCCTCCGGCTCGCAGGCGGCGGCCGTCGTGGCCGCCTTCTTCGCCGGCGAGGAGGGCACGGGCGCCATCGCCGGGGTACTGAGCGGCAGGGTGAACCCCAGCGGCCGGCTGCCGGTGTCGATGCCGTTCGGACCCGGCTCGCAGCCGTCCACCTATCTGGCGGCGCCGCTGGCCCGGCGCAGCGGGGTCTCGAACATCGACCCGACCCCCGCCTACGGCTTCGGCCACGGGCTTTCCTACACCACCTTCGCCTGGTCGGACGCCTCCTCGTCGGCCCCTGCCGTTGCCACGGACGAACCCGTGACCGTCTCGCTCCGGGTCGCCAACACCGGCGACCGCGCCGGCACCGAGGTGGTGCAGCTGTACCTGCACGACCCGTTCGCCAGCGTCGTCCGTCCGGTACAGCGCCTGATCGGTTTCGTCCGGCTGTCGTTGGAGCCGGGTGAGGCCGCAGTGGCGAGTTTCGAGGTGCACCCCGACCTGACCAGCTTCACCGGCGTCGCCGGCCACCGCATCGTCGAACCCGGACGGATCGAACTCGGCTTCGCCCGTTCCAGCACCGACATCGTCGCGACCCTGCCGGTCGACCTGACCGGCCCCGTCCGGGAAGTCGACCACACCCGCGTCCTGCACCCGATCGTGCGAATCCAGGTCGTCTGATCACAGGTAGTACGAACCAGAGCATCATTGGTAGGATCATTGGTATGGCTGTGACTGAGAAGATAAGCGCGACGCTGCCGTCGGTGGATCTTGTCTTCCTCAGGGAGTACATGGTGCAGACAGGCACGACACGTTCCGGAGCGCTGCACGACGCCGTGAGCGCGCTGCGTGAGCGAGCGCTCGAGGCCGACTACCTCGAAGCTGACGCCGAGTGGTACGACTCGGGCGAGGCCGAGGCCTGGGACGCAGTGGTGGCCGACGGAATCAACGCCTGATGCGCCGGGGTGAGATCTGGCTGGTCGACCTCGAGCCGATTCGCGGCAGCGAAGCCAACAAGACCCGCCCGGTGGTCATCGTGTCGAACAACGGACGGAACCGCGCCGCCGAGAAGTCCGGACGCGGGGTGATCACCGTCGTCCC